>JBGVAT010000223.1:0-16149 GCA_045224895.1 Fibrobacter sp.
GTTCGGGTCGGCGCTGCGGAGAGCGTACGGGCCGGAAACGACCGGGTTCTGGTCCATCGGAAGCTTCTTGACTTCGTCCTTGGAGCCGAGCTTTTCGATGAGCGGTTCAAACACGTGAGCCGGGACAATACGGATGGCCTGTAACAAGTCCATCACAGAAAGCGGGTTGTTACGCTGCTTCTTGTTGATAAGGAAAGCGATACGTTCCACCTCACCTGCCGGTTCGGACTTAACGGTATCGACATGGATTGCGGAAATCTGTTCGCTAGTGTTGATGGAACCCATCGTGTAGATGAACTTCACGTCGCGAGAGGTCACCTTTTCACCATCGCTCCACTTTGCAGCCGGGTTCAAGTCGACGACGATAGAGTCGTTGTTCTTGCTCACGAGCGAGCCGAGGAGGGATTCGATTTCACCCGTCAAAGAGTTGTAGGTGAGAAGCGGTTCGTACATCAAGTTGAAACGACCACTCACAGGCCAGGTTGTCATCCAGCTTTCTGCAAGGGGGTTGAACGTACCAGGAGCATCATTCTGCTGCCCAGACAAGTAGAGCGTTTCCTGACGCGGCAAGGAACCGCTGGCGAGCTCGTCTTGCGAAGAGCTACCGCACCCAAAAAGTGCGCCAGTTGCAGAAAGCACCAAGGCCGTTCTAGCAATCGATTTCAGTCCAATCATTTGAGTCCTCTTAGAATAGGGCCCACGGGGGTCCTTTAATTGAAAAATTCAAAACCTAATATAGATTATTCCATTTCAAAATAATTTTGCGACTTAGTAAAAAAAGTCTTGATGATTTCTTAAATCGGATTAAGAAATTTTTACATTTAGAAATATTTACACACAAGGGCTAAAGCCCTTTAAACCTTAATAAAAATCATTATGCGGGCGGGGCCCCAGCTCAGAGTTGACGGAGAAGTAATTTATACGCATTTTCAATTGCAATTATTCAGCTGCATCAGCAATTTCGGCGGAGTCACCGCCGGCGCAGTATTCAGCGACTTGTTCGCGGAGTTTTGTGCCACGGACTTTTCCAAGCAAATCGATGATGTCTTCGAGCGGGGCTTCCATAAACGCTTCAGCGCTCTTGTACTTGCTCAGAATCTTGACGCGGGTTTCGTGACCGACGCCAGGCATCTTGAGCCATTCGACTTCGAGATCTTTCTTGCGCTTGCTGCGCTGGTACGTAATGGCAAATCGATGCGCCTCGTCGCGGGCGTTCTGCAAAAGCTTTAGCGCAGGACTCGTGCGGTGTAACACGATACTTTTGCGGTCATCCGGGAACACGATTTCTTCGAGACGCTTGGCAAGACCGATCAGCGGCAAGTCCTTGTCGTGACCAAGTTCCTTTAAAATCTGCATCGTGGCATCGACCTGACCTTTACCACCATCGCACACCCACAAGTCAGGCATCGGAATCCCTTCTTCTTCCAGGCGGCGGATGCGGCGAGTCATCACTTCGCGCATGCTCGCAAAGTCATCGACCCCCGTTACAGTCTTGATGATAAACTTTCGGTAATTGCTCTTGTCGGGGCGACCGTTCTTGAATGCGACCAGGCTCGCCACGGTGTTCGTACCGGACAAATGCGAAATATCCACGCACTCGATGCGGAACGGAGTCTTCTTTAAGCCAAGAACTTTTTGCAATTCAAAAACGCTGCTGTCGATTTCGCTGTACTTCTGCACTTCGGCACGCATTTCCACGAGAATCATGTCAGCGTTCGCAGCGGCAAGTTTCAGGAATCCGAGCTTTTCGCCACGCTGCGGATTCGTCAGCACCACCTTGTGATTCGTCTTCGAAGCAAGCGCCTGTTCCATCGATTCACGTTCCGCCAAATCTTCGGGCAGGGGCACATCCGTCGCGATTTCGCCAGGAATGAACTCCACGTCCATATACCATTGCACCACCATCTGGCTGAAAATTTCGGTTTCGTCATCTTCAAGCTTACATTCCAGGCGGTAGTGGCGGCGACCGCAAAGCACGCCGTTGCGGTATTCAAAAATCACTGCGGCAGCCATCGTGCCGTTACGCTTCAGCGAAATCACGTCCATACTGAGGCTTGCATCGGACACGTCGGTTTTCTGGTGCGCGCTCGTCGCCTTGAGCGCCTGAATCGCATCGCGTTTTTTGGCCGCGGTCTCGAAATCCATACGTTCGCTCGCTTCGAGCATTTCGCGTTCCCAGAGGTCAATCAAGTCGTCCCGTTTACCGCCCAGGAGCATCTGCGTCTGCGCCACCTTTTTGCGGTATTCCTCGCGCGTCACAAGCCCGGCACACGGAGCCTCGCAACGGCCGATGTGGTAATTGAGGCAAGGACGCACAGGACGATTGAGCGGGAGCTTGAGCTTGCATTCCCTGATTTTGAACAACCTAGCAGCGATATCCTGCAGCTGACGGATCATGCGTGAACTCATGTACGGCCCGTAATACAGGCAGCCGTCCTTCTTCACGGAGCGGCTCAGGAACAACCGCGGGAACGGTTCATTCACGGAGAATGCCAAATACGGAAAGTGCTTGTCGTCCTTCAACAGCACATTGTACTTGGGCGTATGCTTGCGGATGAGGTTTGCTTCGAGAATGAGCGCTTCGGTTTCGCTTTCGGTGATGATCCACTCGATGTCGCGGATATAAGGGAGCATGAGCGTTGCCGCACGGTGACCGGCATGGTCGCTCCCGTCAAAATAGCTCGACACGCGGTTCTTGAGAACCTTCGCCTTCCCTATATATATAATCTTACCCTGGGCGTTCTTCATAATGTACACCCCAGGCAGCAGAGGGAGTTCCGCCAGTCGCCGCTCGATATGTTCACTCACCGGAATCATGTAATTTCAAATCTATTTAATTTTTATATTGTCGCGCCCCAATAAAACCAACCCTTTACCTATTCTCAATCAGGAATTAAAAAATCAAAAAAACAAAGGTCATTTTACATTTTATCATACTCTAGTTACAAGAAAATTTTATATATCTTACAGAGGTAAGACCGAACCCCCGACATTCTAATATGGAGAAATAATGAATTTTGAAAGCATGAACTTGCTATCTCAGAAGGTAGATAGCGTACTCGGAACAGTCCGCGCCCTGCGCGAAGAAAACGCCAAACTCAAACTCCAGCTCGCAAATGCATCTGCCCAGGCAGAAGACCAAAAAAACCTGCTGGATTCCGCAAACGCAAAACTCGCCGACTTCCAGGCAGCCCTCGATGCAAGAGCCAACCAGGCCGTCGCACAGGATCAAATCATCAACGAAAAGAATCGCGACATCGAAAATCTGAACTCGCAGATCAACGAAAAGAACGGCATCATCGATTCCCTCAACGCCGAAGTCGCCGAAAAGAACGCCGCCATCGATTCTCTGAACGCCCAGCTCTCCGAAAAGGAAGGCGCCCTGAATTCCGAGAATGAACAAATTAACGAAAAGAATGGCATCATTGACTCTCTCAACGGCCAGATCAACGAAAAGAACGGCATCATCGATTCCCTCAATGGCCAGGTCAGCGAGAAGAACGGCATCATTGATTCCCTCAATGGCCAGGTCAACGAAAAGAACGGCATCATCGATTCCCTCAATGGCCAGGTCAGCGAGAAGAACGGCATCATCGATTCTCTCAACGGACAGGTCAGCGAGAAGAACGGCATCATTGATTCCCTCAATGGCCAGATCAACGAAAAGAATGGCATCATCGACGATCTCAACGGTCAGGTTGCCGAAAAGAACAACATCATCGATTGCCTGAACGGCCAAGTCGCCGAAAAGAACGGCATCATTGACGACCTCAACAACCAGATCCAGAACCAGAGTACCGAAATCGCCGAAGCCCAGAACAAGTTCCAACAGCTTGTCTCCACGATCGAAACCGAACTGGATACCGAAATCAATATCAAGGACCAGGCTAACGAAGAAGCCCAGGCTCAGCCGGCCCAGGAAAACCATCAAGAAGAAAACCCTGACCTGTTCGCGAGTAACGGAGGCTCGCAACCAACTTTTTTCGGCTAAGGTGGGCGTTGGATAACGACCCATTCGGCGTAGGAATGAAATAATATGGCAACCGAGACACTTAGATCAGTTAGCATAAACGTCGCTCAAGAACGCATCCATATCCGCACGGACTTGCCCGATACGGACTTGAAGGAAATTGTCGATTTCATCGAAAGTCGTCTCGATAATTCGTCAAAGTTCAAGCTGGAAATGAAAAAGCAGCTAGCATTGCTGGCTGTGGAACTCACTTCCGAAATCATCGAGTTGCGCAAGCAATTGCGCAGAGCCAAATCATACCACGACCTGATGGACAAGGACCTTAGGGAACTCTCGATCCAGCTGGACGAGGCCCTTCCAAAACCCGACGACCAGGTGTAAACCGAAAAAAGCACTAAAAATTCAGAAATCTCGGTAAATTTGCCGAGATTTTTTTTGTTTTATTCCCTTGTTTTTGGACGTCAAGAAACATATATTATGTATGGGCATCCCACGGATTTTACACCCGATCTAACAGGAATATTTAAGCTCGTTGCTCTTGCGGTTCAGTTTAGGCGCGCTCTGACGCGAAAAACAAATCCCCGAGGCGCTGCTATCATTTAAGATAAGTAGTTTCGAGTGTTCGCACCGTAGGAGATGCCCTTTTTTTATTGGTGCAAAATTTGCCGGGGCAACAATGGAAATTTCCGAAAAGCTATCAGGACTTTTAGAAGACGCAGAATCCAAAGATATTTTTGACAAGGCTGTGGTAGGCTACCTGCTCCCGGACGGCACAAGCCACGTCGTTACGCTAAACACACCCGAAGACACCGTCTTTGACATTGCGTCGCTCACAAAGGTCTGCCCCACCTCGACGCTTGCGCTCTCGTACATTCTTGAGGGAAAGCTTTCGACCGACACGAGAGTCATCGACTTCATTCCGGAACTCAATACAAACTATCGCGAAGACATTCGCATTTTCCATTTGCTCACCCACAGCCTGGATTACCGCGTCCCGATGAAGACGCTCCGGACGCTCCCGCCCGAAAAAATTCTTGAAGCGCTTTACACCTACCAGTTTGCGGAAGCGCCAGGCACGCTATTCAACTACGGAAACCCCGCAAGCGTCTTGCTCGGAATTTTGCTGCAAAGACTTACAGGCAAGACTTTGCAGGAACAAGGCAACGAAAGATTCTTTACACCGCTAGGCATGACGCGCTCGGGCTACAATCCGCTCACACGCGTGCCAAAATCCGAAATCGCAGCGACAGAGCTCTGTGAGTTCCGCCACCGTGAAATCCAAGGCGAAGTCCACGACGAAAGCGCCTGGGTTCTGCAAAAGCTGTTCCCCGTCGGAAGCGCCGGCATGTTCAGCTGCGTGCCCGACCTGCTCAAGTTCGTGAAGATGATTTTGATGGACGGCAAGTTCGAGGATAAGCAGATTGCCCCCGCGGGCATTCTCGAGATGGTCAGCCAGAACGCCTTCCCCGAAAATGTCAAGGCCTGCACCGCCCTCGGCTGGGAACTGAACGCAAGCAAGTTTATGGGCACAAAGATTTCGCCGCAAGCGTTCGGCAAGACAGGATTTACGGGCGCAAGCATCGTCGCCGATCCGGACAAGGGCGGCGCCATCATACTCCTCAGCAACTTCACTTATCCGCACCGCGAACCAAACGCCGACCGCATCCACGCATTCCGCGCCACGCTCGCCGACGCTTTCTTCGAAGAAATTCAGTGATTAGTGGTTAGTGATTAGTAAACAGGAAATGCAAAAACGGCCCGCAGTGCGGGTCGTTTTTTATAGGCGATGTCGTCCCCATTCGCGGATCATGACCACATAAGAACTAAAGTTCTAAGTGGTCAAAGAGAACGGAGTCCGGCATAACAAATTAACAGCACTGGATCCCGTCGCTTCGCTCCAGGATGACGGAATCGGGAATGACAATTTCGTTAGCGGTCTGCGGCCTTGCGGAGCATTTCCTTGCGCTGGGCTTCAGCAAACATCTTGGCCATTTCCATGCGGTTGTCAAGGATTTCCTTTTTCTTGGTTTCTTCCTTGCAGTTCACGCACTTGGTTGCCGTCGGCACAGCCAAAAGTCTTGCCTTCGGAATCAGCTGTCCACAGATCTTGCATACACCGAACGTTCCGTTCTTGATGCGCTTGAGAGCTTCTTCCAAATAAACAAGGTACTTGCCTTCGCGAGCAGCCAACGAGAGGTTGGTTTCAAGCGAATTGATATCTGTAGCAGAATCGGCACCTTCAGAATCACCACCATCACCGGACTGGTTTTTCTGGTCCAAAAATACGTTAGCCTTTTCGGACTCGCTCTGGGCGGTCACAAGCTCACGCCTTTTTTCCAAAAGCAGGTCCTCAAAAAACTTAAGATCAGCATCGCTCATCTTCACGGGTTTCTTCTCAGCCATATTAAACTCCTTCTTTGTGAGTTACACTGTTGATAAGCACCGCTTTAAATTATCTTTTTTTTACAAAAAAATCAAATTAAATTTTATTTTTTTCAATAAAATCGTTGACATTTCGCAACAAGATTACCTAAAAAATATCCAGGTTGATCTTTAGACCGCTTTTCCGGACTCCGGTAATCATCTTGTCAAAATCCTCGGCCAATATGCCAAAATTCTTGTTCAGCAGTGAGGTCTCGTTTCTGAATTCACCGACGGCACCCTTGCTTTCGTCAAACTTTTTCACAACAGCAAGGCTTGCCTCTTTCAAAGAATCCGCCTTGTCCATCACGGCACGAGCGCGGCCCATGAGTTCATCCGCCTTTGCTGCGGTTTCACCACCGCGAGCAGAAATTTCCTGCATGGCGCTATCGATCCTCGCGGCAACTTCGTGAACGTCATTGAGCAATTCATCGGCGCCCTTTTTCCACTGGCGGATATCGGCCTTTGTCATACGGACAAATTTTTTCGCCTTTTTGGTCACGCGATCGATGCGCTTTCCGGTTTCGCCTTCGGTCAGGGAATCGGCTACAGCAACAACCGCCTGCTTGACTTCGTCAATGTCATTGAAGATTGCGGACAAGTTTTTAGAAATTCCAGAAGTGCCTTCGTCATAAAGACCGTTCACGGTATCGCCTTCGCAAACCATCTTGCTTGCGTCTCCCGTGATGATGCTCATTTCGCGTTCGCCCATAAGGCCCGCCGTTACCAAGCGGAATTCAGAGTTTACCGGAATCTTTGCATCGGCAAGGACGCGGGCCGTCACATAGACAGCTTCGTCCGTCAACTTTACAGAAACGATTTCACCTTTGGCAATGCCGCGGACTCGGACAAGGTTTCCCGGAGAAAGCGTTCCGATGGACTCGTACCTGACAACAAAAGTATAGCGTTTGTGGTAGGGGCTCGCCGGATGGTAAACATAGGCAGCGACACCACACGACACCACAATGGCCAAAAGGATAAAACTAGCGACAAAATTATTCTTGACTTTAATCAGCAAACTATTCATAGAAAGACCAGTTCTGCGGATTGAAATCTAGTAAATCATCCGTGTATTCACCCTTGGCCTTGGCCTTAATCTTTTGCATCAGCGACTCGTTGAAGTCGCGCGCCACGTTCTGGCCGCTCATCTTCATAAGCGCATTCATCGCAATGACTTCGGAAATGACGGTCATGTTCTTGCCGGGAGCGACGGGCAGCACCACCTTCGGAATGTTCACGCCCATCACGCACTCTTCCATTTCGTTGAGGCCGGTGCGTTCGTACGAGACGTCCTGCTTCCACGGCTGGAGTTCAACGATCATTTCGATTTTCTTGACCTTGCGGATAGCGTGAATTCCGAACATCGAGCGAATATCCAGAATGCCGACGCCACGAATTTCCATATGGTGCTTGATCAGCGGATCCGGGCGGCCAATAATGGACTTGCCCACGTGACTGATGTGAACAACGTCATCGGCCACCATACGGTGCCCGCTTTCGACAAGGTCGAGTACGCACTCGGACTTGCCCACGTTGCTGTCGCCAATATAGAGCATGCCCACGCCGTAGACGTCCACGAGACTTCCGTGGATAATGGCATGCGGCGCAAAGAATTCATCCAGAATTCTCTGGCTCATCTTGAAAAATTCAAACGTATGGAGCGTCGTCGAAAAAAGCGGGATATGCAGGCGGTTGCACATCGCCTTGAGTTCTTCGTGCGGAACCTGGGCATGGGTCACGACCCACATCGGGGCGCGAAAGACGGAAAGATTCTCGAAGATCTTTTCGCGGGCCTCGGGACCGACCGATTCGAGGTAGTTCCATTCGGTATGCCCGATCACCTGGATCTGTGTCGAGCTGTAAACTTTAGTATAACCCGCCATGGCAAGGCCAGGACGGTGAAGGCCGCTATCGATGATGTGAGCCGCTTCCAGATCCTCTTCGGGATTATACGAAACAAGCTGCAAATCCTTACCGTAGCGAATAAAAAAGTCCCGCACCGGGTAGCATTCTCGGTGCAGGATTTTTAGATCTTGTAATCTAGACTCAGCCATTACGTCAATTCGGAAACCGGCTGGGATCTGTGATCGTTCTGCTTGTCGTTGGCCTTTTTGAGCTGGACCTTGATACGTTCAAGCGTTACATCGACAGCCTTGCCCATGTTTTCTTCATCGGCAGAAGCGACCACGACGGAACCTGTAATGTTGACAGAGATTTCGCAATGACGCTGGTGTTCGACTTCGTGATCGAGAATAACAGAGGCGCTAGTGATATTCGGGTAAAATTTGGCCAATTTGTCCATTTCTTCCTGAATGCGGTCCTGAAGACCTGCCGATGCGTTAAAATGACGAGCAGAAAACTGAATATCCATGATGAACCTCCATTATGATATTTGTTTTAGAAAAAATCGATTGGAACCTTCGTTCCGCATTTTTAGTATATACATCTTTTTTTTTCAAAAGTCCACACTTAATCGACTTTTTTTAATAAAAATACGTCCATTTTAGAATATGCTAGCGTTTTCGCTGGTTTTTCGGCAAAATTTTCAGTTCCTTTTCACGATATTTCGCAACAGTACGCCTTGCAACCTTGATTCCCTGCTTCAAAAGTTCGTCACTGATGTCCTGGTCCGAGAGCGGGGAACTCTTGTCCTCCTCGTCGATAAGGGTCTTGATGGCGTCAATAATCTGCGCAGAACCGACTTCTTCGGCATCCGGGGCGGATCCCTGCTTGATTCCCGAGGTAAAGAACTGCTTCAGCTCGTAAATACCGTAGGGTGTCTCCACATACTTCTGGTCCGTCGCGCGCTGCACCGTACTCACCGCCAGATGGACATCATCTGCCACGTCCTGGAGGATCATCGGCTTGAGGAACGCCGGACCGTTTTCGAAGAATCCGCGCTGGCGCTTGACGATGGCACGCATCACAAGTTCGATGGTCGAAAAGCGGTTATCGACAGCCTTGATGAGGTCTGTAGCCTTAGCAAGCTGAGCCTTGACGTATTCCTTGTCCTGCTTTGTCGCAGAAGGATCTGTAAGGATCGCCTTGTACGTCTGATTGATGCGGAGGGACTTTTGCAACTTGGTCTTGAAGCAGACGACCTCGAAGTTTCCCTTCTTTTCGACGACCTTCATGTCCGCATTGATGATATGCGAATAGGAATGCGACAACTGGAATCCCGGATGCGGGCGCAAACGCGCAAGGCTTGCGATAGCGGCCTTGACTTCGTCGGCAGAGACGTTGAGCGACTTTGCAATTTTCGCATAGCGCAACTGCAAAAGGTTGTCGTACTGGTCCTCGAGAATCTTGATGGCAAGACTCGGGAAATTCGGAATCGCGTACGCCTGGATCAAGAAGCATTCACGCTGGTCGCGGGCGCCGATACCGCTCGGCTTGAAGGACTGCAAAACGTGAACGGCCTCGCGCACCGGGAGGCTAGCCTCTTCGAGGGAAAGCTCGCCACGGAGCATGCGTTCGATTTCGTCGATGTAGACATCCCCAGACTGCACGACCATTTCTTCGGAAGCGTTATCGCGATTCGCATCGCAGAGGAATCCGTCGTCATTGATGGAATTGATGAGGTAACGCACCAGCTTGCGGAAATGTTCATCGGACACGCCGCATTCCTTGAGCTGTTCCTGCAAATCGCGGGTGCCGTTCCAAAGGCGGAGCTGGTCTTCGAGCTGTTCCTGCAAGCTCTTGCCCACGTCCTTGATGGGGCGGTCCCATTCGTCATTAGAATCTTTCGGAGAAGCATTCAAGTCGTTGAAGGGAGCGTCATCGTAAGACGTCCCATCGCCTAGATAGCTATCCCAGTTCACGTCGGCAGAGTCACCGTCCAGATAACTACCATCGACTTCGGCAGTATCGTCCAAAGAACCGCGAGCAAGATCCTGGATGTCTTCGGGAAAATCTTCGTTGTCGTTTCGCGGATCCAGTTCTTCCGGATCCTTATCGACCGGAGGTTCCAATTCGTCAAAATCCCCGTCATCGACTTCGAGGAGCGGGTTCACTTCGACTTCATCCTTGATGGCCGTTTCCAGTTCCTGCGATGTCTTTTGAAGCATCTTCACGGACTGCAAAAGCGCAGGAGAAAGAGTCTGCTCCTGCGTCTGCCCTATGTTCGCCTGCATCCCAAGATTCATAACAAACTCCTAATCCAAACGGAAACTGTCACCCAGATAAATGCGCCTTGCTTCGGGATCTTCGGCAAGGTGCTGCGAAGAACCTTCGGTAAGCACCTGGCTCTTGTACATGATGTAGGCGCGGTCGGTAATCGAAAGCGTTTCACGCACGTTGTGGTCCGTAATGAGTACGCCCATACCGCGTTCCTTGAGTCCCGAAATGATGGACTGGATGTCGGCAACAGCGATGGGGTCAATGCCCGCAAAAGGTTCGTCAAGCAAGAGGAACGAAGGGTCGCTCGCCAGAGCGCGTGCAATTTCCAGACGGCGGCGTTCGCCACCCGAGCAACTCATGGACTTTGTCTTGCGGATATGCGTAATCTTGAATTCTTCGAGAAGCTGTTCCAACTTCTTTTTGCGTTCGGCACGCTTCAAATTCTGCGTCTCGAGAATCGCCATGATGTTGTCTTCGACAGAGAGCTTGCGGAAGATGGAAGCTTCTTGCGGAAGGTAGCCCACACCAAGACGGGCGCGCTTGTACATAGGCTTGTCCGTCATCTCGACATCGTCCAAAAAGATATGCCCTGCATCCGGACGGACCATTCCCACGATCATATAGAACGTCGTCGTCTTTCCGGCACCGTTCGGTCCCAGGAGCCCGACGATTTCGCCCTGCGAAACCTGGATGGAGACATCGCTCACCACCTGGCGGTGGCCATAAATCTTGCGCAGCTTGTCGGTGCGTATCGTGCTGACCAAATTTTTCACTGTGCATCCTCCGTTTTCGCTTTTTCTTCGGCGCGTTGCTTTTCTCTCCGCTGGCCAATAAACTTGTCCAGAGTCTTGCGGTTAAAGCCTCTCTTTTTTTCTGGTGTTTCATCACCATTCAAGATGGGCTTGTTTAACTTTGCCAAAGAATCAGCCTTGGCCAAGGAATCCCGCTTTGCGTTTTCCTTGATGCGGTTCGCTTTTTCCAAATCGATGTATCGCCCACTCGCATTCGTCGTGCGGCCCATGAGTCTCAGCGACTTCACGGCATTTTTCTTAGCATCGAACAGAATGTGGATGGTGTCGCCCGTCGCTTCGTTTTTTCCGGCAACGGATCTGTCCTTCTTTACATAAAAGTAGGTGCTTTGAGCCTTTCCGGATACAACGGCGCGGTCCATTCGACCCTTCTTAAAATACAAATCGAGACGGTTGCCGTCCATCAAGTTGCGGTAATCCTTCAAATCCGTTTCGTAGAAAAATCCCTTGGCGTTCAGGTTCACGTAAAGGCGCTCGATTTTCCCTTTTGAAAATTCACAAAAGAGCGTATCGCCAAAGGCCTCGGTCACGCTACCCGGATTGCCACGCTTGGGAGCCTCGTTCTGGACACCGTGCGCATTGCGGATCACGAGGGCGGACTTGAGCATTTTGCCGCTTTCGTCGAGGACGAGGAAAATGGAATCGCCCGTGAGGTGGTAATTCTTCATGTCGCAAGTCGGATGGCCCTTCATGCTGAGCCAGTTATCCTTGCGATTAAAGTAACCCGTGTCGCAAGTGACCACGAGATCCTTTTGCGTGAGCTTGACGTTGTCGAACGCCTGGGCAAAACTTTTCTTGCGGTCAAAGATGAGGGTCTTCGCCGAGATCGTCACCGTATCGATTTTTCCGTCTTTCTGCTTGTCGTACTGGTAAAGACGAGGCGACATCGGCATCGTCAAAAGTTCTTCCTTGCGGTCGTACTTTAGATACTGGCCACTCAGGAGGTACGTATTGGCAGAGTCCCCAGCGCTGACTTCGCCCGAGGCGATGGCAATTTCATTTTTTCTCTGGTAGGAACCGTTCCTTGCACGAATGAATCCGGACGGGTGCGTAAAGAGGAACCCGCCGCCGCATTCAACTGTTTCGTTGTTGCGGTTCCAGGAGGCACGCTGCGTCCTGAACGCGATGCTATCGTGGACAAAGTGGACGTTACCGGTCAAGAGGAGAGTCCCGCGCTTGCGAGCCACTTCGAGGTTATCGGCGTGGTGCATAATCAGCGGAGACGACTGCGCAAAAGCGAGAGTTGACGCAAGGAAGATCGCAGCCAACACAAATGCAAACTTGCATGTCATTCCCGGCCGGACCGAGAATCTCCCATTCACAAAGCGTTTCAAGAACGAGCTTCTCACGGTTTCCCTGCCTTTGGCCTTAACGGGAGACCGCGTGGCGGAGCCTTTCCAGAAGGAGACGATGCCGGCCTTGCAGCCGGAACTGCCTGCGAAGAAGAGGACGGAGGATTGCTCAAGCGTTCGGCTTCGGCCTGCTTTTTGTCTTCGTCCTTTAGGCGTTTAGCGGCATCCTGGAAAATGCCCGTGACATTCGAGAGGATTTTCCAGTTGTCGAGTTTGGCATCGCTTTCGAAACCAACGCCCTGCAACACGTCACCATCCTCGGACACGACGCGCACATAGCTTGCCGTCTTGACGAGGTTGTCCTTTTTGTTCCAAAGCAGCGAATCGGCACGGACCGAGGCGCCCTTGGGAGTCAGGGCATAGACGTGACCGTATGCATACACATAGGTAAACTTCATGTCGAGGCTGCCGGAGTCCGCACGCAGAAACGCGACACGTTCGCCGATGGAATCGTAAATGTCGACGAAGACCGGACACACCGTCACGATTTCCTTGTCGGCCCAGCGTTCGAGATAGGCAGTTTTCAGGCGCCAGTTAAGTACGCCTTTGTCGTAGCTGTCGAGAAGCGTCGTATCGGTAAAGAGCATCTGCGGGCGCTCGACGCGAATCCAAGGCTTGGGTTCCTCGATTTCTTCGCAGCCGAAGAAAAGCATTGCGCAGAGGACGCAGGCAAAAACGCTCCACAAGCGGGAAGCTCTGCGAGATGCGCGGAATGCAATACGGAATGCCGCCAGGCAAGATGCCGGCGCAATCGCATTTTGAATGCATCGAATGTTCTGCAAAAATTGTGCCACGAGTACAAATTACAAATAAAAAGTGGCGTTATTTGGGGTTTTCGCAGAAATTTGAGGGAATTTGGGGGAATTTCCTCGTAACAAGCTCCATTTCGGCAGGACTCAATCCGAGATATTCATCCACATCGCCGACAACCCAGCCCTTCTTCTGTAATTTTTCTTTCTTTAATTTGTCCATAATTCTATTTTCTTTCGTTTCACTTCTAACAGAATTTCCAACTGAAGAAATTCTGCATATTCTTTTTCAAAAGCCACCTTCTGTTTCGGGTCAGACATAACCCTTTCAAAAGTTGATTTAGTCTTTTTCATAACAGACGCACTCCTCACACGAAAAATATGATCCTTTCGATATGGAGTCAAGGGAGTGAAATTCCGCACATCTGATGTACAACAAAAGGACTGCTTGCGCAGTCCTTTTTAAATGTTACTGGATCCTTCCGCCTTCGGCGTCAGGATGACGAGTATGTGTACCGCGTCAGGATGACGGTTAGCAATTAGCCTTCGCGGCCGAGCATGAATGCCTTCTTGTTGCCTTCGTGGAACTTTTCGGCAAAGAGCTTGTTCAAAGCGACGAGCCACTGGTCCACGGAAAAGTCGAAGTGCTTGGAGAGCTTGCCGAGCATGGCGACGTTCAAAGCCTTCACGTTTTCGAGCTTGGAGACATCGATGTCAGCCGGTGTGAGGAGCACGCCACCCTGCTTCATGTAAGCTTCGTTCACGACAACCTGCGTTTCGTCAAAGACGACGAGGTAGTCGGCTTCGCCTGTCGGGATCATCGGGGACTGAACTTCTTCGCCTTTTGCAAAGCGAACGTCAGAAGCGATGGAACCACCGCGCTGGCTCATGCCATGGACTTCGGCCTTCTTCACATCGTAACCTTGTTCGAAAACAAGTTCAGCCATCACGTCACTAGCCTTGATAACACCTGTGCCACCGAGGCCTGCAAATTTAACGTTAATTACGCTCATAATTATTCAACCTCTCTATTAAATGTTACCGTTCTTCTTGGCAGCGGCTTCTGCTTCGGCGAGGGCCTTTTCTGCCTTTTCCTTGTTAGCCTTGTCCCAAGCGAGGATGCTCTTGAGAGCGAGAATGCACGGGCTCTTTGCGATGATGAGCGTGAGTTCGTCCTTTTCGAGGGATTCCTTCACAAGGCGCTTGAATTCTTCCGGTTCCTTGACCTGGTTCACTTCATAGACGTTGTCAAAACCGGCGTTCTTTGCGATAGCACCGTAGTCAATCTTGTAGGCCGGAGTGTGGTCGAGGTGACGGCCCGTACCCGGGTGTTCCTGCTGACCGGTCATAGCGGTAATGCTGTTGTCGAGAATGATGACAACGTGGCCAGTTTCCGGGCGGTTGTAGCCAGCTTCGACGAGGCCGGTGATGCCGCTATGAACAAACGTGGAGTCGCCAATCACGGAGACAACGCGCTTTGCCTGTTCGCGCGGGAGAACGTTACGGAGACCGATACCCATACCGATAGCGGCACCCATGTCAATCATGTAGTCCATGGCGCTGATCGGCGGGAGAGCGGCGAGCGTGTAGCAGCCGATGTCACCGGAAACGATGCAGTCGAGTTCCTTGAGAACGGCGAAGGAGCTGCGGTGCGGGCAGCCCGGGCAGAGCATAGGCGGCTTACCCTTGACCGGAACCGGATCCGGATTCTTGTCGCCAGCGATAATGCGGCGGACGCGGTTCACGTCGAGTTCACCAAAGCGGAAAATCGGGTCAAACTTGCTTTCGCACTGGATGCCTGCGGCCTTGATGTTTTCAGCAAGCCACGGGTCGTTTTCTTCGATGACCATGAGGCGCTTGCCTTCGAACTTCTTGGCGAAATCCTTGATGAGCTGCATCGGAAGCGGGTAAGTCATACCGAGCTTGAGGATGCTTGCTTCCGGGGCGGCTTCGCGGACGTGATGGTAGCTGATGCCGCTCACGATGATACCGAAATCTTCGCTGCGCATTTCGACCTTGTTCGGGCCTTCGGCAACGTTCCAGGCTTCCATTTCGTCCATCTTGGCGCGGAGGCGACGGCCAGCCGGCTTCGAAAAGCCAGGCACCATCACGTGCTGGGCGATGTTGCGTTCAAAGTTCGGCACCATTGCCGGAAGTTCTTCCTTCGGCACGACGATGGACTTGGAATGGTCCACGCGGGTGGTCATGCGGAGGATGACAGGAATCTTGAACTTTTCGCTCGTCTGCATGGCGATGCGGAAGAAGTCGTAGGCTTCCTGGGAGTTGGACGGTTCAAACATCGGGCAAACGGATGCCTTGGCGTGGTTACGCGTATCCTGCTCGTTCTGGGAGCTGCCCTGACCCGGGTCATCGGCAACAATCCACACCATGCCGCCATCGACACCCGTGTAAGTTGCGGTATAGAGAACATCACTTGCCACATTCAAGCCAACCATCTTCATGGTGACAACACTGCGGGCGTGACCAAAAGCGGCACCGAGAGCGACTTCGGCAGCGACCTTTTCGTTCGGAGCCCACTGGGCATAGCCACCCAGTTCAGAGTAATCTTCCAAGATTTCGGTGGACGGAGTTCCCGGATAACCTGCGGCAAGCTGCACATTGCAATGACGCATGGAAAGGGAAATGGCTTCGTTGCCCGAAATCAGCATCTTTTTCGCATTTGGATCAAAAGCTGGCATGATATTCCTTTTTTGTTTTAATCGTTTTTT
>JBGVAT010000224.1:0-6966 GCA_045224895.1 Fibrobacter sp.
GGGAGGGAATCGAACCCTCACACTCTCGCGAGTACTGGATTTTGAGTCCAGCGCGTCTACCAATTTCACCACCCCGGCGGGGGAGCAACACAAATATAGAACATTTTAGCGCTTTTTTGTAGGCATAACCCTCAAAAAACGCTAGTTTTCTGCGTTAAAATCTGTAAAAAATTTTTTGGCTACTATAGATTAGTTTGTTTTTCGCTTTTATTGGACCTGTTTTACTAGCATCGGACGGAATTCAACGTTAAGCGGAGCGAGCTTTTTTGCCCCGTAATCCACGGCGCTTTCCTTTGTATCAAAAGGACCGGTGCGCACGATGTACAGGACTTTTCCGCTCTCGAGCGTGTTCTGGATGATCTTGCTAGAAATGTTTCGTTTTTTGAGATTGTCGACGAGCAAGTCGGCATTGGACTTGATGCCGAATGCGCCTAGCTGCAGTTGCCATGTGGACTTTTCTTCAGCGGGTTTAGCTTCGGGAGCGCTAGTTTTTGCGTCTGCCAGTTTTGTTTCTGCCGGCTGTGCGCTTGGAGCCTTGGCTTCGGCGGCTTGGGGCTTGGATTCCACGGCGTTCGCTTGATCTGCTTGAACGTTTTGTTGTGCGCTTGCGGCCTGTTCTGCTTTGGCCTTGCGGGCTTCGGGATTGCCGAGGTTCTTGCACGCTTCGTTTAGGTCTTCGCTATGGGCGCGTTCTTGTACGGCGGAGCAAACTTTTTGGAGTACGGTGACTTGGTGCGGTTGCGACGTTTCAATGGCGTGGACGAGCGATTCGGCGGCTTTGTTGTAACGGCCGAGGTACAGTTGGAACTGCGCCTTGGTCATCATAAGGTCTGCATAAATCGGCTTTTGCGGGTTCGTTTTGTCGATGAGGCTGTCAAGACGTTTGCCGGCCTTGCTAAAATCTGTTGCTACGCCGGTCTGTGAGAGGGCGAGGATGTTCCACAAAAAGCATTCGGTGCGTGTGGAATCGGGTTGTACTGGGCAGACGGCTTCGTAAGCGGCAGCGGCTTCTTTCCAGTTGCCGTTTACGTAAGCTTTTTGGGCCGAGGCTAGCGTCGGTGCCGTTTCTGCAAATGATAATGTTGTGGCAAGTGCGCTAAATGCACCCGTAATAACCAAATTGTGAATAAATGATTTAGTCATATTTGCCTCTAATGCAAATATACAAATTTTTTTTACAATATGGTGCAGTCAAGATTACGTAAGTCGTTGATGTGACGCGAGTTACGTAAAAGGACTGCGGGGCCGGGTCTGCGGGATGGAGGGGGGCCGAATGACTATATGAGCGTGCCGCGGAGTGTCCAGCCGCGAATGTCGTCGATTTTTACCTGCACGTAATCGCCCGGCTTGATGATGCGGCCTTCTTCGGGCTTGAAGATGACCTTCTTGAAATTGTCCGTCTTACCGACAAATTCAGTCTTGTCGCGGGTCGAGCTTGCCTCGACGAGGATTTCTTCGGTGCGGCCAATCATCATCTGGTTACGCTTGAGCGTAATGGCATTCTGGAGTTCCACGAGGCGCGTGTGGCGTGCGGACTTTTCTTCGGGCGTGAGGATTTCGGGCTCGTTGTACGATTCCGTTCCTTTGCGCGGGCTGTAGATGAACATGTAGGCGGTGTCGAACTGGCAGGCTTCAAATGCCTTGATCGTCTGCTCGAAATCTTCGTTGGTTTCGCCCACGAATCCGCAGATGACATCTGTCGAGATGGCGTAGTACGGGTCGTGGCTACGCAGCTGTTCGATGACTGTCATATACTGTTCCATGTTGTGCTGGCGGCGCATCTTCTTGAGAATTGCGTCGGAGCCGCTCTGGAGCGGGATGTGCGCATAATGGCAAACTTTCGGGTTGTTCAAGAGAACGTCGATGAGTTCGTTCGTATAATGGCGCGGGTGTGGGCTTGTAAAGCGGATGCGCTTGATGCCGCCGATTTCGGAGACCTTCGTCAAAAGCGTGGCGAAGTCTTCGGTGGCGGTCTTGTAGGCGTTTACCGTCTGGCCGAGCAGCATAACTTCGGTAATGCCCTTGTCGGCGGCTCTGCGGACTTCGGCGAGGATGTCGTCTGCTTCGCGGTACTTCTCGGGACCGCGGAGGTACGGCACAATGCAGTAACTGCAACGCTTGTTGCAACCGCGCTGGATGGCGACGAACGTGCTGAAGTTGTTGTTCAGCTTGGCGTAGTCGCCGAGGTAGTTCTCGCTGCGGTCTTCGTCGATGAACATCTTGTGGTGCGTCTTGTGCAGCGGGCTTTGGGCGTCGCCGAACAGTAGTTCTGGAATTTTGCGGTACTGGTCCGGACCTACGATGTAGTTCACGTTCTTGAGGCGCTTGAGCAGTTCCGGGCCGCGGTTCTTGGCCATGCAACCGCATACGACGACTTTCACGTCGGGATTCTTTTTGCGCAAGTACTTGAGCTTGCTGATGTTCACGATGGCAGTTTCCTCGGCCTTTTCGCGTACGCTGCAGGTGTTCACGATGATGATGTCGGCGTCTTCTTGGTTATTCGTCTCGACGCAGCCGCACATGTCTAGCTGCTGAGCTATCATCGCGGAGTCGTATTCGTTCATCTGGCAGCCGTATGTGGCCAAGTGGTATTTCGTCATGCGCGCAAATTTAGTAAAAGTGCGCAAGGTGAGTAAAACGCGAATGCTGACCAAGATTGTAAAAGACGAATGTTGCCGCTCGAATGTATGGTAAATGCAAAAACATTAAGCTGAAATAATGTATAATAAGGTTATGGCTAACTTCTTTAGCAAATATCTTGGCAAATTTGCATTGATGGCTGCATCTGTATTGTGGGCAGCGGATGTTGACGATGCTGTAAAAAATGCCGAATCCGAATCACCTTCTCTAGCGGATCTTCGTTCTCAACTAGCTCTTCTTAATACTTCTAGCACGACTGTTCTTTATGGTTGTTGCGAAACTGAAAATGAATATCTAGATGAATTTAGTTTTGAAGATGAGGGCGTTTTTGTCGAAGTGTACAAATGGACAAAACACGGGAAGAAAGGTTATCGAGATTTCAAGATTGTTGAACGAACCGTTCGTGGCGAAACAAAAAAACTTTTTAAGGCTTATAAGTCTTTCTTTGAGAAAAAGCAATTGTATATGCGTTCTGTATCCCTTAGTGTTTCCTTGGGAAAAAAGGGTGCTGTGAAAAATGTTGAAATCAAATCCGCAGAAACTGGCTATGAAACTTTTGATAAGCAGATTGTGGATCGATTGAAACAACTTAGCTTTAAAGGATTTACTTCGTCTTCTTTTACATTGGATTTTAATTTCTATATCCCCATTAAAGAACTTAAACTGTCTAATTGGAATGAGTGGCAGCAAGCTTTGATAAAGGGGCTTGTAAAGGCTCCAAAGAGGTCGGATATTGCTGTTGTTTATGGCTTTGGTCTTGATGTTAATTATATATGGTACGTATGTCGCCAGCGGACGCCAATGTTGCGTCATATTTATAGACGGTATTTAAAGAAAAATCCAAAATTTAGTGGAACAGTTGTTCTAAAAATTGATGTCGGTTTTGGTGGTATCATTGAAAATATCGATATTGATTCTTCGACAATGGGGGATAATGAATTTGATGAAGATGTTAGGAATTTTGTGAGTCGTTGGTTCTTTGGCGAAAAACAAATCCAAGGCTCGATTAAGATTCCGTTTACATTCTATGAAGGATCTCGCAATGAATAATATCGCAAAATCTCATTTGTTCTTGCTTGGCTTAGTTCTCCTGACAACGCTTTGGTCTGTTATTGGAGTTGAAGATACTTACCTCACTTGGATTCTTGAAGCGGCTCCGGCGATTATCGGGCTGTTGGTCCTTGTATTCACTTACAAAAAGTTCAGGATGCCTACGTATCTTTACGTGATAATGGCGATCCACATGGCGGTGCTTTTGGTGGGAGCGCATTATTCGTATGCGAAGGTTCCGCTTGGATTCTGGATGGAAGACTGGTTCGGCTTTACGCGAAACAATTACGATAAAATCGGGCATTTGATGCAGGGCGTTACACCTGGGCTTGTGATGATTGAACTTTTGCGCCGCACGACTCCAATCAAGACGGCTGGCTGGACGGGATTTTTATCAGTGTGCGTGGCTGAGGCAATTTCTGCGCTTTATGAAATTATCGAGTGGCTGGCGTCGCTCAGCAATCCGACTGATACGGAGGCATTCTTGGGAACGCAAGGCTACATTTGGGATACGCAGACGGATATGTTCATGTGCCTTATCGGGGCGACCGTTGCGGTTATCATTCGTATGATGTATGGCAAAAGACTTTAGCAAATTTCTTGGCAAAATCGCTTTGATGGCTGCTGCAGCGTTGTGGGCGGCTTGTAGCGATTCCGATAAAAAGACGTATCCGATAAAGACGAAAAAGGGTGAACTCTCTAAAATTTATCGTGATAGTATTCCTGTAAAAACGCTAAAACCCGACTTGGGTGGATTTATACAAAATCAAAATGCGGCTCTTTATGGCGTTCCTTCGGATGTTGTTTGCGAAAATTGTCCTCGTGGGTATGTTCCTCGGTGTCGTATAAAGCCGTTGTCTGGAAAAAATATCGTTATCAAAGGACTTGATATTGATGTTCAATCTTTTTTAAAGGTGTATCGCCAGCGCGTTCCTGGTTTACGTTATATCTGCAACAAGAAAATAAGGAATCGTTCGGATTCCGCAAATGAATTTGAAGGGAAAATTGTTTTGACATTGAAAATTGCTTCAAGCGGTGAAGTTGAAAAAGTTGAGATTACATCGACTACAATCGCTGAAAACAGTCCCTTTAGTGCCATGAATGAAGAAATAAAAGAATCTGTCAGTCGTTGGGTGTTCCCGAATTCGCAAACTGGTGGGACTATTACGTTTCCTATTAATCTATACGAAATTATTCCATTTCCCATCAAGTGACGGGTTGCGTTAAATGAATTTCGCAAAATCCTTGATATGGCCTGCGGTATAGCGCGGCTCTAGCGGGAGTAAGTTTTCGGCTTTACCGAAGCCTTCAAAAAGCGTGATGCAGTCAATACCTGCGTTCTTTGCTGCTTGGACGTCAGGAGTGTCGTCGCCGATCATAATTGCTTTTTCGGGGGTGATTCCTGTCTGGCGGAGAATCTCGTAAATGCCGGCGGGGCTTGGCTTGCGTTCGGGCGTGGTGTCGCCACAGAGGTATGTGACGAACGAATTTTCAAGACCGAATTTTTTAAGAATCTTTTGTGCTGGGGCGACCGGCTTGTTTGTGAGCATTGCCGCGCGTCTCGTCCCGGCGCTTGTTGCAATCTGTTGCACGAGTTCTATAACCCCTTCGTATGGTTCCGTGTTTTCGGTGCAGTGTTCCCAGTAGTATTCAGAATAAATGCTGTGGATTTCCTTGATTTTCTCTTCGCTGTATCCTTCGCGGGCGAGCGTTTCGGCGACTTTTTCCATATCGCGGGTGCTTGAGACGGGAATGAAGTTTGCGGCTACTGCTCGGCGGATAAGGTTCATAGAACCGTTCCCAATGAACGTCCGCACGTCATCGTTGCTGTGCGTCCTTAGCCCGAACTGTTGCATGGCGTAGTTCACTGCGGGGGCCAAATCGCCGAGCGTATTGAACAGTGTTCCGTCCAGGTCGAAAATGAACAGTTCTTTTGGGGCTAGCAGGGCTTTGAGTTCGTTGCGAGGAGTCATAACGCCAAATGTAGAATTTTGTATATTCCTTAATTAAGGGAGATTCCCGAACAAGTCGGGAATGACAAAATACCTATAATTAACTTTATGAAGAAGTCCTTGATTATACCGATTCTTGTGAGTCCGATGCTTATGGCGTGCGGACCTTGCGCCTCTACGAATAGTTGCGCTGAAGAATGGTATAAGGAAAATGAGGAAGATAAGTTCTTGCATCCCGAAACATGCCAGGATCAAAAGAAATACAAAGAGTGCGTTGAACAGTTCAATATAGCCCAACCTCCTTCTGGTGTTTCAATTTCAAGTTATTGCTATGAACAGGCTGAGTATCGTTGTGCCGATCGAAAGTCTTCGTCATCGACTTCAAAATGGAAAAAGTAACGGTATTGATTGCCTGTTTTTACTCGAACATTTTATATATTACCACACATGAATTTCAAAAAAATTTCTCTTGCTTTTTTAGTCGCAGCCTTGGCGGTCCCGGCGCTTGCCGATGATGTTATCCGTTTTGTTCCTGATCCGTATCCGATTGGTTACGCAGACCAGGGCGATGTACGCCACATTGTCATCAAGGGT
The DNA here is from genome assembly GCA_045224895.1 of Fibrobacter sp. Classification (GTDB taxonomy): domain Bacteria; phylum Fibrobacterota; class Fibrobacteria; order Fibrobacterales; family Fibrobacteraceae; genus Fibrobacter. The sequence goes on from JBGVAT010000224.1 coordinate 6,237, forward strand.
GCAAATGTCACTGCCAAGGAAATTACGCTTGAAAATGTGATTGGCCAGGGCATTGGCATGTCGAACTTCAAGTATCCGACAAAGATTGCTCCGAATGCTCCGGTGACCATCGAATTTGATATGGATTTTGCTGGAATGGATGGCCAGATCAATCCGGTCGTGGTGATGATCGATAACCAGGGAACTCCGTACACTGCGCAGTTGGACGGCTATGTGAAGGCTCCTATTTTCTTTGGCGAAAAAATGTTCGATGCAGGCTTTTATGCTCCGAACGAAAAACGTGAATGGACGTTCTATGTCTGGGGCACCGACAAGAAAACGCGCCCGGATTTAGCTCTAGACGAAAATGCCAAAAAGGAATTTTCCATCAAGACGAAGAACGTGATGCTCAATGTCGACAAGATGGACCAGATCAAGGAAGGTGGCAAGGTGCCTGGCCTGAAGGTGACTCTCTCGACAAAGGGAATGACGCGCACGGGCTGGGAACTCAAGCAGAAGAGCCTCCGCAAAATTGTCGGGTTCAAGAGCAAAAAGTTCCCGAAGGCCACTCCCGAAGTGCTGATTGTTGGCTATTGGAAGGACTAGCGCTGCCGGAGTGGTCTAAATTGCGGCTTTTTTCGAGAGTTTACCTTGAAAAAACACTGTGGTTTAACTAACTTTGGCATACTCTTGTAAGAGACCTCGGGATGTAGCTCAGCCTGGTAGAGCGCTTGAATGGGGTTCAAGAGGT
>JBGVAT010000225.1:0-3766 GCA_045224895.1 Fibrobacter sp.
GCTCAAGATGGGTGACAAAACCATCAAACTCACGCTTGCTGAAGGCCCGCGCGGTCAGTTCCTCGACGGTTCCTGGCACGCACGTTCTGCCCTCATGGCCAACGCCGACAAGGTGCAGGAACTCGCCAAGAAGCTCCCGTACATGCAGTTCTTAAAGTAGTAGGAAGTAGACAATAAAAATGTCATGCCCGCCTCCGAGCGGGCACCTCCCTTTCAAAAACGTCCAGGTTCAAAGCCTGGGCGTTTTTTTATTTTGTATGTTTACAATTGTTAAAAAAAAACTACATTCGATTAAGGAGATTTTATTATGAAAATTTTGACCGTATTTTTTTCACTGAGCATCATCGCACTTATCGGTTGCGCGAGCGGTCCTCGCCAACGCAGCATCAACGAAATTCCGGAATATGGCAACCAGCCCAAAAGTCCGGAAATGTTGCAAGCAGACCAGGAATTTTTAAACAAAGTCCAGGGCAAAGAACAAGAAGCTTTTGAACACTTGATTAATGTCGGATGGTCCTTTTTCAAACGAGGCGATATCGGAACTGCCATCAAGCGATTCAACCAAGCTTGGCTTATAGACTCTACCCGCTACGAGTCTTACTGGGGCTTTGCCGCCGCCGAAGGCCGCCTGAACAACCTCGAAACATCCAAGCATTATTATGAAAAGGCTCTCAACCACGGAGGCGACACTAAAATTCTGAACCCCGAATACGCCATCGTTCTCCGCGAACAAGCCAAGGCCGAAAATAACAGCGAAAAACTCGCCGAAGCAGACAACCTGTTCATAAGCGAAATCGAAGCGGGCAACGAAAAAGCAGCCTGCATTTATGCCTACCAACTTTTCCGCGAAAACAAGAAAGAAGATGCCTGTAAAGTCATGACATCTTGCCCAGATGACAAAGACAATCTGAAAAAAGCATGCAGGATGTAAGGGAATTTAGGTAAAAGCCTCTCCCCCAACCCTTTTCAAAAATGTCTAGGTTAAAAGCCTGGGCATTTTTGTATTATATTATATGCAACGGAGAACATTTTTTATGAGATAAAATTGAATGATTAAGAACCTTTTAATCGCAATATTTTTCATCATCTTGGTGGCTTGCGACAACTCGAACCAGCAGAAAGAAGCCTGCAATAATTTTACTCAATCTAAAGACTTACTCCTTGCAGACTATATTACCGCAGCCGATTCAATTGCCGTTTTCTCTTGCGGCAATCCAAAGCCAATTTTTTCATCCCACTTAAAAAAAGACTTTAACGAATTTGCCGAAGCAATGGCTTTCAAAGAGAAACAAGAATGTCGTGGTATTTGTTGGGACAAGCAATGGCCTGCATATTATGTAGAACTTTATCGAAATGGAACACCAATTGACACAACCAAAGTTTACACTACAGATTCTAAGCAAGGTTATAAAAAGAACGGATATAACTACTATTTTGCAGACACATCTAAGGTTAAGGAATTTTTTGAGTCTCGTAAAATTAAAAGAATACCCTGGGGATGTCAACAGATGCACTGGCCCAAAGAGGATTGCGGCATTTCCTGCCGTTCCATTGAAATCGCAGATATACAACTTTACGACTCAACAGGACAATCATTATCCGATACTGTTTATCATAAATTTGCAGAACAAGTAAAACAGAAATATTTGCTTTTTTATGCACAATTCAGTGTTCAACAAAAAATTCATCTCGACATAGACTGCGAAATAGAAATGACGCTCAACAACCAGTTTGTCTCGCATTTTTTAATTAAATCCACTCCCAAAACAGACTCATTTGAAAAACATATAACAGATGATTGGGGAATTGTTTGCGATGAATGCAGCAGGGAGATGCATTCCGTTAAATTCAAAATAAAATTTAGAGATTCACAATCTGCAAAGAACTAATTTTTTCAGTTCAACAGCAAGCCCTCCACCATCGTACATAATTTCAGCATTTTTCAAAAAACATAAGAATGTCAAAATACGACATTCTTTTTATTTACATTCAAAAAAGCAAATATTGTCTCCTTTTTAGCTGCGAAAGATAAACAAATATATTGACAAATCAATAAAAAGGTTGTATTTTTATTATGAAATTTAGGGAAATATGCAAATACGCCGAAGATCGTGGATGGATTAAAGCTAGAGTTTCTGGCGACCACTACATCTACACCAAGCCCGGAAGAAGATCAGTGCCGATACAAAGAAACAAGCACGAAATTGAGGGCGCATACTTGAAACGTATTCTGAAGCAATTCGACTAATCGGGAGGACATCATGGATTACGCTGCAAAAATTGAAAAAGACAAAGACATGGGATATGTGGTTTCTTTTCCAGACCTACCGAACGTAAACGCATTTGGAGAGACCCGCGAAGAAGCCATTAAGCAGGCAAAGGACGCACTCGACGGAGCTATGGAAAGCGACCTTGATATGGGCTATTCGTTCGTATATCCAAAGACATTACCAGATGAAGACAAAGACCTAGTCGCCATCCAGCTATCTCCAAGAATTGAAGTGGCGTACAAAATTTTTGAAGCCCGCCGTGGTAAAACAAAAGCAGAAGTTGCAAAAGCAGCCGGATTCACACCGCAAGCCTACCAGCGTTTTGAAACACCGAAAGGCACACCTACTGTAGAAACGCTCTATAAAATCGCAGCCGCGCTCGGGAAAAAACTAGAAATCAAATTCGCCTAAAGCAAGCTATGTTCACAGCATACAATCCTTTAAACATTTCAAATCATCTAATGAAAATCTCACAAATACCCCTCCTACTTTTACTAACATTTCTTTTGTTCTCTTGCTCATCGGAAAAGGAATCCCCCAAAGTTATGTTCACCTCACCCATCGACAACATTCTCGTAGAAAAGGCAAACCGCAAAATGTACTTACTCAAGGGCGATGTTGTTGTCAAATCATACAGAATTTCATTGGGTAAGAATCCAGTCGGAGCGAAAGTCAAATCCGGCGACAACAAGACGCCCGAGGGCAACTACATCATCGAGAAGCACAACCCAAAAAGCATTTTTCATTTATCGCTAAGGATCTCGTACCCGAACGCGGAGCAAATCAAGGCCGCGAAAGAAGGCAACTACGAGCCCGGCGGTGACATCATGATCCACGGTTACCCGAACAAGGTTCCCGCATTCCTCTTTAAATTTTGGCACAAGTGGAAAGACTGGACCGCCGGTTGCATCGCCGTCACGAACGACGAAATCGAAGAAATCTACGATGCCGTCAAGGACGGCACCCCGATAACCATCAAGCCTTAGAATTATGACAAAGAAAAAATTTTTTTGGATCGCCGTGGCAATATGCGTAATTGCACTGATATACTTTCATCATGATATCATCTTTACATTAGACCGTGCAAATGTTTTTCGCATTGACGAGTTTCATGAATTCAACGCAGATGACGAACAAAATTTAAAGAACCTTTTAAGCAAATACGACTTAAAGCCAATTTCACCAGGTAATTTTTTCTCTCTACGGTACGCATTTTCCAATGACGATATGGGCAGTCTCGCTCTAGAATTTACGTGCAAATCAACCGATTTTTCTAAATGCACCAAGACAACTTATGAAGACGACGGCAAAGCCATTCATAAAACAGTAAAAACAGCAGAACCGCAAGAAGCTAAAGCCATTTTCAACGAATTTACCGAATTAAGTATTTTCGATTTAAAATCCATCGAAACAAAGCCCCTTGGCGTTTATTTGGATATATATCAGATTGCTTATCTATGTTCAAACGTATCCATCGAGGTCGCGGATGAAAAACG
>JBGVAT010000226.1:0-10427 GCA_045224895.1 Fibrobacter sp.
CAAAAAAGCGTGTTTATGTAATAGGGGCGTGTTCAAATCGTTCCGCCCCACACGTAAACAGAGGATAAAATGGACGCTCAAAATAAACAATGTGCAGACCCGATTCTTGAAAAACTTGGCCTAGGGCATTTTTACCACGGAGATAAACCTTTAGTTTGGATTGCTGATTCTCCAAGGTCGAATGAACTTCACGAAAATGAAGCCGCGTATAATACCGAAGGTAGCGATCTCTCGCAGTATTTTGTCAAAGAAGGTGAATTTGGGCCTTACGCAAGCCTCCTGTATGACAAGACTTTCAAGAAGGCGTTTTCTCCGGATACTAGGCGCGGAAAACGCAACTTGTTGAACCTGCTGAACGATATGCTTCAGGGACAGATTCCGCAAAAGATTAAGGATGTGGCCACACAACAACCTGAACTCAATGATTCCGGTAGCAAAGTTTCCAAATCTTCGATCCTTGATTTGCATTGTCGCGACGAGCGGGATAATTTCATCGAAATTGAGGTACAGATTCAGCGGGAAACGAATTTCTTGAAGCGCTTGGTGTTTTATTCAAGCCAGATGATTGTGCAACAGGGGGAACCCGGTCCCGACTGGGACTACGATGTCAAACCGGTTTATGTGATTTCTTTTACCCGGTTTCGGATATTTGATGATAATCGGCCGCTGCACCGTGCCGGAATTCTCGATTATGAAAGTGCCGACCCGCTGATTGACAGTGCAAATTTCACGATTGTTGAACTTCCGAAAGTCACGAGGATGATCCGCAAAAGTGATTCGGAGGTGGCCAAATGGATGTTCATATTCCGCTATTTGGATCGTCTCAAGGAGCTTTCCCCTGCTTTGAAAACGGAAAAGTTCGAGGGGTTGCTTCCGTTTGCCGAACTAGCTAGATTTAATAAAAAGGAACTTAAAAGGTACAGGTATATTATGCACTTGAAATGGGACAGATATGCTCAACAGTTAGCTTTTGCGGAAGACAACCCTGATTTCGTCAAGAAAATAGGGGACGAAGCTGTAGAAAAGGCTTTGAAAGCAGTGAAACGAATTATGCAAAAGAAAAGGGTTTCTCCAGATGTTATAAAGGAATGCCTTGATTATTCGGCATCGAAAATGAAATAAAAAACAATTGAAAAGCCTATCTCTGGGGATAGGCTTTTTTGAAATTTGCTGTTTTGTGAATGTTATTTCACGGCGGAAATTGCCGTGAACAGCGCTTTCATCTTGTCGTGATTCTTGATGCCGGGGGCGTCTTCGATGCCGCTGGAAACGTCAATCAGCTCCGGATGGAACTTTTCGCAGATCGTGGAGACATTTTCAGGATTGATGCCGCCGGCGAGCCAGAGCGGAGTGCCGCTGGCTTTTTCGCGGAGGAACGACTCGGGGATGGTCTTGCCGGTGCCGCCGGGAATGCCTTCGACCTTGGCATCAAGCAGAATGCGGGGTTCCCCGTTTTTGTGGAGTGCCTCTACTTTGTCAAAATCGGATGCTTCGCCGACACGGGCTGCGCAGTAATGGGCGTAATCGTTGTTATGTTCCGCTGCGATTCCGTGGAACTGCACGGCGTCAAGAACGCCTTCGCGGGCGAGCTTGATGGCGGTCTGGCCTTCGGCGGAATTCGGGTCGGTAATCACGCCAACGAGAAACTGAGCTACGTCATTGCGAGTGGAGCGAAGCAATCTATTGAACCTGCGCACGAATTCTTCGGTGGTGAGTCTCTTGGTGGTGCTGAACACGAATCCGAGCATGTCGGCGCCGAGTTCGGCGGCGAGGAGCCCGTCTTCTTCGCGGGTGATGCCGCAGATTTTTACGAGCGGATGGCGCGCATCTTGACGTCCGAATTTGCGTTCGGCGTATTTCTTCCAGAACTTGCCTTGGGCATTTTCGCATCCACCTTCGAATGCGCTGACCACGTCTTTCGCAAGCGGCGGATTCTTGGCGACGGCTTCACCGACGAGGATGCCTGTGAATCCGAGATTGCGGGCGTATGTCGCATCGGCGGCACTCAGAATGCCCGATTCAAAAACGGCTTTGGCGGGGAGCTTGCTGCGGACGCTTGCTGGAATCAGCGGGTCGGTATGGAAAGTGGCGAGGTCGCGGGAATTGACGCCTGCGACAATCGTCTTGGCGGCTGCATCACCGAGAGCGGCTGTCACGACGGAGAGCTTGCGGAAATCATCTGCTTCGCGGACTTCAACGAATGCCTGGATTCCGAACTTCTGTGCGCGTTCCGCCATTTTCACGAGCTGCTCGTCTGTCAAGATCCTGGCAATCAAAAGTACGGCATCGGCACCGCAGCGGTAGGCAATGTCAATTTCGTCTTCGAACAGGAGGAAGTCTTTGCGGAGAACGGCGCAGGTGTGCAATCCCTGCTGATGGCGGCGTTCCATCAAGTCTGCAACAGCAATCAAGTCGCGGAGAGAACCTTTAAAGAAGTTCCCCTCGGTGAGTACCGAAATGGCCTGAGCGTGGGCTTCGGCATAGGTTGTTGCAAGTTCCACCGGATTCAAGTCAGGGGCGATGGCACCCTTGGATGGCGACGCTCGCTTGACTTCAAGGATGGCGCCGGGAGTGCCCAAAAATTCCACGTGTCCACGACGACGCTTTTCGGGAATTTCCACGCCAAAGTTCAAGCCCAGCCGCTGAATGTCTTCGCGGCGCATACGCACGATTTTTTGCAAAATGTCTTCGCTCATATTTTCCTCTAGGTGCAAATTTTAGAAAAATTTAAGGCACGTTCAAATAAAATACCGTTTTAGTAGGAGTTTTGGAGTTGTCTATAGAGGACACTTTGAGTTGGGTGGGGCTCTTTTTTGATGCGATTTCTTGAACCTCGACTTAAATTTAAAGAAAAAAGGGATGTTTTATGAGTTATTTGTTCTTTAAGACGATTCGTGCTGCCGCAGTTTTTGCGGCTATGGCTGTAACAACGGCTGCGATTCCTGCGTTTGCGGTAACCTCGCCGGATTTTCCGATGGTGGGGTTCGCGACCCAAAATGGCGGCACTACGGGTGGTAAAGGCAAATCCGAGGTCACGGTGGACAATGTGACTGACCTTAAAGCTTATGCCAAGGCGGGCAACAAGATTATTTACGTAAAACCCGGTACTTACATGGGGCCCATTGAAGTGGGTAGCAATGTGACTATTTACGGCTATCAGGGCGCAATTATCGCCCAGCCGACGACCGGTAGCGCTATGAAGTTGAGCGGTTCCAATAACGTTATTATTCGCAACTTGAAATTTAAGGGTATCGGCGCTCACGACGACGATGATGAAGATTGCCTCCAGGTGAATCATGAATCCAAGAATGTGTGGATTGACCATGTGGACATTTACGATGGTCACGACGGCAACTTGGATATCACCAACGCTTCGGACTATGTGACGATTTCTTGGACGAAGTTCAGCTATACGTCGGCTTCGACAGGTCATCAGTTCAGCAACTTGATTGGCAATAGCAAAAGCAAGACATCGGACCGTGGACACCTCAATGTCACGATTCACCATACTTGGTGGGCGGATGGCGTGAAGGAACGCATGCCGCGCGTGCGTTTTGGCAAGGTGCATGTGGCAAATAATTTGTTTGATAGCAAGGACGCTAGCCATTGTGTGCGTGCTGCAATCGAGGCTGATATCCGCATCGAGAAAAACGTGTTTATCGGTGTGCAGAAGGCGCTGGACCTCTACACGAGTGACGGAGCCATTACGGCAGCCCAGATGATTGGCAATTACGAAGAAAACGTGAAAAAGCAGCAGGCTGGAACGGGAACCGCATTTACGCCACCTTATTCTATGAGCTTGACCGATGTGAGTACGCAGGCAAAAGCTTACGCCCTTCGTGATTCTATTAAGTTGTATGCAGGAGCGACGCTCCCTGATCCGGGAAAATCCCAAACGGTGACTCCCGCATCTTCTTCGAGTGTGGCAAAGTCCAGCTCTAGTGTTGTTGCGTCTAGTTCAAGTGTCGCGCAGTCCAGCTCTTCGCAGGCGATATCTAGTTCTAGTGTTGCGAAGTCTAGTTCCTCACAGGGGGAGGTTGTTTCGGGAACGGCGACGCTGACTAAGCATGGCTCGGGCAGCACCAAGCAAGAAGTCAAGCAAGGTGAATCTATCACGGAATTTTACTTTACCGTTGCTGGCGCCACGGGTGCAACGGTTACAGGGCTTCCCGAAGGTGTTGTGGGAACAATGAAGGGTAGCGATTTTTATATCTCGGGTACGGTCGCTCAAGATGCCGCTGTGGGTGCGTACAATTTTACCGTGACGACGACCGGGGCTACGACTAATGCGACCAAGAACGGAACTATAACTGTTATTGGTGAAAATATGGAACAGGGCACGACTTCTTTGGACTTCGCTACGGTTGCTCCGCGCTTGAACATCGCAGTCAATGGTCGATTGCTTACCGTTCAGGGGGCAACGCATACGGCGTATCTCCTTGATGCACAGGGTAGGCTTATTACAAAGGCTCGGTCTTTGGGTAGCGAATGCTCGATAACCGTTCCTCGTGCTGGCGTGTACCTCTTACGAACCGGTAACGAAACGCATCGCGTTATCGTGCGATAGATTTATACGTACTTCGAGAGTGTTTTGACGTCCTTGCCGCTCCAGGTGTAAAGGGCAAGCATGGGTTCGTTCTCTGTTTGCATGGAATGGATGTGGTTCGATGGATGCAGAATGAATTCGCCTGGGCCTCGTATTTGGGAATGCCCGTCGAGAGTCCAAATGGCGTGTCCGGAAAGAACAACGTAAAGCTCTGTTGCTGGGTGCAGGTGTGATGGGTAAAAGGTGTTTTTGCCAAGAAGCGTGAACCCAAAACAAAATTGCTCATCGCGGTAGGGGGCCTCTGGACCAAGAATTTCGCCCCATCCCAATTGAGTGTCCATATCGGCCATATCGGGGCGAGGCTCGTAATTGTATTTCCACGGCAAGTAGGGAAGGGCGGGCTCAAGGGCTTTCAAAAAGCTGTTGGTTTCGGAGTTTCCATACTTGACGGCCTCCTTGATCCAACGGGTTAAGGGGGAGTTGCTCTTTTCGAATTTGCCCAAGGGCTTGGGAATGTCGTGTACGGCGAACTTGGCTGCTTCTAGTCCGATCTTATCGTCTATCTTGGCTCGCTTGAAAAGAAACTTTTGGGATTCTTCGATTAAATTGTGAATGACGACTTGTTCCATAAATGACTTATCTTGTACTGGATTTTAATACGGCGACGGTGTGGCCTATTGTTTCGCCCTGTTTGAATGCTTCGTATGCTTCGGAGGCTGTGAGCTTTGATGAATCGAGTGATTTCTCGATCTCGAAAGCGAGGCTTCCGGAGTCATTGACGGAAACGTTTGCGAAAGCTTTTTGCAGGTCGTTTGCACGGTAGAAACGGAACGGTCCGAGTCCTGCTTTTTCTTGTGCGGCATATCCCGAAATCACGTCTTCCGGTTCGGCTTGAACTTTCCAGGAGTATGTGAAAATCTCGGACTTGAGCCCTGCTAGTTCACCGAGCTTTATGAAGGCACTTAATGGAACGCGGCCGCCGAGCGTTGAATAGACGGCTCCGTCTTCTGTCAGAAATTCTTTGGCTTGCTTGAGCGCGAGGTAATGAAGGTCAAGCATTTGCTCATGAACAAAAACAGGAATCGTTTCTGACCGCTTTTCGAGATAGTGTCCGCTATTCCGTTTGTCTTCGATTTTTGTGTCGTTTGCGAGAGGGACGTTGGGGAGGTTCTCGTAAATGACGTTGAATTTCCGCTTGCCGTTCTGGAGTGGCTGCAAAAGATCTCCATCGCCAAATTCAAAATCAATGGAATTGATTTTTTGGACGTTGTTCCGGATGTTTTGAGCGGCTGTGGCGACAACACTTTTTTGCAAATCCGTAAAGCCGACTCGCGTTGCTCCCAAAAGTTCGATGGCGGTCAATACGTCAATGCCGGAACCGGTACCGATCGAGGCGAAGGCTTCGATATCCTTGCCTTGCTTTTCGCGGATCAGCTTGAATGCGGGGGCCGCAATGTAGGCGACCCAGTCGCTTTTGATGTCTTCTGTTTTGGGCAAGTAAGCGTGGTCGGCAACTTCAATCGGAAGGTAGTCCTTGATGCGCTTAGGAGATTCTTTCAGGGAAAGGTACTTGGCTACGTCGACGATGATACTCAATTACTTACCGCCTTTAACGCTTGCGTTGATAGCCTGTTCAAAATCGGCAATGATGTCGCGCGGGTCTTCAATGCCAACAGATACGCGAATCATGTCGTCCGGGATCCCTGCGGCAAGCCTATCCTTCGGTGAAAGCTGGGAATGTGTACTTGTTGCCGGATGCAGAACGCTTGTACGTGCATCCCCGACGTGTACCACGAGGGCTGCGACCTTCAATGCCTTGACGAATGAGCGGATGGCCGCTTTGCCGCCCTTGAGGCCGAATGTCAGGACGCCGCTACCGCCTTGATAATCAAAGTATTTGCGGATGCGCTTGAAATATGGGCTAGATTTGAGTCCTGGATAGCTGACCCAATTCACCGCGGGGTGCTTGGACAAAAATTCAGCCAATGCGAGGGCGTTGTTGCTGTGCTGTGGCATTCGCAAATGGAGCGTTTCAAGACCCAAATTCAAAAGGAACGCGTTGAACGGGCTTAATGCGGCACCGTAATCACGCAAGAATTGAGCGCGGGCCTTCGCAATGAATGCGGCTCGTCCAAATTTTTTTGTGTAAGAGGTGTTTGCATATTGGGCGTCTGGTTCTACGAGATCCGGGAACTTTCCGTTTTCCCAGTTGTAGTTGCCACCGTCAATGACGACACCGCCGAGAGCAACGGCGTGACCGTCAATGTACTTTGTTGCCGAGTGGATGACGACGTTTGCGCCGAGCTTGAGCGGCTTTACCAGGAATGGCGTGGCAAGCGTGTTGTCGACGAGGAACGGAACGCCAAATTCTTTGGCGAGCTTGGAAAACTTTTCAAAATCCAAAATGCCCAAGGCCGGGTTGCCAATCGTTTCACCGAAAATGAGCTTGGTGTTCGGGCGGAACGCCTTGCGGAGTTCTGCGATGGAATCATCCGGGTCGATGAATGTCGTTTCAATGCTGAGCTTGGAAAGCCTTACGCTGAGCAATGTGTAGCTCCCGCCGTAGATGTGCTTGCTTGCCACAATGTGGTCGCCCGCTTTCACGAGATTCGAAATGGCGAGGAGGACTGCGGCTTGCCCCGATGATGTGGCGACGGCGCCTACGCCGCCTTCGAGTTCCGTAATCTTGCTTTCGAATGCGGCTACGGTCGGGTTTCCGGTGCGTGTGTATTTGTTGCCGGATTGCTTGAGCGCAAAAAGTCTTTCGACTTCGTCAACATCTTCGTACTTGTATGTCGTGGATTGAAAAATTGGGAGGACTCGCGGTTCGCCAATCTTGGGCTTCCAACCGGCTTGTAAACACTTTGTTCCAAAATTCCACTGGCTCGGATCAGAAATGTTTGTAGATCCAGATTCTTTCTTTGTTATTTGCTTGGACATTTAAAAGCCTCCATACGGCTATATTTTTTTTGAAAATATAGAACGCACTTATAGCTTTGTCCAATACTAAATAAATATCGTGTATTATAGATTTAATTTATTAGTAATGTGCGAACAATTTGTTTTAATTATATTGGCCTAGAGCCTTTCTTCAAACGTTGCAAGGAAAGCTCTTCCTTGTTCCCATTCGCGCAAGTCAGATGCAGAATTGATATGTCCGAGTTTACCGGCATTGAACAGCTTTACGCCCCAAGCGGATGCAAAAAATTCAGCACGTTCCATTGTGACGAACGGATCATTTTCGCTGGCAACGACGCAAGCGGGAATAGGCAATTTTTCTAGCGGCATAGGCGCGAAGGACTTGATCACTTCGATGTTGTCTACGTCGCTTGGAGAAACAAGGAATGCTCCTTTGATGTGTGCTGGAATTTTTCCTTGATTTTGCGTAAGGTACATGACTGTTGTTGCCACGCCGAGACTATGGGCTACGATGATTGTGTCCTGATTCAATTTTTGAATTGTATCACCAAGCGTTGTCACCCAATCGCTTTTTTGCGGATTGTCCCAGCTGTGTTGTTGCACGCGAAGCGTATTGGGCAAGCTCTTTTCCCAAAAAGTTTGCCAATGTTTTTCGTCCGAATTGTTTAAACCAGGTACAATCAGGTAGTTCATAAATTCTCCGTATATTTCCTAGTGTAACTATAGTAAAATAATCAGCCTGGTATTTGACGGTAAAAAGGAGAAGCCCCGTCGGTGCGGGGCATGACACTTTAACTTTCGCTTTCTTCTTACCGCGATACAGCCTACTAACCAATAATCACTATTTACTGTCTACTTCCTACTGTCTACTAAATAATATAGTACCAGTCGTCGCTTTGCGTGATTTCGGCGGTCTTGTGTTTTTTGCTGTCAGTAGTGGTGTAGTCGAGTTCCAAATTCTTGATGCTGACGCGGGTGTTGGCGTCGATGGAGCGCGTAATGAAGGCGTTGCCGCCGATGACCGCGTTTTCACCTACGACGGTATCGCCGCCGAGAATGGAAGCTCCTGCGTAAATGGTGACGTTGTCCAAAATCGTCGGGTGACGCTTTTTGCCAGAGAGTCTTTGGCCGCCGCGTGTGGAAAGAGCGCCCAGCGTGACGCCCTGATAAATCTTCACGTTCTTGCCGATGACTGCGGTTTCGCCAATCACAATGCCTGTACCGTGATCAATAAAGAAGTACTTGCCGATGGTTGCACCCGGGTGGATGTCGATACCCGTTTTGGAGTGGGCGTATTCGGTCATAAGTCGCGGGAGAACCGGAACGTGCAAAAGGTAGAGTTCATGGGCAATGCGGTAGATGGTCGTTGCCATGAGGCCGGGGTAGGCGAGGATGATTTCGTCGAGGCAGCCGGCAGCGGGGTCGCCGTCATAAGCGGCGTGCAAGTCCGTTTCCAGGAATTCACGGATTTGCGGAATCTTGGAGAAAAATTCTTTGCAAATTCTATAACTTTCGATTTTACGTTCATCGGAAGTCATGGTGCCACGAAGCTTGCAGTAATCCAGGGCGATAGCCACTTGTTTGTGGAGGTGGTAGAAAATGTCTTCGATAAGGACCGCAAAACTATTCTTCGGGTTGTAAATCTTGTGCGTACGATCCCTGAAGTGACCGGGGTAAATTACTCGGATCAAGTTCTGCAATATCGTCTGAACTTCGGCCTGATCGGGTCGATTGTAAATGTCGATATTATCGATATGCTTGCCGCCGTTGTAATCGTTAAAGATGGTTTGTACGGCTTTTTCGACTTCGGATTCCTGGATAAGTTCGTGCATAAGTTGAGTTAGAAGTAGGAAGTTAGAAGTAGACAGTTAGACAAATGCGTAAGGCGAGTGCCGCGACCAATTTTACTTGGACATGGCCGAGCCGAGCGTTTGGTGCTTGAGCGAAACGAGTGTACAAGTAGGAAGTTAGAAGTAAAAAGTGTTGCTGCGGCTTGGCCGCCATTCTTTCTACTGTCTACTTCCTACTGTCTACTGACCACTGGTTACGCGAACGTCTTCAGCGCTCTTACGAGTGCGTCGATGTCATCGGGCGAGTTGTAGAGTGCGAGAGTGGGTCGCACGGTACTTTCGTACCCGAAATGGCGCAAGACAGGCTGTGCGCAGTGATGCCCGGTGCGAACGGCAACGCCGTAAGCGTCGAGTCTCTTGCCCACTTCTTCGTCGGAGTAGCCGTCAAGCTTGAAGGCAAGCGCAGATGCCTTGTTGAGTGCGGTTCCTACAAGGTGAATTCCCTTGACGGTCTTCAATTCCTTGAGGCCATACTGCAACAATTCATGTTCCCATCTGAATACGCAGGGCATCCCGATTTCGGAGAGGTACTGGAGGGCTGCACCGAGGCCAACAGCGTCGGCGATGCTTCCGGTACCGGCTTCGAACTTGTTCGGAATTCCGTTGTAGATGGTGCGTTCGAAGGTCACGTCGGCAATCATGTTGCCACCGCCGTGATACGGACGGGCGGCTTCGAGCAATTCCTTCTTGCCGTAAACGACACCGATACCGGTCGGAGCAAACACCTTGTGTCCAGAGAACACGAAGAAGTCTGCGTCGAGGGCTGCGACATTCACCGGAATATGCGCGATGGACTGAGCGCCGTCAATGAGGATTCTCACGCCGTGTCTATGAGCGATGGCGATGAGTTCTTCAATCGGGGTCACAGTGCCGAGTACGTTCGAAACATGCGTCACGGAGACGAACTTGGTGCGCTTCGTGAACAGTGCTTCGTAATCGTGGAGCTTGAGCTGACCCGTGGAATCGCACGGAATCACCTTGATGATTGCGCCTGTTTCTTCGGCAATGAGCTGCCAAGGAACGATGTTGGCGTGATGTTCCAGGATGGAGACGATGATTTCGTCACCCGGCTGGAGCGTCGGCTTCACGTAGGCGTTTGCAACCAAGTTAAT
>JBGVAT010000227.1:0-22711 GCA_045224895.1 Fibrobacter sp.
CTCACCCGAGATGGCAAATATTGGATATAGTTTTTTACTGGTTCTGGCGGCATTCCTTTGGGGATCCACCTTTGTCGCACAAATCGAAGGGAACGACATTGGTCCGTTCGCTTTCGTGTGCATGCGAAATTTCATCGCCACAGGAGTCCTCTTCGGGCTTGCAAAGATATTGGACAAATTCAACAAAAGTCCTAGACGCCCCAAGAGCAAGGAAGACCGCCGCAAGCTCTGGAAAGCAGGACTTTTCTGCGGGCTAACGCTTTTCTTTGCGATGAACTTGCAACAGACCGGGCTTTACCTTGGTTGCTCCGCCGGAAAGGCGGGTTTCCTCACCGCCTGCTACATCATTTTCGTTCCAATTTTGAGCACATTTTTCGGCAAGAAGATTTCCCCCAAAATTTGGCTTTGCGTTGCCATCACACTTGAAGGGCTTTACCTGCTCTGCATCAAGGGCGATTTTTCAATCGAGATTTCCGATACGGTTCTGCTCTTGTGCGCACTCGCCTTTGCAAGCCACATACTGGTCATCGATCGGTTCGGCACACACGTCGACAACATCAGACTTTCGGCAATACAGTTTCTCGTGGTCGCAACACTTTCCATTTTTCCGATGTTTTTTGTGGACCTGAAAGGAAGTTTTGCAGGCTTCGGCAACATCGTCGAAGTCTATTCGCATTTCAAGCCGTGGATTCCGCTTTTGTACGCGGCCATCCTTTCGAGCTGTGTGGCATTCACTTTGCAGATTATCGCCCAAAATAAAATCAGGCCCACCTTAGCATCGCTATTGATGAGCCTGGAATCTGTATTTTCCGTGATTTCTGGATGGGCCGTTCTTGGCGAACGATTCTCGCTTCAAGAAGGGATCGGCTGCGTGCTAATGTTCACCGCCGTCATCCTTGCGCAAATCGATTTTAAACGCCGATAGTGCGGAGTTATTCGCCTTTTTTCTTGGAACGCTTTTTAATCATCACAAGCGTACCGAAGGTAAGCACAAAGCCGAACAACAGTGAAATTACAGCGCTACGGGTTAAGCCAGCAACAATGTAAGTCACAAATGAAATTGCGGCCACAACAAGCACATACGGGATTTGCGTATTGACGTGGTTCACGTGGTTGCATTCCGCACCTGCACTTGCCATAATCGTCGTATCCGAAATCGGAGAGCTGTGGTCACCGCAAACGGCACCTGCCATACAAGCCGAAATCGAAATGACCATGAGGCTGTAATCCACGCCACCAAAAGCAGCTACGACAATCGGGATGAGGATGCCAAACGTGCCCCAGGAAGTTCCTGTAGCAAAAGCGAGGAGTGCCGCAATCACAAAGATAATCGCCGGCATAAAGTTCATAAATCCAGAAGCACCGCCCTTCACAAGGCCAGCCACAAATTCCTTTGCACCAAGCGCATCCGTCGTGCCCTTGAGCGTCCAAGCCAAAGCCAAAATCAAAATGGCAGGAACCATAGCCTTGAATCCATCCGGCAAGCAAGCCATACTATGGCTGAAGCGCAACACACGACGGAACATATAAAAGCAAACGGTAAAGATGAACGCGCCAAACGAACCAATCGCAAGCCCCACAGAAGCATCGCACGATGCAAACGCATCGACAAAGCTCTTCGCCGCATCGCCAGATGCAAAGAATCCGCCGGTATAAACCATACCAAGTACGCAGAAAACAATCAGAGAAGCAATCGGCATGACAAGATCCAAAACACCGCCTTTCGTCGATGTAAAATTCAGGTCATCCAGATTTCCGCCAACAGCGTTTGTATGCATTTCATACCTTTTCATCGGACCGATATTTACATTCCAGATGACAACCAGGAACAGCGTAAGAATCGTCAACAGCGCATAAAAATTAAACGGAATTGCCTTGACGAAAAGCGTAAGGCCATCCTCGCCTTCCACAAATCCCGAAACTGCTGCCGCCCAAGAGCTGATAGGCGCAATAATGCAAATCGGAGCCGCCGTAGAATCGATCAAGTACGCAAGCTTTTCATGGCTCACCTTGAAACGGTCCGTCACCGGACGCATCACGCTACCGACCGTAAGGCAGTTGAAATAGTCATCGATAAAAATCAAGACACCCAAGCAAATCGTCGCAATTTGCGCACCGATTTTCGACTTGATATGCTTTTTAGCCCAGTTGCCAAAAGCAGCTGAGCCGCCAGCCCTGTTCATAAGTGCAACCATTGCACCCAACATAACAAGGAACACAAGAATGCCCACGTTATAGGGGTCAGCAACTTTTGCAATCAAACCGTTCTTGAACACGGCATCGAAAAAGCCAGCGCCACTCCCCTGACAAAGAAGAAGTCCACCGACAATGACGCCTAAAAAAAGCGACGAGTAGACTTCTTTACTCACAAGGGCCAAAACAATCGCCACGAGAGCAGGGACTAAAGCCCAGAAGGTTCCATAAGCCATAACAGTATTTGCGGCCTGTTCCATAAATTACTTTTCCTCAGGTTTTAAGGATTTGAGCGGATTTTTAATTCCTGCATTTTCCAATTTTTGCAGGACTTCAATAGCGTAATCAATCGCATCCAAGGAATGCGAACTTGCATACATTCTCAAGTCAGAAAGCGCATAAATAGCCCTCTGGTTGTTCATTTCTTTTTCCGACATGATTTCTCCTTTGCATTTTTCAAAAAAATACCTAAAAAATCTAATTATTACACGAAAATGAAATGGCATTCTCCATTAAAATTGACCATCTAGAAATCACTGGATCCCGTCAGTCCCCACGCTCCCTCCAGGATGACACCATCCTTCCTACAGCCTACCTCCTACCGTCTACTGCCTACTGTCTACTTTTATTATCTATATTATAAGCGGGGTGCCTGCACTCAATACGCGGGCTGAGATTATACCCCTTGAACTTGGTTCGTAATTGAACAAAAGGAACGAATATGTCTGAATCCAACGGCTTTTTCAAGCCTTTTCCGCAGTCTCGCAAGATTTATGTCCCCGGCAAGATTTTCCCGGATTTGAAAGTCGCCATGCGCGAAATTTCGCTCGACGACCCGAAATGCCCTGTGCTCCCTGTTTACGATACGAGTGGCGCTTATGGCGACCCCGACAAGACGATTGATGTCAAGAAAGGCCTTGAACGAATCCGTGAACCGTGGATCCGCGAACGCCTGGAAAAAGACGGCGCCCACAAGACTCAGATGCAGTACGCCCGCGAAGGCGTCATCACTCGCGAAATGGAATACGTAGCCATCCGCGAAAACCAGAAGATGGACGAAATTTTTGGCAGCAGCGGTGACGCCATCACGCCGGAATTCGTGCGCAAGGAACTCGCCGAAGGCCGCGCCATCATCCCTGCCAACGTGAACCACCCGGAATGCGAACCGATGATCATCGGCCGCAACTTCCTCACAAAAATCAACTCCAACATCGGTAACTCTTCCGTCGCTTCTTCCATTGAACAGGAAGTCGAAAAGATGGTCTGGTCCGTGCGCTGGGGCGCAGACACGGTGATGGACCTCTCGACCGGCAAGGACATCCACGAAACTCGCGAATGGATTTTGCGCAACAGCCCGGTACCTATAGGAACAGTGCCGATGTACCAGGCACTCGAAAAGGTGAACGGCATCGCCGACGACCTCACATGGGAAGTATTCCGCGACACGCTTATCGAACAGGCTGAACAGGGCGTCGACTACTTTACAATCCACGCAGGCCTTTTGCTCAAGTACATTCCGTTCGCCCTTGAACGCACGACAGGCATCGTGAGCCGTGGCGGTTCCATCATAGCCCGTTGGTGCATGGTCCACAAGCAAGAGAACTTCCTTTACACGCACTTCGACGAAATCTGCGACATTCTCGCGAAGTACGACGTTTGCGTATCTTTGGGCGATGGGCTGCGTCCGGGTTCCATTGCAGATGCAAACGACATGGCCCAGTTCTCCGAACTCGATACGCTCGGCGAACTCACCGAAATCGCATGGAAGAAGGGCGTTCAGGTCATCATTGAAGGTCCGGGTCACGTGCCGATGCACAAGATTCGCGAAAACATGGACCGCCAGATTGAAATGTGCCACAACGCGCCGTTCTACACACTTGGCCCTCTCACCACGGATATCGCCCCGGGTTACGACCACATCACGTCCGCTATCGGTGCCGCCATGATTGGTTGGTTCGGAACCGCCATGCTCTGCTATGTGACGCCGAAAGAACACCTGGGCCTCCCGGACAAGAACGACGTGCGTGAAGGCGTGGTGACTTACAAGCTCGCCGCCCATGCCGCAGACCTTGCCAAGGGCCACTTTGCCGCACACTTCCGCGATGATGCACTTTCGCGCGCCCGTTTCAGCTTCCGCTGGAACGACCAGTTCGCACTTTCGCTCGACCCGGAACGCGCTGTAGAATTCCACGACGAAACGCTCCCGGGCAATGGCGCGAAGTCTTCGCACTTCTGCTCGATGTGCGGTCCGAAGTTCTGCTCGATGCGCATTTCTAAAGATATTCAGGAATACGTGAAGACCGGCAAGCTCGACCCAAATAGCGACCCGCTGAAGTAATCTGAAAATCGCCAAACCACTCGCAAGAATTGGAGGTGTCCATGGAAAACGGAAAGAAAATTCTGAATGAGTTTTTAAAGGCAAAATTTGCTGACTTGAATGAACTCAAAAAAGCTTTGTTCAAAGCGGGTGTTGCCGCATTGGACGAAGGTTGGACTTTCATGGATGCCACGTTCCAGCTGGGCGGGAAGGCAAGAGACGAAGGTCTCTCGCCCGATGATGTGGAAACGATTTTGCGCAACGCATTTTCCGAAGAAAAGCGCCGTACCGAGCGCGAAGAAGAACAAAAGAAAACTGCACAGGCTCAGCCCCAACAGGCTCCGGCACAGCAAGCACAACCCGCTGTAGCGCCCGGCGTGCAAGCAATGAACCCCAATATGGGTCCCACCGTCATCTCGCCCATCTCGGCAACGATGATGCAGCAGATGATTGCACTCGGTCTCGACAACCAGTCTCTTGAACTGTTGCAGAACTTCAAGATCGATCCGGAAGCGCTATCCATTCCGTGGCCGATGCCCGATTGGCGCAAGGACTTTGCCAAGCTGCTCGCGGCTACCTTCAAACCCGACGAAACGGTCGAATTCAAAATTTCGAACACGCCGAACAGTTCCCGTGAACTAGTCAAGAACATCGTGGGTCAAGACGAAGCGCTGAAGAAGATCATGAAGCAGCTCGATAGCCCGGACGGAGCACTTTTGACCATCAACGCCGTCAAGAGCGGAGCCGACGCCACCGACGAAAGCTGGCATTACCGTTACGTTGTCGTAGACAACCCCAAGATGTCGCTTGCAAAGCAGCTCGCCTACTACAAGGCGCTAAACCTTCCCTGCGCAGCGCTTGTCAACACGGGTGCAAACTCCGTACAGGCTTGGATAAAAATCGAAGCAGGCGACCTCGATGAGTATAACGAACGTGTCGACTTTTTGTTCCAGACGCTCGACTCCCAAGGATTCAAGGTCGATGACGGCAACCGCAATCCGAACCAGATGGTCCGTATGCCGGGCGTACTCCGCAACGGCAAGCAGCAGTACCTTATCGCCTTGGAACAGGGCGCCAAGAACTTTACGGAATGGCGAGAATGGGCAGAATACTCACTCGACGGGAAACCGCTCATCGAGCTTGCAAGCGATACCGAAGAAGCTCCGAAAAAAGACGCCACCATTATCGAGAACGTACTGCGTGCCGGTGAATTTTTCTTGTTCACGGCTCCCGCCAAAAGCGGAAAGTCGCTTGCGCTCATGGACATGGCCCTTTCGATTTGCCATGGCGAAGACTGGTTTGGCAACACGACGAACGCAAACGACGTCCTGTTCATCAATATGGAACTCACCAAGTCCGTGTTCCTCAACCGTCTCTTTTTGCTCGGTTCCAAGCGTAAACTCGAAGCCAACACACCCAAGTTCGGCTTTTTGAACCTCCGCGGAACAGCGCTCTCGCCGCTCGAAATTGCACAGCTCATCGCGAAACGCATCCAGGGTGCCAAAAAGCTCGAAAACCACGATTACAAAGTCGTCGTGATCGACCCGATTTCGGCTGTACTTCACAACCCCAAGTCCGCAAGACTCAGCGGTTCGCCGCACCAGCTTTTGATGCAGATGGTCGATACGATTATCGCCCTCACAGGTTGCGCGGTCGTCACGTCGATGAACATCAATGAGTACCCCTACCTCGAAGCGCGCGCCGACAGCGTCATGTCGCTCTCGCCTGTCGAAGGCAGCCTCAACATGTACCAGATCAACGGTTCATTCCGCGAATTTCCGAAGACACTCGCCAAGGAATGCTCCTGGATTTATCCTAGATTTATAGTTTAAACATTCAACACGATTTTAAAGATGTACAAAAAACAGAACAATCGTTTTTCAGGCCGTACAGCAAGCAACACCATGGGCAACAGGATCGGCAAGCCCCTCACCGGAGGCAAGTTCCACGCTTCCAGAAAACCCGATATGAGCAAGGATGAAAAGGATCGGGAACTGAACGAAGCCAAGAAGGCCGAAAAGCCTGTCGTCCGCCGTATTCTGTCGTTCGACGACATCAAGACCCAGGTTTCAGCTTGGATGGAAAACGATCGTATCCCTGGAAAATTGCAGGCCTGGTATACCGCCGAAGCGGTCCCCGAACACTCCGACTGGAGAATCCTCAAGGAATTCCGAGGCAAGCAGGAACTGCTCACCATTGACGCCCCGTCCCGCGACATGAAGCCTATCGAACTCGTGAACCGCGTCATGGATCAGCTCCACAAGGAACACCTGCACATTTTCAAGAAAGCATTACGCCAAATCTGGTTCCGCGCTACAGGCGACGGCCGCTACGCCATCCTCGTGCAAGTCAACGTCAAGGGCAAGATTTCGGCACACGGCTACAAGACGTTCGTAAGCTTTGTCGAACGCAGCTGCCCCGAAGTCATCAGCTGCCACCAGATCCAGTGCCTGCCCGACCGTCTCTTTGACCCTGCCGATGCGCAAGGTATGAAGGTTGAGTCCAAATGCTCTTACGGAAACGACTTGATGCCGATTGCGGGAACAGGCTTCTGCATGCATGTTCTCGACTGGTCGCCGCGCATCAAGAATGCATGGGTCGGACTCCCGCTCCGCATCAAGGATGCCATCCACCCCAATCCCGAAGACCGTTTCTTTGAATTCTGCTCCGGTCCGTCTTACGTTTCGGCATCGCTCGCCCCGTGCTTCAAGCAAGTCGAAGCTCTTGACTGTCGCGAATCCGCTATGCAGTCGTCCAAGACGAACATCCGCAATTTGGCAACGCAGAACATGCGCTTCCACCGCAGCCACCTGGATGCAAGCTTCGTCTCGAAATTCTTCTCGAAGAGCGACAACGCCGAAGGCCGCTGGACATTCTACATCAACCTGAACGCAAACGACACCATCAATTCGGAACTGGTGCAGACACTCGCAGGCTCCCGCCCCGAAAGAATCCTCTTCCAGACAGGGAACCTCGAAACAGCCTCCAAGGCCATCAAGGCATTCCGTAACGAAGGCTACATGCTCCGCAAGAACATTCCGCTTTACATGGAACCGGGCCGCGGTACCTTTGAAATCCTGTTCTTGTTCGTTCCGGACAGAGTCGGCATTTTAGGTCAAAATCCGGCTTTGGCTCACCGCTCCAGGAACATCCAGCGTCCCAAGGAACGCCCGCAACGTGCGAATACGTCCGAAATTCCGCATTTTGTGCAGAAAACACCTTCTTTTAAGCAAAGAAAAGGTTAAATTATTGATAACTATTTAATTATTTGGCTTAGGGAAAAGTATGCGATTTATTAAATGTGCTTCGCTCTGTCTTGGTCTTTCGGCTCTGATGGCATCCGCTTATGTCGTCAAAAAAGGAGATACTCTTTGGGATTTGAGTGGTGAATTCTTGAACGATCCGTTCGCTTGGCCGGATCTCTGGGAAAACAACAGGCACATTGAAGACCCGCACTGGATTTATCCGGGCGATTCCATCTATTTGGGCGAAGGCATCAAG
The DNA here is from genome assembly GCA_045224895.1 of Fibrobacter sp. Taxonomy (GTDB): domain Bacteria; phylum Fibrobacterota; class Fibrobacteria; order Fibrobacterales; family Fibrobacteraceae; genus Fibrobacter. The sequence continues at coordinate 8,012 of JBGVAT010000227.1, forward strand.
GATGACGGCTACCGTCTGCCGAAGACCCGCCCCTGCGAAGCCGCTGTCGCCGACTCGAACTTGCCCAAAGGCATCAAGTCCGTGGGCTGTGACGAACGAGATGCCCGTAATGGCGAATTCGAGAACATGCTGGGCAACCTCCGCGACAAGGACAAGAAGCAGAAGAAGAAAAAGATCGCAGACTCCTACTACTACAAGAAGCGCCCTGCACCTAAGACCTTTAACGGCTATTACCAGATTCTCGCCCCCGAAATCTACACGCTGGATTCCATCAAGAATGACCAGAGATTCTTCTCTATCCGTTCTGGCGAAAAGAAGGAACCGATCATCCATATTCCCGAATCCGAAGTGGTCGTAGGCATCGGCCGCAAGACGAGCGCCAACATCAAGAAGGGCGACCTCGTCGAAATTTTGGACGCCCGCGCCATCGAAGTTCCGACCAACAAGGGCAAGAGCTTCGACAATTACGCCCTGGTGAGACTTTCTGGCTATGCAAAGATCACCAGCGTTGGCGATACGCTTTCTCGAGCAAAGATCGTCCAAAGCTTCAAGGAAATCAAGATGGAACATTCCAAGGCTCGTTTAAAGCAGCCTCTGAACATCTTGAACGTGTCCGGCTATAGCGAAGTTCCCGAAGCCAAGGTCGAAGAAATGGCCATGATCCGCTACACGATGGATCCGATGCTCATCATCGGGGCCTACGCCTATGTCATGGTCGACAAGGGCGACAAGCAGGGCTACAGCACCGGCGACGCCATTGCCATCTGGGAAGAAGACCATTCTGACGCAGGCCTCCCGCCGAGACTCCTCGGACGCGGCATCATCGCACGGGCTACGGACAACGAATCTACAGTCCTCGTTCGCGAAGTCTATTCGAACAGCCGTCGTATCGAAATCGGAAACAGGATTTCCATAACCCATAAGGCGAACCTGGCACAGTGACTAAGAACTTATTGATAATTGTCGGTATTGCAATTTCGATTCTAGCCATCCTTATGGCTGGAAGTGTTCTTATCCTAAACTATCCTGAATTGTCGGCACATATTCCATTTTAAGGAAGTGGGCTTCCAATGCGGATTTCTCGTAGCAATCTTCTCTTTCTTTCCTTTTTTGCGGGAGGCATTGTCTTACCGACGGCCATCCTTTCGTTCTTGAGCGTAAGAAACATCCAGAACGAAGCCTACCTCGCGCAAAAGAACTTTGACGAAAGCACGACGACATTCCGTGAAGAATTCGAATCGACAGTCAGCAAGGAACAGAACAAGATTTTCCAGGAAATCAAGTCGGCGTCGCTGTACCTTTACGAACAGCCCCACAGCCTCCTGGACTTTGGCAACGCCACGCAGTTCAAGACGGTGAACGGCATTGAGGCGATGCTCCTGTACAACAAGGGCGTCCTCATCTATCCCGACATTTCGTCCAAGCATTTTTCCAAGACGTCGGACTACTCGAACAGCGTCGCAAGCTCGTTCGAAAAGATGCTGTTCCGCGAAGAAGTGACATCGGCCATGCCACAACCGGCAAGCCTCTCCAAATCCGCACGACAGCTCCGATTCTCGTTCGATTCCGTGGATGACCAAGTCCAGAACATCCTTGGCCTCATCCGTATCGCCTACAAGACCAAGGACTACGACGAAGCGCTCCGCCTCCTGAACATCCTCGAAGAGCATCCGCACCAGCAGGGATACCTCCACTCCGACCTCACCCGTTCGGTGAACCTGCTCCATTTTGAAATTCTCGTCGCCCAAAAGAAGCACAAGGAAGCCGAGGACTACACGCTCTCCGTCCTGAACCAGTTCTTGCAAAGCGAAAACATCGAGAACCTGCCTTCGGCAAAATTCTTCTTTGAATCGACAATCACTCAAATTCTCTCGTTCGAAAGCCTGAGTCAAGAAAAGCGCGAAGCGTTCTGGAACCTGCGAGAAAACTTCAACCGACAGCTCGGCTACATGGACATTTTCTTTAGCAACAAGGATATAGTCCATACGTTACTGAACAAGGAAGTGACATCCAAAAATGGCATCGACGTCATGAGTGACAGCAAGTCGACGTTCATCAAGATGAGCTACCCCATCCTTTCGGGCGACCAGGTCGTGATAGCCAAAGTGAACACCGACGAATACCGCGAACGTATGCGCTCCAAGCTGAAGACGTTGGCCCAGGGTTGGAAAGGCATCCCATATTCCGTCACGGAAGGCGCAGACAAGACTCTTATTCTCGGGCACGTTTCGGACAGTTCTGCCGTGCTGACGCAGGTGAATCTCGACAAGGTCATTTCCTGGACGCTCACCCTTTACGAAAAAGGCATGAACGAAATCAAAAGGGATACACGCAAGCGAATGTTCCTCATGTACGGACTTCTTTCGTTCTCGCTCATCACGGTGCTTCTCGGTTCCATTGTGATGTTCAGGTTCTTGACGCAGGAACACAAGCTCCTCGCCATGAAGGCGAACTTCCTTTCGAGCGTTTCGCACGAACTCAAGACACCACTTACATCCATCAAGATGTTTGCCGAAATGATGGCGCGCGGACGCGTGCAAAAGGTCGAAAAGATCCAAGAATATTCAGGGCTTATCGGCAAGGAAGCGACCCGTCTGGAAAACCTCATTGGCGCCATCCTGAACTACACACGTATGGAGAACGGCAAGGGAGCCTTCCACTGGGAAAAGCTCGATCTTTCGGCATGCGTCCAGAAAGTTTTTGACAACGTAGAAGACATCGGCGTCGAGAAGGGCCTGATGTTCAATACAAAAATCGAGCCGGGCCTATACGTGACTGGCGACTACACGGCCCTCTACAGCTTGGTGCAGAACCTTATCGAAAATGCAATCAAGTATACAAACGCTCCAGGTGACATCACCATCAGTGTATCGCCGGACGAAGACAGAGTCGTTTTCTCAGTGACGGATACCGGTGTCGGCATCCCGTCTTCGGAACAAAAAAATATATTTAATGATTTTTATAGAGTCGGTGACGAAATGACGCGAAGCACAAAGGGATCCGGACTCGGACTTGCCATCGTCAAACGCGTGGCCGAGACACACCACGCCACCATTTCGCTCACCAGTAAACCCGGCAAGGGTTCCACCTTTACCGTAAGATTCAAAAAGGCAGAATGATTATGCAGCAACACAGAATCCTCATCGTGGAAGACGAAGAAATCATCCGGCTTGGGCTCCAGGACAACTTTGAGCTTGAAAACTACGAAGTCGAAACGGCTTGCGACGGCGAAGAAGCGATCGCCAAGACGGATTCGTTCCAGCCGCACCTGATTTTGCTGGACGTGATGCTCCCCAAGAAGAGCGGTTTTGAAGTCTGCCGATTCATCCGCAAAAAGCACCCGGAATGCATCATCATCATGCTTACCGCCAAGACCGAGGAAACAAGCAAGGTCGCAGGACTTGACATGGGCGCAGACGATTACGTCACCAAGCCGTTCTCCATTCTTGAACTTTTGGCCCGCGTCAAGGCATTCCTCAGAAGAATCGACCTCCAGAAGCAACCCGCCAAGCAGCTTGCATCGGTTGACGCCATCGATTTTGCGGACATCCATCTGGACTTCAAAAAATTCATCGCCACAAAAGGCGGCGTTCCGCTCGAACTTTCGACGAGGGAATTCCAGATTCTCAAATACTTCTGGCAGCGCCGTGGCGAAGTGGTCTTGCGCGAAGACCTTTTGCAGGATCTCTGGGGGTACACTCCCGAAAACATGCCTTCGACAAGAACGATCGACAACCATATCGTCAACTTGAGACGCAAACTCGAAGACGACCAGGCCAATCCAAAAATCATCCTTTCTATCCGTGGAGCAGGCTACAAGTTCGATGCTTAAATCAAGGCTTACAGAAAACGCTATCTGCAGGACGTGGATTTTTACAATCCTCGCCCTCTGTTCGCTGTTTTCTAGCCAGGCCTTTGCAAGCAAGATGGCCTCCCAGTTGCAAGAAGCCATCTACCTTTTCGAAATGAAGGGCGAAGTCGACGACGCCATCAGACTCCTCGAAAAAATTTCACGCCAGGGCGATACCGACGACAAGGAATCTGCTTTCTTCTATCTCGGCAAGATTTACGATATGGCCAACAACAAGGCTCAGGCGAATCACTTTTACGCCCGTAGCCAGACCATCACCAAGACGACAAGCAAAGCCTACTGGCTTGCCAAGCGCGATGCCGCCACAAGTTTTGCCCCGGAAAGGCTTTTGCAGAAGACCATCACGCTCAAGAGCCCTATCCGCAAATTCTTCGATGGAAAGAATGCGAATATCCTTTTCGAAAACGGCCATATCGCCAAAATCGAACGCGGAAAGCTGACCGAGATTCCCTCCATCCTTGAGGACGGCGACATTCTCCTGCAAATCGATTCTGACGGAATGTGGTACCAGAACGCCATCCGCGACTCGCTTTTCTACAAGCCGCATAACGCCCCCAACCAAAAGCACGCTTACGGGATCAGGGATATCACCCAGTTCTACGCTGTCAACGGCGACGCCATCGCAATGACAGACCAGGATCTTTACGTTCTCGACTCCAAGGGGACCATCGTCAAAAGCAAGAACAGTTTTAGCCAATGCCAGCTGGAAAAGGAAAAGTTCGGCAATGACACCTACATCGTCAACTGTCCCGACAACGCCCTCCACCTGATTTCATCAACGACGGCAACCGAGGTCTCGACGATTGCCCAGTACGACATCATCCAGCAGACTTTCGTCGACAAGGACTACATCTATCTAATTTCTGGCAACAACCTTTTCTGCTATTCGCAACAGAACCACAAGACTCCGCTCTGGAAAACAAATGTCGGCAATGTCGAAAACATCCAGTCTTTCGAAAACAACATCGTCACGCTAGAAGCTTCCGGCAAGATCACCCTGTACGACCGCACTACGGGCGCCATCATCTCGAGCATCCGCGCCAACGCCTCGAACATGTATCCGCTAGCGCAAGGAACGCTCGGACTGTTCTCCAACGAAGGTTCATTCATCTCCGTCGACACGCTCCTCCACCCCTTATGGAGATTCAGTTTTGCCAAGGCGCCCATCGCACGCCCCATCGTCAAGAGCCGATTTATATACATTCCCTCTAGCGACCGTAAGATCTATGCCATCAATGCCCATTTTTACGGGCAGCGTCCGCTGTATTCCAGCAAGCTTGCCTCGACGGCCATGTTCCAGGCAACAAAGGGTTACTGGGACAACATCCCCACATTGCTGGATTCCATCATCAAAAACGAACCCGGCAACGCCGAAGCGCACTTCCTCAAAGCTCTGCAATCCGAACGCAAGAACGCCCCCGAAAAGGAGCGCCAAAGAGAATGGGCCGAAGCCGTCCGCCTCTCTATCGGAAACCCGCAAATCGCAGGCACCATCCTGAACCACTACAGCAAGGCGATCGGCGCAACCTTTGCTAGCCCACTGAACATTTCGCCAAAGACGATGTACCCGCAGTTCCTCGGTTCCAAAAAGAACCTCTATACGGTGGATCCTGCGACCGAACAACTCATCTGCATCAATGCCGAGAATGGCGAACAGCGCTGGAGCAAGTACATCGGCAAAATCGGAAACGCGCCTGTCATCCAGTCCGACGAAAATTCCATCGTCATCTCGACCGGCTACCAGATGAGCGTCTACGACATGAACAAGGAAATGTTCAACAAGCCATTGCAGCTTCCCGGAAAGGCGTTCAACTTTGTACTCACCAACGACTACATTTATGCCTCCACGTGGAACGGATTTTTACTCAAGATTTCACGCTACTCCAATAGCGTCATCTGGTCCCGCAAAGTCTACTCCATGCCCTTCTACGTCGTTCGTATGAACCGCTACCTGCAGCTGTGCAACCTGGACGGAGAACTCATCCGCCTCAATGACGACACGGGACTTGCCATCGAGAACTCCACAAACAAGGTCATGGTCAACATCACCAGCATGGAAGGCCTCGACTCGACACTGGTTCTCGTATCCAGCACGAACAAGCTCTTCATACAGAATACCAGGAAAAAGGACTTCAGCCCAACACAGATCCTCATGGAATACCCCATCATCTCCATACAGGTGTTCCGCGACCAAGGCGAAGACAAGATCATCATTTCACTCGCCGACCAGTCCATACTACTTTATTCCAACATCGGCACCCCTCTCTGGAAATTCCAGGGCAAGAAGTCCATTTTCTCAAAGCCGTTCATTTATGACGGCAAAGCCTGGATAGACCAGGGTAGCGAACTCATAGCCCTATCGCTCAAGGACGGTAAAGTCCTCAAGACTTTCAACACGCCCGGCGGCGCAGGAACGCCCTTCATATTGAACCACACCCTGTTCAGTGCCTCTCCGAAACGAATTCTTTACGGTTTTCCGCTTTAAACAGGAACCGATTTAGGGGACTTCCGTTTCAGTAAACTAAAATTTAGTGGTCATTTTTACGAAAACTCACTACATTTTGCGCATCAAGTTTCAAGGCAATCCATGAGCGTCAACTTCAAAAAAATAGGAACCCTTTGCGGCATCTCCGCGGCCATTGTCCTTACGGCAACAGGCTGCAACGAAGTCGTCTCGAAGGTGACTAAAAAGAAGTTGTCCGATTTTCCACGAAACGAGACCCTTTACATTGGTGGCTTTGATTGGGCGCCCCCCTCTACGTTCAACCCCCTCGATCCCGATCCAAACTTTCCGGCCGACGGAAACATCCGGCTCATGTATGAGTCGCTCCTCGCTTACAACCAGCTGACGGGAAACCTGGATCCGATGCTTGCCGATTCCTACAGCAAGACTGATTCCAGCATTTCGGTCCACCTGAATCCGCAGGCAAAATGGAACAACGGCACAAGCGTGACCCCGGACGATGTCATTTATTCGTTCCGCATCGACTCGCTCCTCCCGACCGCACACCACAACAACTGGAAGTACATCAGGAACATCACGGACGACGGAGACAACTTCATCACGTTCCATCTCTCCGCGAAAAGGAACCCGCTCATTGTACTGAACGCGATTGCAGAGACTTCCATTCTCCCCAAGTCCGTATTCGAACCGCTCATCAAATCTGCCAAGACGGGCAAGTCCTACAATATGGACTCCGTCCTCGCATTCACGAACGACTCGCTGCCCATCGCCTCGGGGCCTTACACGTTAAAGACTTACACGCCCGACCAGATCGTACTGGAACGCGTCGAAAACTACTGGCGCATCAACAAGCACGACGGGAAAAAGCCCGCCCCCAAGTACATCATCCATTCCATTTACGACAAGAACGACAACTTCAACAGCGCAATGGTCCACGGGAACCTGGACATTTCATCCATCTACCTCCCCAAGATCTGGGAAAAGGCAAAAGACAGCATCCGCGCCTGGAGCAGGGAAGAACCCTACCAGCTCCCCGCCACCATCACAACGCTAGTCATCGCCACCCCCAAGGAACCGTTCAACAACGAGAGCTTCAGGCGAGCCCTCGCCCACGCAATTGACTTCGAGAAAATCAAGGTACGAGCGCTCTCCAACTACACCCCGACGATGCAGCCGGGATTCATTCTCCCGTTCGGCAACGAAAAGAAATACTTCAACAAAGAAGACGCCGACCTCTACGGCTACTCCTTCAATACCGAAAAAGCCCGCGAAATTCTCCAGGAGGCCGGTTATTCCTGGAATGCCGAAGGGAAGCTTCTCGACAAGAAAAAGAAACCGGTCCGGAGCATAACCATCGAATGCCCGCAAGGCTGGACGGACTGGGAAGAAACGATCAACGTTGTCATTGAATCGTTTGCCGAAATCGGAGTTACCGCCGTTCCAAAGTTTGTCGATTACAACATCTGGGACTCGGACCTTCGCAAAGGGACATTCGACCTCGCCATGAAGACGCCTCCGACGGAACACTCCATCGCCTGCCCCTGGAACAGGTTCTACCAGTTTTTAAACACCGTCGCCTACAGGCCCATCGGCGAAGAGGCGTTCGCAAACCAGGGACGTTTCCAGGATTCCCGGATCAACGACCTTCTGGAAAAGATTCCGAACATTACCGACGAAGAGGAACTCACCCAGGCCTACAGGGAACTCAACATTCTGTTCATGCAGACCATTCCCGTCCTCCCCGTCATGTACAGGCCATCTACCTATTATCAGTTCTCGACCAAGCACTGGACGAACTTCCCCACGGAAGAAAACCCCTATGCCCCGCCCAACAACCTCGTCGTTGCCGCCGGAGTGAGCGCATTATGGGAAATCAAGCCCGTCGAAACGGTAGATAATCAATAAAAAAGTTCTCTTTTTCTTTTAAAAATCTATTTTTAGCACACCTTTTTCAAGGAGTACAATAGTGAAAAAGTTAAGATTTGTTTTGCCGAATGCATTCACTAGCATGAACTTTTTGCTGGGCGTATTTTCCATTTGCTGGACTACAGGTGCGTTCGGTTCGTTTAGTGCGGCAGACCAGATTCGCATGGGTGCCTATTTCGTCATCCTGAGCGCCCTTTTTGACAAGCTTGATGGTTTTGCAGCCCGTCTCGTGAACGCAAGTTCCGAATTCGGTGCCCAGTTCGATAGCCTCGCCGACTTGATCGCTTTTGGTTTGGCACCGGCCTTCGGCGTATTCTTCACCTACAAGATTTATGCACCGGACTGGTTCCAGAACCACGGACTCCTGATGGTCATCGCCCTTTCCATCTATGTGCTTTGCGCCGCTATGCGACTCGCCAAGTACAATGCCTGCGACTCTGACACCTACCACCACCACTTTTCTGGCCTTCCGTCTACCTTCGCAGGTATGATCAACGCCACCCTCATCGTGTTCCTCAACAGCAAGGGTGTTTTTGCAACGCCGAACACCTTCATCTTCTGGCTTCCGATCATCGTGTTCATCGTAACCGGATTCCTGATGGTGAGCCCGCTTTTCCTTCCGAAGCTCCAGCCGCGCAAGAACAAGGCTTTCAATATGTTCCAGATTGTCCTGATCGTGCTTACCTATATCGCAGGTCTCCTTTTCTACAACGAAAAGGTTCCGTTCGTTCTTGAATACCTGCTGATCCTCGGTATGAGCTACCTGGTCATCGGCTTTGGCGTCGGTATCGCCAAGCGCAAGGAAATCATCAAGGAAGCAAAAGCCGCAAAAAAGTAGGGAGTAGACAGTAGACAGTGGTTAGTCTCTAGTCTTTAATACGATGTTATGCCCGCCTCGAGCGGGCATCTCCTTTTTTAGCGTTCCGCGCATCCTAGAACGAATCCAAGTGTTCCAGAAATTCCGCAAAAGTTCTGCCATAGCGGTCGAACAGATGTTCCAACGATAGACGCGGCAGTTCCAGCGTGACGCATTCAATTTCACGTTCGCCACACCACGTTCCGAAGCTGCCAGGCGTCTTGTAACCAATATCCTGGAGCCACGGCAAGCTAAACGTCGACATCAAGTCCGTCACAAGCTTTGTCTTTTGCGGGGCATCCACGCAAGCGAGCGGCGCATGCATCGAGATGATCGACGAAGGTTTGAGCTGATCCACCAGGGCGACAAGCGCCTTCGTTTCCGGTTCGCTCTCGGCAAATGCACCCGGCGACAAAAGTGTATCTCTCGGCGCCTCCAGAACAGAACGGGAACCCACCTTTTCTGTCGAGAAGTTCTGCGTCTTGAAATTGCGGTTGAGGTCCACACCGTTCGCGTTCCCGCGCGTTCCAAGAGCGACGCCGTCCGGATTTGCGCATAAAATAAAGGCGACCGATTCAAAATTATCGTCAAACGCACGGAGCGCACGGCTCAAAAGGAACGTCGTCTCCGGTTCTTCGCCATGGATTCCGGCCATCACCAGCAGTTTGCATTCGCGTTTACACGGGAAATACACCAGCGGGGCTCCCATTACAGAAAACCCGTACTTAGAAGAGGTCAACCGGATAATACCACGAGATTCAGGAGAAAATTTCATAGGACAAGTAGGAAGTCGGAAGTAGACTGTAGGAGGTTTACAGCATTCAGATCAAGAAAAACTTATGTTGTCATCCTGAGCGAAACGCAGTGGAGTCAAAGGATCTTGAGATTTCCAAAAACGCAATAAATTCTACACAAAGTAAGGATAGATATATTCCTCGGCGAGTTCGGGCAAGTGCGCCAGCACAGCACGTTTGCATTCCATATCAGAACGTTCGTAAATGCCTCGCAACACATCAAGCGAAAAATGCTCCAGGCGCTTACGGGACGTGGGCAAGTGCGCAATGTGCCAGCCTTCCGGACGAATCTTGCCACGACCAGGGACAAACACACGGCTAAAGCCAAACGCCTCTCCCGCCTCCATACGCGAGGTCAAGAACGCATGGAACTTCGCGAACATCCCTTCGCATTCCGCAGGCGTGAGCTGAACCTCATAGCCCTCCGGGCATGAGGCTCCATCGACAACGTCGATGTCCGTCCCCAGATGGTGACGGCTCGCTCCCGGCAACGCCGACCACGTGAGAATGGCATACATTAGTTCTTCTTCGTCCTTCGGCCTTTCCATCGGCACGCCCTTTTCGGACAATAGCGGAAGCTCTCCACGAGCCTTGCGGTTCCAAATCGAAAGTTGCTTTTCGAACGAACGGTACGCCGATTCAATGCGAAGTACAAAACCCTCCGCGCAAGCGGCCTGCGATAAAGCCTGCAAGTCATTCACAATCGCCCGATCCACAAAATAACCCGGCTGGAACTCAACCAAATCGGGCGTTCCAAGGCCATAAGGCAACAAGTCCGTCATTGAATCGTCCCTCCCATTTTTTCAATCAAGTCCTTCCACTGCTGGACAGTCGCTTTTTTCTTCTTGGTCGTCGACCGTTTCTTCACCAACGCCTGAGCAAGCGGAGCCGGATTCGCACGAGTCCACGCAATCGCAAGGGCATCAGTCGCATCAAGCGGAAGTTCAACGGCAGCAATCCCCAAGCGCGCAAAAATCATATTCGCCACCTGTTCCTTCGAAGCCGCACCATCGCCAGTCACCGCTTGCTTGACGACACGCGGTGGGTACTCTTCGTACGTCATCCCACGACGGCGACAAGCCACGAGAATCGCCCCGCGGATATGCCCAAGCACCAAGGCGCTCTTCACGTTTTTTGAGAAGAACACGCCTTCCATTGCCAAGGCATCCGGATGGTAATGTTCCAAACGCAATTCGAGTTCCGAAACTATATGCACAAGGCGGTCTTCCAAGTCCTTTGCAGGATTCGCATGGAACGTGCCATACTCAAGCACCTGGATTTCGTTACCCACTTTTTTTAAAAACGCATATCCGGTCGTAATAGAACCCGGGTCGATACCTAGAATAACCATGACCAAAAAATAGATAAAGATAGGCTTCTCGCCAAAAGCAAAAAAATAATTCAAGAATGAACTTTATGCGGGCGGGGCCCCAGCTCGGAGTTGCGAAGGCCGCACGGGCCCCTCCCTGCACCCTCCCCATCCTTGGCCGACGCTTTTTTATTTCATCCCGCTTTTTATCATTAATGGATGAAAGAAAGACTAAAGAATTGGCTTTTTTTCAAAAAAAACGCATTTACCGTTGCTTTCTTTATTAGATTTCTCTACAGGAGGCTGCAATGCTAATCGATCAAGAACACGCAGATTATATGAGAACAAAAGCTCACCCGAGGCAACTGGGAATTCCTCTGAGCCGTTGGGGCCGAAACCTTATAGCCTGCTGTCCCTTCCATTCACCCGAAGAAACCTCGTTGTTTTTCTACGATGCCCTAGGCTACTGGCGCTATCGTTGCTTGCAATGCGGAAGCGAAGGCGACTTGGTCGATTTTCTGATGAGGAGCCGCTTTAACGGAATGGACGAACAGTCCGCACGTTCCGAAGCATTCGACTTTCTAGGTTCGCTTGACAAAGAAATGGCTGCCAATAGCCAAGACAGCGAACACCCGTGGGTCAAGGAAGTCGGCGGAGAAAAGTCCAAAGTGCTCGAATGCTTTGTGCGATACTGCCACTGGGCCGCCTGCAAAAGCCCCTCCACCGCAAAGTACCTCGAAAACCGCGGATGGAGCATTGGACAGGCCCAGCTATACGGTATCGGTTACTACAGCGGCGACCCGGAACCATTTATCAGTTACGGCATGCTCTCCGGAATCGAACGCCACCAGATCAGTTTTTACCTCGACAACCTCGAAGCGTACCACGAGCCGCGAATCACCATTCCGGCACGCAATTCCAAGGGATACATCCATTCCGTTTACGGAAGGCTCATCGACGATAACGACAAGAGCCACACCTACATCACTTACGCTTCGGGTCCGACAGTCATCCCCTTCAACATCCAGGCCGATAGCGAAAACCCGATTATCGTCGAAGGATTCTTTGACGCACTTACAGCAGACCTCGCCGGCATCCCGGGCGTCGTCTCCACGATGTACCAGGAACTGAACATCAACCATCTCTACAAGCTCAAAGCTTGCGGAGCGGAAACGTTCACGGTCATATTGCGTCGGGAACAGGACCGCAGGGAACAGGAACTGAGGATCCAGAAATACCTCAAGATGGCAGAGCAGCTGCACATGAGTCTCAAATCGATCATCCTCCCCAAGGGTGATACAGTCGACAAGTTCGTCCGCAAAAACGGCGCCGACCAGTTGATCGAACTCATCTCTGCAACCGAAGTCGATACCATCCATTCGCATCGCCGTTCCATGCTGTTGCAAGACATCAAGGAAAATTTCGACACGGCCATGGCCTGCCCTCCCGATCAAAGCGTGGGTTACAAACTGAACACCTTCCCCAAGCTCACCAAGGAAATCGATGGCGTGCAGTCGGGATGTTTCTTTGTTTCTTCAAAGCCGTTCAGCCACAAGACCATTTTGCTTTCGAGCCTTACGCTCGATCTCATCCAGAGCAACCCGAACCTCAAAGTCATCTACGTCGCCTACGAAACACCGCGCCGCCAGATCTTCGACCGATTTGTTTCCATGCTCATCGGAGAATCGATCCTCACCGTCCGCAAGCAGAACGCCAACAACGAAATCAACCAGAAGGTCATGGAAGCGACACGTGAGCTGATGAACTACGTTCGCAACAACCGTCTTGAGATCTGGGAAGACATGCCCTCTCTCGACTTCAACGATCTGCTGAAGACATTCAGACCCGAACTCAAGGAACATCCGGACTTGGTTCTTGTGATCGACGGCATCGACCATCTGAAAATCGCCGACCGTCCCGAACTCCCGGACATCCACGAAAAACGTTCTTCCGTGATGCTCGACCTGTACAAGGCCCTCGATATACCCATATTCCTCGGTGGCGAACTCATCGATTCCAACATGGGACTCTTGGGACCACGCGCCTACCTTCGCGATTCCGATGCCATTTACTGGCTTGCGCAGAAGGACGATGGCTTGACACTCACAGTCGATTCCAAGCGCCTGGGAACAAGCCACATTTACGAAGACAAGATTTCTATCGACCCACAATCTAGCCGAATGCAAGAAGCTTAATGTTTACCATTGTCGATTTCAATAACTTCTGGAGTCCGTCCGGAGGCGGAGTCCGCCGTTACCATTTGCAAAAGATGGCCTTCTACGAAAAGCAGAACGAAGTCCTTTCGGTGTTCGTCATGCCATCCGCTCAAACCTATACCGAAAAGAAAAGCGACGGGCTGATCATCGAACACGTCAAGGCATTCCGCTTTCCCGGAAACTGGGAATACCGCTTTATGTGGAAGCCAGCCCAAATCCGTCCGATTCTCGAAAAATACAAGCCGGACGTCATCGAAGTCGGCTCCCCTTACATTTTGCCTTCGGCAGTTTATCGCATCGCCAAAAAGATCGTTCCGAATGCAGCGATGTTCAGTTTTTGGCACGCCGATTTCCCGGTCACCTACGTCGGCCGTCCGATTGCCAAAAAGCTCGGTGCCGGCACAGGAACGTTCTTCCGCAAGCTCGCCTTCTGGTACGCCAAAAAAGAATTCAAGGGATTTGACTGCGTGCAAGCCTCCTCTAAAGAGGCTATGGCCCGACTCAAGAAAAATGGACTGCCCGACCCGCGCTGGATCCCGCTCGGCTGCGACATCGAAATGTTCTCGCCCGGCAAGCGCGACGAAAGTCTAGTCCAGGAACTCAAGGCCGGCAATCCCGACCGACTGACAATATTCTTCCCGCACAGGCATTGCAACGAAAAAGGCATCGACCTTGTGCTTGGGGCTTATGACATCCTCACACAAAAGCTCGGACATGAACCCGCCATCGTCTTTGCAGGGACAGGCCCAAGCCTCCCGCTCGTGAAACAGGCCGCAGAAAAGTACAAACACGTAAACTACATCGGTTTCGTCAATTCCATCGACGAAATGGCCCGCTATTACGCAAGCGTCGATATTGGCCTCGCCCTCTCCGGCTGGGAAACGTTCGGACTATCCATCCTCGAAAGCATGGCCAGCGGAAACGCACTAGTCGGTGCCGCCGCCGGTGCCGCATTCGAACACGTCACGGAATCCGGAGCAGGCACAATCCTCAAGGAACGTACGCCCGAAGCCTTGGCCGAAGCGATTGTAGAACTCTACCGCTCCGACCTCACCGAAAAAAAGGCCAAGGCACGCAAATACGCCGAAAAGTTCAGCTGGAACGACTGTTTCAAGCGACAGCTCGCGCTGTACAAAGAAATTTCAGCAACAAAATAACGGCGACATATTCAGCTATAGCAAAAAAGACTCGTCAATGACGAGTCTTTTTAGTCGGGATGACTGAATTCGAATCAGCGACCTCTTGAACCCCATTCAAGCGCTCT
>JBGVAT010000228.1:0-11304 GCA_045224895.1 Fibrobacter sp.
GGATGCTAGCCGTCCCCATCGCGTTAAGCTTTTTGTTGTTTATGACATCTTCCATTAAACACCCGTGAGGCCCGCAAGACGCAAAGGGCAAAGCTGCCCAAATCAACCGCTAAATGCGGAAAACGTCGCAAAAACCTCGTTTTTCGAGCGCAAAGATAGAAAATTTGGGGACGATTGCCAAGCTTTTAATTTAGATATGAAAAAAGCCTTCTAGTGCTTTTTCTCAAGAATCTGGAGCGCCTGCTCGATGATGGAAGGAGACAGCTTGAAGATGTCGCTGAGGGTCTGCACACGGTCGGCAGGCTCGATTTTCGTCATCTTGGAGCCTGTAGCGTTACGGACAACGAGGTTCCCTTTCTGGTAGTAATACTGGATGCCCTTTTCGCGGTCGAGACGGTTCAAGACCGGGTACGTCATCATTTCGCGGTAGAAACTTTCGTTCCAGTGGTGCTTGAATTCTTCGACAGAGACTCCTTCGACGGGGTACTCGAAGCGGAGCTTCATTGGGGCACCCGCGCCACCCGTCCAGAGTTCCATCGAATCAAGCGTCGGGCGAACGAGACGCACGCAGTTCGGGGAAAGCGGGAAAAACGCTTCGCCGGTGCCGAACGGCTGCGGGAGCGGCATCTGGAGCGGGTCGAAAATCAAGTAACCGGGATCGAGGAGGTAGGAATTAGACGAGAGACGAGAGACGAGAGACGAGAGAGGCGCATGCAGCGCAGTGTCATCCTGAGCGGAAAGCCGCAGGCTTGGAGTCGAAGGATCTGGGTCCGGCAAGATAAGCGCGCAGTGGATATTGCGCTCTTTGCGCTTGTGGCCCATCACAAGACGCGGCTTGAAACCCATGTCCGTGAGCGTCTGGTACATGTGCCACGTCATACTGAAGCAGGTGCCCCCACCCATCCAGGAATCAATATCATTCTGGTCGCTATC
This sequence comes from Fibrobacter sp., assembly GCA_045224895.1. Classification (GTDB taxonomy): domain Bacteria; phylum Fibrobacterota; class Fibrobacteria; order Fibrobacterales; family Fibrobacteraceae; genus Fibrobacter. Next base: position 934 of record JBGVAT010000228.1, read on the forward strand.
GTCAAGCTTGCGGGCGCCAGTCGCACTACCCGTCTGTTCCAGACGGATGATTTTCGTCAAGTTCTCGTAGGTGATGTTCGAAACTTGATTGCAGAGGTCCACGACCTTTTTCATATTCTCGGGGGTCATCGAGATTCCTTCAAATGTACTGTGTAAGGCGCCCCCGGCACTGAGGCCGGGGTGACAGAATTAATCTATTTCAGCGGGGATGCCGCCGAGCATTCCGCAAATTTCCGGGCCAATGACGCCATCCTGAATGGCGATGGTGAGCAAGCGCTGTTCAATTTCTTGCGGCGGGAAATGGAGACCATTTCCAAGAGTAGTCGCTTCTTGGACCAAGCGTTCGGCAAGGGCTGCATGGAGCGCGAGCGACGTATCGATGTACTTGAGATGCGTCGGTTCTTCGAGGATAAAATTCAGAGGTCCCTTGGCGTTGAGTACCTTTTCGGCAGGGATTTCGGCACCATATTCGTCTTCGACGCCCATATTCGCAAGCACCGCCGACGTCGAAAGGAGAGCCTGCTGGATATCGGGTACCGCCAAAGCCCCTGCAATCCCCGTCGCGGTCACCACAAAATCGGACGAAGCGATGAGCGATGCGACCTCCGCGCATTCATGGCAATCGACCACGTTCACGTCATTCTGCAACAGCATCGTCGAAAAATCGCCCGCAGGCATGGAATTCGCCGAATTTTGAGCCTGCGCCGACTGCAATCGATTCAAGTCCGTCACAACGGTCACACAGCAGCCACGACGAACCCCCTGGAGCGCTATGCCGGAACCGACCTTGCCACTGCCAAACACGAGGAGTCGCTTGCCTTCAAAATCGTTTTCGGAAGCACGCCCGAATCCAAGCTGCTCCAGAGCCCTGAAATAGCCATCACCCGTCCCCAACGACGTTTCGATGCGCTTGACAATGCCGCTATCGGCCACATAGACCGGTTTTTGGGCCTTTTCATAATACTGAACCCCCGAACGGGTGAGTTCCACAAAGCCAATTTTGGGGTGGAGGGAAGCAAAAGTCCCCGCACAGTCCAAGACAAGGTCCATAAACACGCCGTGGGATTCCGCTTCGAGCATTTCGGCCGGAGTCACCACAGAAACGCCCCATTCTCTCATAAAGTCCACAACATCCGGATCATTAAATTCCGAAAAGCCCACGAGAAGGTTGGCTCCACCCGCCACAAGAGTGCGGTATTCGGTCATCGTATTGCGGTAAATCGGGGTCGCCACCAGCACGCGGAGGCCATCGAACGGGCGCGTGTGCGTCCATTCGGCTTCGAGTGTTGCAAGTGCCGGGAATTCGTTTTTTTCGTAAACTTCGTCCAGAACAGAGGAGAGAATCGATTGCAGGTCCATATGTGAAAATATAGGATATTAGAACAACTCTTTAAACTGTCATGCCTGCCTCCGAGCAGGCATCTCCTATTTCTACAAACAAGTCTTTCCATTGCGGATTAAACTTTTCAATCAAATCCATCTTCCACTTACGTTTCCATCGCTTTAACCTTTCTTCTCGCCTTATCGCATCCATAATGTTGAAAAAAAAGTTCATAGTAAACAAGACTATCAGCATTATACTTTTCAGAAAAGCCATCATTCGCCTTCTCTTTATGTTCAAGAGTTCGTCTATACAAATCATTGGTTACACCAGTATAAAAGACAGTCTTGTATTTGTTCGTCAATATGTAAACGTAGTAGTTATTATTCATTGATTCTCCTAGAGGGGGATTCCCGGTCATCCCCGTCAAGCGAGGACAGGCGCCGGGAATGACATAACACGTCTAATTATTCAACACGTTTTTTTCAGAGAAAAAGACGAAGATTTTTATGATAAATAAATGTTACAAAAGGGAGATTCCCGATCAAGTCGGGAATGACAATGCAAATATCGCTACAAGAGGAGATTCCCGGTCAAGCCGGAAATGACAATGCATACTGTTGCATTACTATACAACAAAAAGAAATTTAACATAGGACGGTTCTTTATATATGGGGGTAAATTATTTTCGCATAATACATATTAACAAGGTGTGGATAATGAACTACAAAAAAATTTCAACTGTTGCCATCGCTGCAGGTTTGTTTGCGACAGGTTACTCATTCGCCCAAGATGCAGAAATTGCAACCTGGTCGGGTTTCCGCAAGGGTGCAGCCTCCTTTACGTTTGACGATGGCGCTCCGAGCCAAGTCACCGATGCCGCTCCGGTATTCGATAAGTACGGCTACAAGGGCACCTTCAACCTGGTTTATAACTGGAACCCCAACTGGAGCGGTTTCCAGGGTATGGCCGACAACGGTCACGAAATCGCAAGCCACAGCAATAGCCACGGCAACAACATGAGTGGCGAAGAAGCCTCGTCAAAGAAGAATATCGAAGGCAAGATCACGCAGAAGTACGGCATCGTCACGGTCGCCTACCCGAACTGCAACGTGCCTAACGAAAGCGCAGTTCTCCAGAACTACATCGTGGGCCGTATCTGCAACGGTAGCTGGCAAGGTATGTCCGACGCCATGGGCAAGGATGGCCCCTCCAACTGGGCAAAGACCCCGGCAATTATGACGGGTTCCGAAGGCCAGCTCAAGAGCACGAACGACTTTACCGGTCAGATGCAGAACGTCGTGAAGAGCAACGGCTGGGTCGCATTCCTCACGCACGGATTCCAGGGCAAGACCAACGGCAACGCCACCTACTCCCCGACCGACCTTGGCGCTATCGAAGGTGCTTTGAAGTGGGCAAAGGATAACGACAAGGACATTTGGGTGGCTCCGATGGGTTTTGTCGCTATGTACATCAAGGAACGCAAGGCCGCGAAGATTGAGCCGCAGGACGGCGGTGCCGCAAACACCATGACGTTCGAACTCAAGCACTCTATCGCCGACAACATTTCCAAGTACGACTACCCGCTTTCCATCAAGGTGAAGACCGACTGGAGCAAGGTTGAAGTCACGCAGGGCGATGCCAAGCTCGAATCCAAGGTCGATGGCGGTTATGTTTACTTTGACGCCGTTCCGAACGCAGGCAAGATTGTCGTGAAGAACGCCGACGCCGCCGCTCCGGAATCTTCTAGCAGTGCAGAACCGCCGGCAAGTTCCAGCTCCAGCGAAATTGCCGAATCTTCTAGCTCCGAAGGCCCCATCGCACTCCACCAGCCGGCATTTGACGGTCGCCACATCGCCGCTTACGTGGACGCAAGCGGTTACATCACCGTCCAGAACGCTCAGGGCCTGAACATCACCGTGTTCAACAGCCTCGGTAACGTCGTCCGCACCACCAAGGGCATCGGTTGCGAACAGAAGGTATTCTCTGGCGCAAAGGGCATGTATGTCGTGAAAATCGGCAACAAGGCCTGGTCTTTGAATATCAAGTAGTTCAAAAAAAATTTGTGGTTTAGGGAAAGCCCGCTCCGATTGGAGCGGGCTTCTTGTTCGAGTTGATAGTGTAAACATAAAAAACTCCCACTCGGCGTTGAACTGAGCGGGAGTACTTTTTTTATTTAAGGAGTTATGGGATTTCTTCTGACCACTGCACTACGGGAATGTGATCACTGGACTCAATATCAGACCTACAATTATTGACAACAAACGACGCGTACTTTTCCCAATAGGGATCATAGTAATCGTCTTTTTCCAAAACACAAGTCAGCTTTGGATTAACCCCGGCTTCGACCCCACCCCAAAGAAACGTCGCGTCTTCTTCTCCTAATTTTCCATCTAAAGCATCACAATCCTCTATAAATTGAACCAACATAAGAGAATCTCTTGTTTGGAGTTTTCTTACTTGGATTGTTTTTACCGGGGATTGGAATTGACTACCATATGACACCTGAAATGTCTCGCGTTCAAAATGATAAGAGTCACTAGTTCTATGTACTACATCACCATCTCTAAGCCACTTATTTTCATTCACGCAGGCAACATTATTTACATGACCTGCTAAATCCGCACGACCAAATCCTAAAATAACCTGGGCCATTGCAATCGGTCCATGCAGAACACCATTTTCATCCTGCATAGAATAATACTTCCACCCTTTAGTTTCTGTAATCGTTGTATCAATGTAGTTCATATTAATCATTCGATTTTTTTCATTATTATAAATCGAATCACCATCGAATGTTTCTACAACAGTTAGCTGCAATGTACTATCATGAGCCAAAAGAGCTGAAGTTGGAGCATTGGGCTTAGCCACTTCTTTCAACCTAGCCAGCATTACGCGTTGTACATCGCTACTTAATACAAATCCAGTCACAGTTGTTGTATCAGCCACTGTACTAGGCTGTTCATCAGCCCCCACCACTTTATTATCGGAACAAGCGGTAAAGGCGCCCATCACGCTCATGGCAGCGAGCGAAAGCGGAATGATTTTTTTGATATTCATGGTTTCCTCCTTACACTTTTTCCGACAGCGGGAAAAGCTGTAGATTTAAACGATAAACTTGGTTGATTTTTGGAGATTCGCCGGCAATGGCAATAACTTTTTTGCGAAAACGGTCCACCTCCTCGGAGATGCGCTTCACCGTAGATTCGTCGACGCCAATCGTCACGCCCGAAATGTTGCGTTCACCCGGAGCGATTCTTTCGATGGCTTCGCGGGCAAGGTCAATCATCTGCCCGTTCATGGAGCGGAGCGCAAGCTTAAGCGCTTCGCCAGACCCCGTGATAACTTTGTCCGTCTGTTCGTAGACGTTTTCACCAAACGCCTTGAGCAAATCGAGTTTTACCAAGAGCTTTAACGAATCACGTACTTGCTGCGCCGCGAACGTATGCTTGATTTTCTTGGCAATTTCACCCGGAAGTGCGCCAGGCATCAATGGAGCAAGTTCTCGAACAACAGAATTTACGGCCGATTCGTAATAGTCAAACGCATCAGCATCCAACACTCGAGCGCGTTGTTCGTTTGCAAGGCCTTTCATTTTGAGGAACATTGCTTTTTTCTTGTCGTCACCCTTTGCATTCGTGAATTCGACCATAAGCCTGAAATACTCCTGTTCAAATTCATTCAGGTTCATCGCGGCTGCCACAAGCGGGACTCCCACACGACTCAGCGAGCTTTTGCCATCGCATACAAGTTTCAAGTACGATGGCGACGAGAATCCGGCGAGCTTGGAAAATACACGCCACGAGAACACGGATGTTCTTTTACGCCAATCAAAATAATCAAGCATATACTTTCGGTAATCTTGATATTCTGTTATCGGTTTCATATTTATCCTCCTTTCGAGGTCAAATATACCTCATCCAGAACAACTTCACAATAGATAAAATGATACAAAAATTTTGATTTTTAGCAGAAATACGCAAATTTTATAAATTTCGAAAATTTTAAAAATTTAATGAATCAGTAGCGAGTGCAGATGAATCAGGGGAGGAGACGAGAAAGGTGATCCCGGCACGAAGGCCGGGATGACAATGTAGAATGCGAGGGGATAGTGCGTTTTTCTAAATTTGGAGTATGAAACCGTGGAAACTGTTGAGTTCAGAATTTTTGGTGGATGCGCCGTGGCTGAAGGTCGCAAAGGAAACGTGCGAACTGCCAAACGGCAAGGTCATCGACGACTTTTATACGTTGTGGCAACCTGACTGGGTTTTGATTCTCGCCCGCACGACTGAGGGCAAGTGGGTCATGACAGAACAGTACCGCCACGGGACGGGTAAGATTGCGCTTGAATTCCCGGCTGGGATCATCGACAAAGGCGAAACGCCGGAAGAAGCGGCTATCCGCGAATTGCAAGAAGAATGCGGGTACGGCTTAAAAGGTGACCCCGGCACAGTGGCCGGGGTGACAATGCAACAGGATCCGTGTAAGGTGACCCCGGAACAAGTCCGGGGTGACATCGAAGCCGGGGTGACAATGCAACAGGATCCGTGCAAGGCGACCCCGGAACAAGTCCGGGGTGACATCGAGGCCGGGGTGACAAATGACGAAGTGGTAAAGCGACAGGAACCGTATAAGGCGACCCCGGAACAAGTCCGGGGTGACATCGAGGCCGGGGTGACTGGCCGGGGGGACAATGTAACTTACGTTGGTTCTTTCTCGGTGAATCCGGATAGGCATCGCGGGAGATTCCACGTGGTGTTCATAGACGGAGTGGATCGCCTGGGAAAAACGAGCTTCGATGACACGGAAGATATCGAGACGTTCTTGTACACCGACGAAGAACTCCAGGCGAAAATCGCAGACGGGATATTCGACCACCCGCTCCAAATTGCAGGCTACTTCAAGTGGAAACTGACACAGAAGTAAAATACCCGCTAAAGATGCGCTCCATCCGCCTCCCGATTTTGATTCTCGGGCTGAACGGCGTTCCGGGCTATGCGCTTTTCAGGCATTTCAACAAACTATATGGCGCCGCCATAGCAGCACCAAACGCACACGGAACCATACCCGGCGTCATCGGGATCCGCCCCGTCAAGCATCCATGTGTTTTCGGGGACAACGTCTTTGCGGTTGACGCCGAAGAAACGGAACACCTGGGCGAACTTTTCGATCAATACCGTTTTGGCACCGTCATTGACGCTAGCGGAAACTGCGCCCTCAAGGCTTGCGAATGCGACCCTGCGCGGAGCAGGCTTTTGAACTACAGCCAAGGCGTCGATGCGGCCACGTTTGCGGCACGCCACAATGCGACACTCATCCGCATTTCGGCCGACATGGTCTTTAGCGGCGACGAAAAGAAAAAGCCGAACCGTCCTTACGTCGAGACCGACCCCAAGGACCCCATCCACAATTACGGCAAGCACCAGGCAGAAGCCGAAGACGCCATTACCGCCATCAAGCCGGACGTCGTGATTCTCCGCGTGCCGCTTCCGATGGACTACGCTCCAGGCGGTTGTGCCGGAGCCATCGACTGGATCACGTACCGGTTCCGTCCCGGGCGCCCGGCAACGCTTTTCACGGACGAATACCGCAACCCGCTCTCGGGCCCGGACCTTTGCCGTACCGTGCAGTACATCCTGGAACACGAATTTCCCGCAGGCATCTACAACTGCGGCGGTCCGCGTCGAGTTTCCCTTTACAACGTAGGACAAATCGTAAATGCCGTGGGCGGCTACCCTGCCGAGCTCCTCCACGGCGTGCCGCGCATCGAAGGAGGTCCAATGCCTCCACGCGTGGGCGACATCAGCATCAATTCAGAAAAGCTTTACCGACTGCTGCCACCAGGATTTATCAAGCCGTGGCCCGCATTCGACTGGCTTGTTCCCGACAGTTTCGATTGGCACAAGACTTTTGGCCGAGACATCACGGACAAAAGCAGGATGGGTAGCGACGAAGCAATCACCCACCTACTCGTCAACGGGATCGAGATCCAGTAACGGCTCATTCAACAACGCACGGGAAATTATTCCGACACTGTCAAACGGCCACCACCCCGCTTTTTCGAAGTCTTCATAAGCTTTTCGGCGGCTGCGATGAGTTCATCATAGTTCTTCGCCTGGTCACAATCCACAACGGCACCCATCGATAGCGTCGGGGCTCCCGCCTCCGACGACACCGTCACAGAAACCTTATCGTAAATCTGCTGCGCTCGGTCATACATATAACCCGGCGGAGTATCCTTTTCAAAGAACAGCATCGCCACAAAACGGTCCTTGCCCAGACGGCACGCCATATCGTGATCGCGCAAGGAATCGTTCAACGCTTCGGAAATAAGCAGCAAGAAGCCCTCGCCTGCTTCGCGGCCATTGCTTTCGCAGAATTTTTCATAACCGTCAACGTCGACCGCCAACGCCATCACCCTGTACTTGCCATACGTTATCTTTTCTTCGGCATCTCTCCGGAACGTTTCAGAATTCAGAAGCCCCGTAAGCGCATCCTTGATGGAGGGATTTTCCAAAAGCTTCATACGTGCAGCAGCCGCTTCCTTCGCTTCGCCCTTCATCATCATCATGGCATAAGTGTTAGAGCTGTTCGTGACGATAATTTCGGAACGCGTTTCACGGCTGACAGAATCATAGAACACCTTTCCAATACAGAACACATAAATAATGGTTCCGTCCTTGCGTTTAAGGCGATGTTCGCAATACAGCATCGGATTTTTGGCAAGGACTTCGGAAACCAGGCAGAGGTATTCCGTCAGGTCTTCTTCCGGAATCAAGTCCATTTGACGCAACGATTTTGCCCGAACATCATCCATCGTAAATCCCGTCATTTTTTCGAAGTTCTCGTCCACTTCGATAATGGCGTTATGGATATCGAGAATGTATCGGGTAAACATCACATTGTGGACGTGATGCAACGACCTGTTATTTTCGTCACCCTTCTTTTTCGAGCGATTGATAACTTCATCAAATATGGGATCAAACCTGTCTTCGTCAGGTTTTACATCCTTTGCAACGTCACGACAGATGGTAACAAACTCGGAAACAAGGTACGGATCGAACTGCGTACCGGCACAACGTTCAAGTTCGGCAATCGCTTCTCCGATGGGGCGTGCCGCCCTGTAAGAACGGTTGCTGACCATGGCATCGAACGAGTCGACAACGGCAATGATTCTGGACAAAAGCGGAATCTGCTCGCCCTTGAGTCCATCGGGATAACCGAGACCATCCCAACGTTCGTGATGGTGCAAAATCATATCTGCAATTTCGACCAGACCCTTGGAACTCTTGGCAATCTCGTAGCCCTTTTTCGCATGGGTCTTGATGGTATTCCATTCTTCGCTCGAAAGCTTGCCCGGCTTATTGAGGATATCCAGCGGAATGCCGATTTTACCAATATCGTGCAAAAGGCACAAGAGCGAAAGATTACTCTGCTGCTTATCGGACAGACCAATTTGACGGCCAAGCGCGGCACCCATACGCTGCGTGCGTCTAACGTGGGCCTCGGTATCGCTATCGCATTCCTGCAAGGCTCGCACAAGCGAAGTCAAAAGTTCCGAATGCGCGGAACTCCTGTCGAGCAGTTTCTTTTGCAGCAACGTGTGCGTCGCCGAATCAATCGCATCAACAATATTCGTGTTCCACGTCGTGGCGCCATCGACGGCATACTGGAAGCTCGACTGCACCTTTTTCTTTACGATTTCCATCCGTTCGTTGACTTCGGCAAGTTCCATATAGTCGCAAACGACGACAAGCTTTGCATCTTCGCCACGCACAAAGCAGGAGCCCTGCGGGAAGGCCTCGCGCAAGGCATCGGCCATGGCGATCACCAAGCGGTCACCAGCGTTATGGCCCTTCATATTATTTATACGGGACAAGTTATTCAGGTCACAGACAACAACAGTCAACGGATAAGTAAACTGCGTGGTGTCCTTGGACACAAAATTCTTGAAGTGTTCCCAGCTATGGAACCCCGTCAACAAATCCGTGCGCACCACCGTATCAGAAATCACAAACAAATTTCCAACCGGGCAGTCGCCCTCCCCCTTGATTTTACGGAAATCACAACGTATCGGCTGAATCTTATCGTCACGATTCACAAAGCCCTGAGTAGAATAGACCTCGGCCGTCTCGGAATAGAAATCCGAGATGTTGCAAAGCTTCATAAATTCTTTTTGCGTCAACGAGACATTAAGATCAATCCCTGCCAAAAGCTGTTCGGCCATTTTATTGTGAACTATCAACACGCCCTTATAATCAAAAAGAACCACCCCACGATCGATATTCTTGAAAATGTTGTCGTTAAAGTAGTTGATCAGGTCAATCACCGCAAAACGGCATGAATACCAGTACACGCAAACCGGGAGCAGGCAATAAAACTCAATGGAATAATCCTGTTCAATATTCGTAAACTTGTCCAGCAAGGCATTGATCAAAAGCAGGACGGCCACAATGACGCTCGGCCCGATGTAACGCCTTCTATAGACCCTTGGCTCACGGACATAACGGTAGAGCATGAGGCCAATGGATGCGGCAAACATCGTAAACACAAGAGCAAGATGGAAAACGTAAAAAGAGCTTTTTTCTGAAACGGATAAAAGCATTCTTTCAGAAACCGATTCAAGCCCAATGGCCCACGGGTAAAACGGATTGACAACCCAGATGACTGCATCGAGGACAAAACCCAGCAAGAAACAGCGCAACAACAAGCGAGCCCACTTATTCTCGGACAAACAGGTAAAATGTACCGAGAACTGTGCAAAGCTGAACATCGCCGCAGCAACGCTCACAAGGCAAAGGCTAGTCCACACCATGAAGGCGCCACTGCTTTCGATAAAAAGCCGCCCGATGAAAAAAACGACAGCGAATACGCCAAAAACGGTCCCGGCGGCAAGGCGATTCAGTTCCTCACGCTTTGACCGAAACGAAACCACGGCCTGATACAAAGCCGCAACAATAAACACAAGGGATATAACTATAAAGGTAACAGTACTTCTATCCATAATCTCCCCGTCCGATTATTTTCTGAAACTCTTTTTGAAAATAATC
>JBGVAT010000229.1:0-49833 GCA_045224895.1 Fibrobacter sp.
GTACGTCCCCGCCGTCAGGTACCTCTGGTTGTCAAGCGGCTCCTGCCACTCGTTCACGTTGTCGCGGTCAATCCTGTAAAACGGATGGAACTCGGCAACCTCGCTTCCATTGTTCTTTGATTTTCCAGCAGAAGTACTGGAAGAATCATCGCTGCACGCGGCAAACAGTGCAAACGACATGAATAAAATAAGTAGACGCTTTTTCATTATGCAGCCTCCTTCATGTTTTCGGTTACTTCACTACCACGGGGAGTCCTGTCCACAGGAATATGTTCTTCGCCGCGATCGCGCCTATCACGTAGCAGTTCAATAATCGCCTGGTTGTCAATCGGGGCTTCCGCCTCGGGGTAAACCGGCGTTTTGTCAATGAACACGCTATTTTCTATGGTCGCGTTGTAGTTCGAAACGATCACCCTATAAATAGGTTTCTTGCCGTGAATATCGACCACCGTTCCGTCATCCAGCGTGATGCTCACAACTTCAATATCAGGTTTGTCATCAGTCCCGATATCACGATATTCAAACGTCAGGCCAGTCACCTGATCTCCCATATCGGACGATTTCCACCCGTTGACAATCTGCTGGGCTAGTTCCTCACCCGTAAGATCGTACAGAAGCCAGGTATTGTTAAAAGGAGCGACCGCGTAAATATCACCGACAGTCATATTGAGTTTTCCGCCTTCGGGAACCTTGAAGTCAGCGCGAACGCCCTTCATATTGAAGAATGCAGCCGTAACGTCTTCGTCTTTTATGTCCCTGAAGTATTCAAGCATCATACCGGTCATAAAGTTTCCGCCTGACGCCGTATGCCCACCAACCGTATCCTTTTTCCCGAAAGAGGCGTCGATGTAACCCAGATACTCTTCCATTTCATCACTAATGGCCGCCCACGCAGTATGGGAGAGTTTCAACACCTGCTCATTGAAGTTTCCTGCATTTTCCGGAGTGTCATAGAAAGACTTCGTATTTTCGGTAATCGGTGTGTACATCAAGTCTTCTACCGTCACCTTGCCTTCACTGTCGATTATGATGGTCGCGCTAGCATAACCCTGAGCGTAGTAGTTGCACTGGATGTAAGGAATACCGTTATCCGCAACACCGTAGATGCCGTTATGGCGATGGCCACCGGTAACAAAGTCCACATCCTTCGGCGAGAGTCCATTCGCAACATCGGTTGGGCGTTCATGGGCAACGACAATCGTCACATCGGGTTTTTCAGCCTCCTTGATTTCCCTAACGCGTTTTGAAAAGGCTTCAAGATCGGCCTTTATTTCGTAAGGTTCGACCATATTGCGCATAATTTCATCCGAGTAATCGGGAATGTAACCAATTAACGCGATGCGATAGCCAGCTTTTTTAACAACAACGTAATCCTTGGTAAAGCCTACCCTCTTGTGCGTTTTGGAATAATAGAGGTTTGCCGCCAACACTGGAATTTCGGGGTCTCCCGAAAAATCGCCGATTTCGTAAGCGGGGATCGTTCCGTCCTTGTCCGTTGCGTATTCTTGAACATCCCAGTCGAACTCATGGTTGCCGAGCGAAACGGCATCGTAGTCCATTATGTCCATCGCCGCCCGCATCACGGCCCCCTTTGTAAGGTTGGATACCGGAGCACCCTGGTAGATATCGCCTCCATCGAGGAGAAGGACATCGTCGTATTCACCGGAAGCCCTTGCCTTATCGAAAATTTTTGCCAGATAGGCAAGCCTGTACTGGAAGGCGTCCTCTTTACCTCCTGTCACATCCATAATGTAGCCATGGATGTCGCTCGTTTCAAAGACCTTGATTCGGGCACCCGTTTTTTGGGTGTTATCAGTGCCGGAGCCGCTGGAATCACCAGAGCAGGCTAGCAAGGTAAATGCTGATACAACGCACGCTAAGAAGAACTTTACTCTAATCATAATGCACCTCTAGGAACGATAATAGTCGTCTCTACGAAATAGCAGAGACCCCTCCATATGAGGAATATATGAAAAAAGTAAGAAAATAGATAAAAAAAGTTTACTTATTGCCATAAGATTTACGCGCAGTCAAGAAACAGCCCCAAAACAAGCAAAAAACGCATTCAGGCAGTGAAAATGCATTTTCGATGGGCTGACAAAACCAAAAATGTTTGCTAGCCATTTTTTTGATACAATTTGGCTTGACAGAGCCCTCAAAAGATGTATATTTGAGCAGTAGCACAAAAGTGCATTTCTTTGGAGAATTTATGATCGAGCGAATCCGTGGCATTCTGGTGCAGAAAACCCCTACATTTGTCGTTGTGGAGTGTGCCGGTGTCGGTTACGGCATCAACATTTCGGCATTTACGGCCGGTAAACTCCCCGACGAAGGTGCCGAAGTCATTTTGCACACGAATCTCGTCGTTCGCGAAGACTCCATGACACTTTTCGGATTCGCAGACACGACCGAAAAGGACTTGTTCCTTATGCTTTTGAGCGTAAACGGCGTGGGTCCGAAGCTTGCGCAGCGCATTCTGAGCGGCAGCACTCCGGCCGACCTTTTGAATATGATCGCAAGCGACAACAAGGCAGCACTCGGCAAAATCAAGGGGCTCGGCAAAAAGACGTGCGAACAAATGACGCTCGCGCTTAAGGAAAAAGCGGGCGCCATGCTCCAGGCCCTCGGCGACGTCGAAGGGAGCGGAATCACAAGCGTCGGAGCGCTCACGGGTGCAAAGATGGAAGCGGTTTTGGCACTGCACACGCTTGGTGTCAAGGATCCGACGGCAGAAAAGGCGGTTGTCAAGGCGGTTGAAGTGCTTGGCGATAGCGCCGATGCGGCAGCCCTCATTCCGGAGGCTTTGAAGTATTTGTAAAAGGAGATGCCCGATCAAGTCGGGCATGACATAAAGATGATCCCGGAACGGAGTCCGGGGTGACAAAAAGTCCGGGATGACAATGCAAGAAGGATCGTGTAAGGCGATCCCGGCACAAGGCCGGGATGACAGCTGGGATGACAATGCAGGTAAAATATGGATGATCAGCGTATAATTTCACCGCAAAAATGCTCCTTTGACGAGGGCGATTCCGAACGCAACCTGCGTCCGCCTAGCCTGAGCGAATTTACAGGTCAGGACGACATCAAGGAAAGTCTTTCCATCGCCATCGAAGCGGCAAAACACCGTGGCGATGCGCTGGATCATTGCCTTTTTGCAGGTCCTCCAGGACTTGGAAAGACGACGCTTTCGAGCATCATTGCAAAAGAAATGGGCGTGAACATCCATATCACAAGCGGTCCCGTGCTTGAAAAGGCAAGCGATCTCGCCGGGCTCCTCACGAGCCTGCAGGAAAACGACATTCTCTTTATCGATGAAATCCACCGCCTGAACCGCGTCGTGGAAGAATACCTCTACCCCGCCATGGAAGATTTCAGGCTCGACATTATGCTCGACTCTGGCCCGGCGGCAAGGAGCGTGAACCTTCCGCTCAAGCATTTTACGCTCGTTGGCGCAACAACACGCAGCGGACTTTTGACAGGCCCTCTCCGTGACCGCTTTGGGCTCCAGTATCGCCTGGAACTGTATAACGAAAAGGACATCGTCAAGATTTTGATGCGCAGCGCCCGCATTTTAGGCGTCGGCCTCACCGAGGACGCGGCAAAAATCCTCGGCGGAAGGTGCCGAGGCACGCCTCGCGTAGCGAATCGCGTGCTTAGGCGCTGCCGTGACGTGGCGCAGGTCCGCGGCACAGGCGTCATTGACGAACGCGCCGCCCTCAAGACGCTCGACATGCTCGGCATCGACAGCGAAGGGCTGGATCCGACCGACCGCAAGATTCTGGCGATGACGATCGACAAGTTTGGCGGTGGTCCGGTCGGTCTCGGTACTATCAGTGCGGCGATGGGCGAAGAACCGGATACGCTTGAGGAGGTCTACGAGCCTTATTTGATTCAGAAGGGGCTGCTTTCACGTACGCCGCGCGGGCGTGTTGCAACGCCTACCGCCTACAGGATGCTGCACAGGGAAATTCCGCGTTCCGTACTGAGCGAACAGACGGAATTACCGCTATAGCGGAGGGTTCTGTGTAAGGTGATACCGGCACAGAGGCCGGTATGACAGTGAAAAGTTCCGTGTAAGGCGATGCCGGCACAGAGGCCGGTATGACAGTGAAAAGTTCCGTGTAAGGCGATCCCGGCACAAGGCCGGGATGACAATGTAAAGGGGCCGGGAGGGCAATGCTATTATCGGAATTCGGGGGCGATGGTCATCACAAGGCTGATGCCGTGCAGTCCGTGGAAAGCGAACTGCAAACGGAACAGGTACATATCCGGCTTACGCACGCGGACACCAAACCCCCATGAATTATAAACGTTCTTTTTGGACCAGTGGTTTATTTTGTCACTGATGACACCGTACTCATCGAACACGACACCATCCACCAAACGGTCCACAGGCCAACGGTATTCAGCCGACAAGCCCATCAAAAAAGGTGCCGTCCACGCATCGGTATAGCCACGCAAGGGGAATCGCGCGTTCAAAGTCGGGAATGCCGAATACGGAGCCCCGCCCTTTTCCATTTCCCACATTCCCACAAAACGGTACTGGAACGCCAGCACACGGCGTTCAAAAAGCGTTTCCACAAGATTTTCCGGACGCCAGACACGCAGAACTTCGTTCATCGAAAAATCCGTATAGAACTTTCGGGCCTTGCGACCTTCCTTTACAGAAAGCACATAGTTTTTAGCCTTGCCGATAAAGAAATACGTCTGGTAAAAGGCCTCGACCTTCATATAGTCGTGATTCTTGCCTCCGTCCCTCAAGGCTTCGGCGTGGCTCATCCCCACACGCGAAAAGTCCTCCCCTTCAATCCCCCCATATTCCCCGGTAAGGACATACGAGGCTTTAAGGCTCAAGCGATGGCCCGAAGACGGCGCATAAGGAAAGTCCAAATTATCGAACACGAGGTTCACATAGAACGGGAACTCAAAATGGTTCTGGTACAAGCCTCGGTCATTGATCGGGAACTTCGGGTCGTCCAGAATGGAATCCTTGGTGTCCGGGAAATAGGCGACATGATAGACAAATTCCGCACCAAAGCTCAAGTTGAGGTTTCGAGACTCGGTCAGCGGAATGCCCACCTGCGAAGAAACTGAAATGGTCGTATCTGCCTGGACAAACGCATCCTTGCTCATCGGAACGACAAATCCGTCATCGCGATCCAGGTACAGGTTAAAATTTGTCGATGCGTACAAATTCTTGCCGAAAATGCCCTGCTTTGAATATCGGACTCTCACGTCGACGTCGCTGTTGGCGTAATAATTGCCCTCAAAAACGGCATAATCCCCTTGCCTGATAAGGTTCCTGTGACGGTAGCACACGCCTAGCATCGTGGTGGTTCCCGGTTTCAGGTTCATCACCGGATAGATAAGGATATTCCTTTTTTCACCAAAGGTAATCAGGTCCACCGCCTTGTCGATAACGCCATTATCAAAAGCGTAATGGAGCGGTGCCGCCACCGGATACACAAGCATTCCGAACACCGGCTGGATAACATGGATAAACGGCCACGAAACAACGTCCATGAACGACATCGACGAGGTTGAGTTTTGCACCTCCACTGAATCCTGTACGTTCTCGGGCACAGCCTTAGCGTGCGCTGAAAAGGACAGCACACCCACAAGCATCAGTATCGTCACCAAACGAATCATCACTACCCAAATTATAATTATATTAGGAGTGATGTTTTCATTCTTTGCAAAAATAATCAAAAAATTAGCAACCTACCCCAAAATAATCTTGATCGTGTTCTTGGCGGTAGGGTTCCTGAGCATCTACCCGGTTATGCACCTGCGCTGGGATTTACAGCTGCAAGACACCATTACGAGTGCGCGCGAACCCAGCAACGTCCAAAAGATCGAAGATGAATTTGGCGGGCTCGGAAGCCTGATCGTCATTCTGGAATCCAAGGATTCCTCAGCAAACTACCGGGTCGCAAAGAACTTGGCCAAGACGATGGAAAAAAATCCGTCGGTCCATTTTGCAGACTTTGAAACAGATATCGACTATTACAAAAAGAACAAGTTTCTCTATGCCAGCGAAAACGATATCGACATCATGACGCACCGTATCGAGAAACTCAAGCGCGATTACATCTTAAAGAACAATCCGCTGTTCATCGACCTGGCAAATTTTATCGATACCCTGGAATTGCCGACGTCACAAAAGCGCGAACAGCTTTTGAGCGACCTTGAACAGAAATACTTCGACAAGCTTTCCATCAGCCATTCCAACCGCGCAGGGACAATCCGCATTGTCGAGATTTACCCGACGCATTCGATTTCGAACCTCCAGGCGAACAGGCAACTGTATTACGATGTCAAGAACGTGTTACAGGACGAAACGAAGCCCGGAGACCTGAAGATCCACTATGCCGGAAAGGTTTACGAGTCCATCCAGACGGGCAGACGCCTCTTGCCCGAAGCGAAGATGGTGGGCATTGTCACGGCGGTACTCATCCTGCTGATACTGATCATCCACTTTTACAGGCAGCCGCAGCTGATCTTTATTTCGGCACTCCCCATTGCCACTCCGATTTGCACGACGATGGCGTGTTCTTACCTGTTTTACGGGCGCATCAACCTCTTTACGTTGTTGCTTGCGATTGTACTCCCCGGACAGGCTTTGCAAATCATCAGCCACGTCCTCAACAGGTACTTTTTGGAACGTGAACGGAACCTGAGTCCGCAACTATGCATCGAAAGTGCGCTCCTCGGCATTGGACCTTCGACGGCAGCTTCGAGCTTCACCTTTGCGACACTCTTTGCAAGCCTCACGTTGATTCCACTGCCCGGCCTCCAGGAACTTGGCGTCCTGGGTTCCACCGGCTGCATTTTGAACTGGGCCATCACGCTCCTTTTCTCGACCGCCTTGTTGCAAGTCACGCAGCGCAAAAAGCCGTTCACGATCACACATGCGCAGATCCACTCGACTTACAAAGTGTCCATGCTCTCGAACCGGGTGAACTGGATTATTTTCTCTATCATCATCGTCACAAGCATTGTAGCGCTTTACTTCGGTGGCACCCGCATCCACATCCGCAACGACTTTTCAGCAACCGAAATCAATTACAAGGATCCGTTCATCGATTCCCTGATTGCAGAAACGGGTTTTATGAACAAGACGCCTCTCATCGTAAGGCTCCCAAGCAAGGCCGCCAGCGAACAGCTCCTGGAACGGTTCAACGAACTCAAGAACAACGGCGAGATATCGTCGGTCAATTCCATCTTTACGCTGGCCCAGTTCTCGCCGAACCTGCAACAGAAAAAAATGGAAAAGCTCCGCCAGCTGCATAACATGGTCTCAAAGGAATTCCGCGACGCCCTCTCCGACAGCGAACGCGAGAACCTCGACAAGGTGGAACAAGCCTTGGAATTCGAAGAAAGCGACGACCTCGAACCACCCGAATACATCGCCAAGAAATTCAGGGACAAGCAGGGAACGCAAGGACGCTTCGCCTTTATCTTTACCGACATCAACGAGAATTACGGCAACGAATGCACCAGACTCTACAAGGAGCTGTACCAGATCGAAGGCTTTGAAAACGGAACCTACCTGATGGCGGGCACTCCGATCACGCGCGCCATATTCCTGGAACGAATCATCAACAACTTCAAACGCCCCCTGCAAATCGGCGGGATTCTCGTTCTATTGTTCTTGCTGGTATACTACAACCGCCTAAGCCGAGCCATATTCACCGTGCTTCCATCCGTGTTCGCGGCCAGCTGGTTCCTCGCTTCGATCAACTTCTTTGACGTACAGATTTCGGCCTATAGCGCACTCACCTTCCCCATCCTCATCGGCGCAAGCGTCGACGGATCGCTCCAGTTCTTCTCGGAGTATTACGAAAAGCAAAAGGGGACTGCGCTTACCATTTTAAGAAGCAAGTTCTTCTCGATTTTCCTTTCGCAGATGGCAGGGTTCATCGGCACTTACGGCATGCTCGTTTCGTCCCATCCGGGGCTACGCTGCATGGGAAACGTAACGCTCATTGGACTCACCTGCATATTCATTGCACAATTTACCATATTCCCCCTCATCGCAGGATCACTCGACCAATACCGTTTAAGACAACGGATCAAAAAGGAATCCAAGAAATGAAGTCGCTCTCTGATAGGACTCAAAATATTGCAGCCTCGCTCACCGTCGCCATCGACACGATGGCAAAACAAATGATCGCTGACGGGAAAGACGTCGTCAGTCTTGGTGCAGGCGAGCCTGATTTTGGGACTCCGAAGCCCATCCAGGACGCAGCCATCGAATCGATCCGCGATGGAAAAACGCGCTACACCGCTCCCGTCGGGATTCTGGAGGTGCGCAAGGCGGTTGCCAAAAAGCTGGCCGACGAGAACGGGCTCCATTACGATGCCTCGCAGATCATCATGACGAGCGGCGCAAAGCACGCCGTGTTCAATGCGCTTGCCGCCCTCATCAACCCGGGCGACGAAGTGATCATCCCGGCCCCTTACTGGGTCACCTATCCGGAACTCGTCAAGTGGCTTGGCGGAACACCGGTATTCGTGCAGTCGGGCATCGAAAAAGGTTTCAAGATTGACGCCGAAGATTTGCGCAAGGCCTGTACGCCGCGCACCAAGGCGATTCTCCTGAACAACCCGTGTAACCCGACCGGTGCCGTTTACACCAAGAGCGAACTTGAAGCGCTTGCCAAGGAAATCGTGGCACAGGACATCTATTGCATCTCGGACGAAGTCTACGAATACTTTGTTTACGACACGGAATTTACCAGTGCGGCAGCCTTCCCCGGAATGGAAGAACGCACCATCGTCATCAACGGATTTTCTAAATCGCACTGCATGACCGGCTGGAGAATCGGTTACGATGCCGCCCCCGCCCCGATCGCAAAGATTATCGGCAAGATCCAAGGACAAGCCACGCACCACCCGAGCAACGTCGCACAGTACGCCGCCCTCGGAGCCCTCAATATGGACAAGAGCAACGTTCACGCAATGCAGGCCGCCTTCCGCAAGCGCAGAGCCTATATGCTCGAACGCACCTCATTCCTTTTGACGAAGCCCCGCGCACCTGAAGGAGCCTTCTACCTGTTTGCGCCGGTGAGCGACTACTACGGCAAAAAAACTCCAAACGGCAAGGTCATCACGGGTTCCATCGATTTCTGCAGCGCACTGCTCGAATCCAAGGGACTTGCCATTGTGCCGGGAGCCGCCTTCGGTGACGACACCTGCGTCAGGTTCTCGTACGCCGCCAGCGACGAAAATCTCGCCAAAGCCTGCGACCGCTTCGAAGCGTTCGTCAAGGAATTAACGTAACGGGAAAATCGCGATGTTTCCATTCCGTCTCGTCCATCCGAATCCATCGAAACCGTTTACTATCGGGCGCAAATCGGACAACGTTTTGCACTTTGACAACCTGATGGTTTCGCGGTATCATGCCGTTTTGGAATTTACGGACGAGAAATGGATTTTAAGGAACCTCTCCCAGAACAGCATCACGATGCTGAATGGGAAAAACGTCGACACGGCCGCCATCAGCGATGGCGACGTCATCTTGATCGGCCCGAGGCAGCTGCGAGCAACGCTTCGCGGTTCAGAGCTTACGCTCCTCGTCATGGAACGTGAAACGGCAAGCGACGTCCAGACAGTTTCGCTGTCTACAGAATGGAAAGGCATTGCCATTTCCGGTTTTTCTGGAAGCGCACGACTTTGCAATGACAAAGGAAACCGCAGTAGCAACGGGAATTGCAGCGATAGCTGTGCCGAAATCCGCCTGAAAAGTTCAATCGTGGACGAAGGCGGTAAACGTACCCGCCTCATCAAGATGAAGAACGGGGACGTGATCCGTTTCCCGTCGGCCGTTATCGGGTTCCGCAATAACGATTTGCTGATCGAAACGACAGGAACAGGCTTCAATGTCGTCGCCAAGAACGTGAATGTCTTTGCAGGCAAAAAGCAACTGCTCAAGGACATCGACTTTGAACTCCCCGCAGGTGAAATTCTCGCCATCATCGGGCGTTCCGGACAGGGCAAGTCATCACTGCTGAAACTGATTCAGGGCATCAACCGCTGCGACAAGCAGAGCGTCGTCCGCATCGGAGGAGCCGATTACCGCAAAAGCGAAATCCGCAGGCGCATCGCGATACTCCCGCAAGACCCGCCGCTCCGTCCGGAATTGACTGTCGAAGAAACGATTCTCGATGGCGCACGTTCGTCGATGGACGTCAAGAACTTCAAGGGAGACGCACTCACGAGGCTAGAAAAGTTCTGCGAACTTTTCGGGCTGAGCGACCGCAGGCAGAACCTCGTGAAGACGCTCAGCGGCGGCGAAATGCGCCGCGTAGCCCTCGCCCGCGAACTGATGGGAAGCCCCGGCCTCGTGATTCTGGATGAACCGCTTTCGGGACTCGACCCGTACAACTCGCGCATTCTCTGCACGCACTTAAAGCAGCTTGCATTCCTCGGCCATACGATCATCCTCACGACGCACAGCTTTGAAGCGCTCCAGATTGCAAACAAGATTCTAGTACTGCACCAGGGCGAAGAAGCATTTTTCGGAACGGTCCAGGCGGCCTACGCAAACTTCAAGACGAACGACCCGCAGACGCTCCTCACGAGCATCACGACAAACGGAGCCGCTTCGTGGAAGTCTTCGCACAGTTCCCGCGAGACGCCCAAAACACCAGAGACAAAATTCTTTTTTGAGCGCACCAAGCTCCCGCACAACTTCGCCTACACCATTGGCATTACCGCCAAGCAGTGGTTCCGCGACAAGGGACGCATCGCCGCACTCTTCTTGCAGCCGGTGATCATCGGGTTCCTCCTCTCGCAGATTTTCTCCGAAAAGTCCTCGTTCTGGACGGTTGCATTTGCGGTCATCCTTTGTGCAAACTGGTTTGCGCTCTCGCTTTCGATCCGCGAAATCGTCCAGGAAAAAGAAATCCTCCGCGACAAGTTCCGCCGTGGAGTTTCAGCCGTTTCGACACTGACGGCAAAGCTCACACTTCCGGTCTTTTTTACGTTGCTGCAAACGGCAATCGTTTATGCGTTCATCAATATGCGATTGACCGTAACCCCCAACCAGTTACTCATAGCGGCAACACTGGCGTGCATCGCCATCCCCGCAACCACAGTCGGTCTATTCACGAGTACACTCGCCAAAAACACGAGCCAGGCAAACGCCTTCCTCCCGCTGCTCATCATTCCTCAAGTGGCACTTGCCGGAGCATTAGTCCCGCTCGACCAAATGCAAGAAATCGGACGCGCACTCTCGAGCATCATCTGGTCGCGCTACAACCAGGCCTCGTTCCTGAATATTTTACTTGAACGAAAAGACGACATATTCAATACAATCCTCCCCCTCGCCATTGCGCTAGGTTTCTATATTGTAACCGCAATTCTACTACATAAATTAAAGAAGCCAAGATGATCCAGCACGAACAACCTCAAACTTTTCCGCGCCCTTTTAACGAAAACTATGAACTATTGGGAACACTTGGCAAAGGCGGAATGGGATATGTCTACAAGGCGCTCGACAAAAAATTAAAGCGCGAAGTAGCCTTCAAGATTTTGGACTCGACCTCCGATGTTGAAGCCATCAAGCGTTTCTATCTCGAAGCGCAGGCCATGAAGGAGCTGGACCACCAGAACATCGTTCACGTGTTCGACTTCGGCCAGCAAGGGAAGCAGCTCTTTATCGCGATGACTTATGTGCAAGGCATTTCGCTCGCCGAAATTTTGCAGAACAAGAGCAAGCTCTCGTTCGAAGCCATCGAAGTCATCATCAAGCAGATTGCACGCGGCCTCCTCTATGCGCACAGCAAGGGCATTGTCCACCGCGACATCAAGCCCTCGAACATTATGCTCACGCGCGACAACCGCGTCTACATCATGGACTTCGGCATTTCTTACATCCAGGAGATGGAAAAGGAACGCCTCACGCGCACCGGCATGACGATGGGTACGCCCGAATACATGTCCCCGGAACAGTGCCACGGCGACGAAGTCACGCTCCAGTCCGACATTTACAGCATGGGCGTGATCCTTTACGAAATGACCTGCGGACGACTCCCGTTCGAAGGCAGCCGCCCTGTAGAAATTGCGCTCAAGCACGTGCAGGAACCGCCTCCGGCACCGGAACTTTTCCGTGAAGACATTCCGGAAGGTCTCTCGGAACTCATCCTCAAGTGCCTCAAGAAAAAACTGAACGAACGCTTCCATGACATGCAGGAATTCCTAGACGAATGCGACCAGGTGTTCCCGCAGCACGACACGCCGCACCAGACGCCCTCCATCGCCCGAAAGACAGGAGCCCAGCGCCGCGTCGCCCCGTCCATCATGGAATCGGCAAAAAGCTTTGGACGCCGCCTTTCGCCGCACAAGCTCATCATCGTGGCATTCTCGGTACTGTTCCCGCTGATCGTCATTTTGCTTATGCTGCTGATGTTCACGCACAAGCCGATGAACACGCTGCACGAACTCGAATGGAGCGAAGCGCTCGGAAACCACGAGACGAAGGCCATAGAACCCGAAGTGACAGGCGGCTATCCGCTTTCGAACTTGACAGACGGCGACCTCACTACCGCCTGGCTCAACTCCATGCCGATCAAGCCGCAGAATCCGGTGCTTGCCGTGTACTTCGACAAGAAGACGCTCGTCATGAACATCGGCATTGCCGTTGGCTACCAGAAGTCCGTCGACGACGCTTTTGGCGACCGCTTCCGCATTTTCAAGAAGCCGCACGTGATTACCGTCGAAACGAAGGACGGGTTCAAGCAGCGCCTTAAATTCGACAACATCAAGGGTGTGCAGTATCCGAGCATCCAGGCTGTCGAAACAACCGAACTCCGGTTCTACCTCGAAGACGTGTATGACACGGACAACAACGACTACGCCATTTCTGAAATCCGCTTGCTCGGGATGGAAGTGAAGTAGTAGTAGGAAGTCAGAAGTAGGCCGAAGGATCTAAAAAATGGAAGGGGGAGCAGATGATTTCCAGGAAATCACAAAACAAGCCGAAGGGTAACGCCATCGAGACGCAGGCCGTTGCGTATTTAATGCGTGAAGGCTACCAAGTTGTCGCCCGCAACTACGCCTACCGTGGCGGAGAACTCGACATCGTCGCCCGTGACGGTTCCACCCTCGTCTTTGTCGAAGTCAAATCCGTCTGGAACAACCAGCAAGGGAATCCAGCCGCCCGCGTGAACGCCTCCAAACAAGCAAAAATCTGGCAGACCGCCTGCCATTTTTTGGCGACGCAAAAGGAAATCGCGCCCAAAGGATTCGACGAGCCGTGCCGTTTTGACGTTCTGAGCGCCCGCGTGTACCAGCAGCCCCTGCAGTTCAGCCACATCAAGAACGCCTTCGAAGGCACGCAGGTCATCCCGAGTATTTAAAGCGATTTCCGTCACAGCATTTTCACGACTTTTTATATATTTTCTCTCCAAAAGCGAAAAAACGCAAACAAAGAAAATATGCGACTCGAAGTACATCCAGAAAATCCGCAAGCCCGAATCGTCAAGCAAGCGGCAGAAATCCTCGAAGACGACGGTCTTGTCCTCTACCCCACGGAATCCGGCTACGCCATCGGTTGCAACGCCGAATCCACAAAGGCCATCCACAAGCTTTATGCCCTCAAGAAGCCCATGAAAAAGTTCTTCATGGCGCTCATCGTTCCCGACATCCGATTTGCAAGCGGCTACGCCCACGTGAGCAACTTTGCGTTCAACATCATCAAGCAGCGAGTCCCGGGTCCGTACACGTTCATTTTGCCCGCCGATCCGCACATCGCCCGCAAGCTCGACGTCAAGCGCCCGGAAATCGGCATCCGCATTCCGACGCACCCGTTCTTCAAGGAACTCTTCCAGCACTTTGACAAGCCGATCCTCAGCACGGCTGCAAAGCTCAGCGACGAAGACATCTACGAGACAGACGAACTCTGGAAAACGTTCCAGCACTCCGTCGACATGATGGTCGACTGCGGAAACATCGAAATCAACCCGACCAACGTCGTGAGTCTCGTCGGGGACTCCGTCGACGTCATCCGCGGGGAACTGGTTTAAAAAGTCGCAAAGGAGATGCCCGCTCGGAGGCGGGCATGACAAAAATAACGGGTATGCCAATATTGGCGGGCATGACAAAATGAGAATAAAGAGAAAAGGGCCGCGCGATGCGGCCCTTTTGCTATACCCGGTTCGCGAGTCGAACGCGAGTTTAATCCTTAGGAGGGACTCGTTCTATCCATCTGAACTAACCAGGCTAATTAGCGAGTGCAAATATAGAAAAAAAAGAGAAAACATCAAGCGGATAGCCCATTTTCGTGCATTTAAAAGAAACGCCCACCATCAAGCGAGTGACGGTGGACGCTCTATCAACAAATAAAAAGGGAGTATTTAAGAGGCCAGTATTTTTTCTATTCCAATATCATCGCGCCCCTTTAACGTATCTTTATCAATAAAGAAAAGATTCGTTTTTTCAAAGACAAACAAGTCACTGCAAGATTCACGCGTTTCCGCTGAACTTGATATAACAGAAACAGACACATTCAATCTGAGATCACGGATTTGTTCAAGCACCGCTCTTGTGCTGCCAGAGAAATCTTCATAAAGAAGTACTCTATCTTCCGGTGAAAGATTTTCCCGGATCCAGCCCACGACATCGGAATTCCACAACTCGTCATTGATCGGCAAGACAAGTGCGACCGACGTATCGAGCCGCTTTTCATTCCGATACTGGATCAAACCGTTTACCCGATTCAGGCACCCATCAAAAAGTCCGTCATCAATATCAGGCCTGACCCAGATTTCTTCGACACCGCAATCCATAATATTCTTGTATTCCGGGCAATCCAATTTGGAATTTTCCAGAAGAACTATTTGATGGTGCTTTCTGGACTTCAGCAACTGAATCATTTTCAAGGAATCCTGGTTTTGTGCAAAATTCTTTCCGCTCAAAATGACTTTTTCATAATGCCTTACGTCATGTAATTTCAGGATGTGTACAAAAGTATCGGCATCAATCGAATCATCCGTTTTTCCATCATCCAAAGCAACGCACACATTTCGTGCATCCATCGCAGAAATATCCTCACTCAGAAGATGCGGGATTTCTGGGTTTTCATCAAATGCTTCAATCAAAAAAGGCAACATTAACTTATTGAAAACGCATATTTCATTTTCAATTTCGCCTTCCTTTCCGGTATAGTAATCAACGGCATGACAGACACCACCGCAAAGAGCTTTCCAGGCACAATTTTTACAGCGTTTAAAATTATCCTTGGAGCGGCTCAATGACCTAGCAACAACGCCACTCTGCGCAAGGAGTTCATCTATCGGGGCTTCATTGACATTTCCAATTTTAAAGTCCGGGTCATCAATAAAGTCGTCACAAAGGAAAACATCACCATTATTGGAAAATCCTAGAATCCTTCTTCCGGCACCACAGGGTGTCTGAGTACACATAAAAGGATTTTCATTAGCAAACAAACTCAATGCCATATTTGAGAGGACTCGTTCATTTATCCTCTTTTCATTATGCGCATTGTTCTCAATGATCCGTTCAAATATTCTCTTATAAGCTTTGAAAATTTGTTCGCCAGTCACATAAAGGGAACTGTCATTCAAGCCGCGTCCAAATTTCATCAAGGGGATGAAAGAGAAACAGTAAATATCATTAGAAAGATAAAAATCCAGAACTTCGTCTATGTTATTTGCAACATTGCTCGTCATTACGCACAATACCCCGAAAGGGACTTTATGCTTTTGCAAGCAACGGATTCCACGCAAGACCTGGTCAAACGAGCCTTTCCCGTTTTGAAGAGGACGCGTCGAATTCTGGTATAAAGCCGGTCCATCGACACTTACACCCACTTCTACATTGTTTTCTTTCAGGTATTCCGCAATTTCATCATTCACCAGAGCGGCGTTCGTCTGGATAGAAACAACAACCTTTTTGCCATATTTTTTTGAATACTGGACGACATCCTTGATCAGCCCAAAATTCAATAAAGGTTCTCCCCCATGCATCAGCATCGTTACGCTTTTGTTGGGATTCAAGCGGACATATTCATCCACAATTCGCCTAGCCGTTTCGAAAGGCATTCGAGATGACTGATTAACGCCTGCGTTGGCATAACAATACACGCACTTTAGATTGCAAGCCAGAGTCGCCTTAATCACAGCCAAAGTCGGATATTCCCTTTTGGCACAAGACGAACCACAAGCACCGTTTTCAGTTTTATTAGAGCCAACCAAATGATGGGACTTCAACAGGAATCTAAGTCTGTCAATTTCACCCACAGAGATTCCACCACATTGCTCTGAAATGGACTCCGAACTCATTCCCAATTCTATCTCATGTACAATTTCTTTGCACAGGTCATCAAGGAGCAACCATCCTCCGGTTTGCGGATTTATCGCCATCAGCCGATTCTTTAAAGACAACCACTGAATAGAGGATTTTTCGTTATTCATCATCATAAATACCCAAAAGACAGGAAAAGCAAAAATGCCTTTCCTGTAGGTTAGAATGGATTGTATTACTTGATCATCAAGATCTTTTCAACGGCGTCCTTATTCACCGACTTACAAGAAATCTCGTTATCCTTGATCTTGCAACCGAGCTTGGTCAATTCCGTCAACTGAGTTTTAGACAAAATACCGTCAGCCAGTTTCACCTTTCCAAACTTCTTTGAATTGGCGGTCAACTTCCAGTTATCGGGATCATTTGTAAAGTCCAGCCAGTTGCAGTACGGGCCCCACTCATCGCTATTTAAACGAAGGCCTGCCGACTTAGCAGATTCCTTTACATTCAGTTTTGCACCCGCCAGGGCGTCTTTTTTGAGATTGTTGTTTAAATTTGCCATAATTATTTCCTTTTGTTATACAAAGTTTCCTTTGTATCATTAACATATCAAAAAGATAATTTTACAACAAATTGAAACATTTTCATTACACAGCACAGACAAAATATATAAATAAAGCGTTTAGCCTTATAATCAAAGGGATTATCGGCAATTTCTAAACAAAAACATTTAACAACAAATATTAATTTACATAAAGACACAACAGTTCTTTTTTGTTATACAAGAAATAAAAAGATCGAAAAAAGCAAATAACAGTTTACAAACGACTTTTCGACATAATATTTATATATTATTTATTTAAACAAGACCAAGCAGGTACATGAATTTATTATTAAGTCTAACAGAACAGTGCAATTTACGTTGTAGCTATTGTTACTACAAGGAATCCCATACAGACCGAGAGCTGGTTATGAGCGACGAAGTTTTAGAAGCTTCGTTACGCTTGGCTGTCGACCGCACGATTGCGCTCAAGCACGACCTTCTGAACATCACTTTTTTTGGCGGAGAACCGCTTTTACGCTTTCCATCGATCAAAAAGGCCGTAAAATGGAGCAAAAAGATGGTTCGCGAACGCGCCGAAGAACTCCCCAAAAATTTCAGGCTCCGTTTTTTCATCAACACAAACGGCACGCTCCTGACCGAAAGCATTCTCGAATACCTGAAAAAAGAAAAAATCCAGCCTCTTTTTTCCATTGACGGTCCCGAAAGAAAGCACAACATTTCCAGGAAGAAAATTGACGGAACGGGCAGCTTTCAGGACTTGGAAAAATGGATTCCCGAATTTGTAAAAATGAACGCCACGGCATTGATGGTCATTACACGCAAGCACATCCGTGGGCTGAGCAAGGCCGTCAAGTGGATTTTTGATCAAGGATTCACCACCCTCGCGACAGCTGTCGATTTTGACGGCAAATGGACCGAAGAAGACCTGGCGGCGTTATCGATCGAATACCAGAAAATCGCCCTGCTGTGGTTCAAATTCCGGAAGCAGAACCCTGACTTGTACCTGAGTACCATACAGGACAAGATTTCGTACAACCTGCTCGGCGCGCGCCAGCGCAACAGCGACTGCTACATTTTCAAGGGAGCCCTCGGTGTCGCCACCAACGGAAACGTGTTTCCTTGCAGCAGGTTCATCACCAGCAAAAGCGACGCCAAGTACATACTAGGCAACGTTCTCGACAAGAACAACCATATTTTTACGGGAGCCGTCGCCAAGGAAATCTGCCGATTCTTAAAGTACGAAAAGCCCGAATGCAAGGGCTGCCTGATCCGTTACAGATGCGCCGCGCACGAATGCGGATGCACATCTTATTACACGACAGGTTCCATTTACGGAGTCTCTCCTGAAGTATGCGCACACGAGCGTATGCTGACGTCCATTTGTGACGAAATCCTGGCCAAGCGTCAATCGCTCGGCGAACTATTCTAACCCTAAAAGAAAAAGGAAGAACAATATGGCCAAATCAACAAAGAAAACAACTGAAAAGAAAGCAGGCAACATTGCTGCAGGTCTTGTAAGACACGGCGGCCTCGGCGGCATGCCCGCAGAAAAGGCTCTTTTTGAACGTTTGCGCGAACTCGCAGTGAACATCAACGACTTGGGCATTGGCATCCAGCAGGTTTACAGCTGCAAGACTCCGGTTCTCAAGACCGATATCAAGATTCCGTCCGTCAAGGCAGTAAAGGACCCCGATGAATTGGGCGGAATCGCTGCCGAAAAGAGCTTGTTTGCACAGCTCAAGACCATCAGCAGCAGCCTGAACAAGATGACGACCACCGTTCAGAAGAACATCCAGAAGTCCGTCAAGGTTAACGCCGCTGCAAAGAGAGCCGCCACAAAGAAGCCGGCTGCAAAGAAGGCCGCCACCAAGAAAGGCTAATAAGCTGAATAAGCTATAAAAAGCACAAAAGAGGCTGGCGTAAAGCCAGCCTTCTTTGTTTTTACAATTTCACGGGCGCAGATTCTGACGGCTGGACGTCCGGCTTGATTTGAGTGCGGGCGTCGTACAGCTTTTTAGAGATGTGCGTAAACGCTTCGACGATATCGGGGTCAAAATGCTTCCCCGCCCCTTCGGTGATAATCGCCATCGCCTTTTCGTAAGGGAAACCCTTCTTGTACACACGTTCGGCAATGAGCGCGTCGAACACGTCGGCAACAGCCATGATTCGTGCCGAAAGAGGAATTTCTTCACCCTTGAGGTGGTTCGGATAACCGGAGCCATCCCACTTTTCATGATGGAAGCTCGCCATTTCAATGGATTCGTTCAGGTAGCCCGCATCGAACGTATCGCCAGCATCCTCGACAATCTTCTTGAGAATCTTGCCGCCTTCGGTGGTATGGCTCTTCATGATCGAAAATTCTTCGTCTGTGAGCTTACCGTTCTTGTTCAGGATCAAATCCGAGACGGCAATCTTTCCGATGTCGTGGAGAGGCGCAGCCTGCTTGAGTTTACTGATGTAGCCAGCACTCAGAACATCCTTGAACTTGCCCTCGGCACGCAATTCCTTCGCAATCGCTTCGACGTACTCGGCGGTCTTTTTGATATGGTCACCGGTGTTCTTATCACGCGCTTCGACAAGTTCCGCAAACTCCGTGATCATCACGTTCTGCATTTTCTGGATGCGGAGAATCTGATCGCGCACCAGCTGGATAAAGTCCAACGTGTCGGTAGCCATCGCATTGAAGTAATCGTACAGCTGGCCGATTTCGTCGTTCGATTTTATGTCGATTTCACGAACTTCGTCGACGGCGCTCTGGATTCGTGTGAGGTCGAGGTTCCCCATCCTAAGCGCAAACCCGGCTCGCATCGTAGCTCCAGAAATCTTCATTGCCGCGCTAGACATCTTGTTCACAGGAGCCACAAAGCCATGCTTCATCACCTCGATAATCACAATCATGATAATCAGCGAGAGCCCAAAGAACAGCGACAACAGCTTGACAAAGAATATCGCCTCGTCACGGACAATGGATTCCATCGAGATGTCCGCCGCCACATACGCAACAGTCTTGCCCGCCGCATTATGGAGAGGCTTGTAAACCGTCAGGAGCCAACCAAACTGGTCATCCGAAACAATCGGGTCTATCTCCTCGCCCGCCAAAAGCTTTGGCAACAGGGGTTCAAACGACGGATCAAAGGATATAACATCACCTGGCGCACCACCAGGCACTCCATCCGTATCCAGGTCAAACACGACATGGCAGCCATCTTCCAAAATCTTGTACACGTAGACATACTTTGTCTGCGGGAAGCTTTCACGAATGCCCGTAAGCACCTCCCGCGTATGCGCATAGCCTTCGACTCCATAGCCATGCGCCACGTAATCATCCACCTTTTCGGCATCAATGGCAATCGTAGCCGCTTCGGTCACACCCTTTGCGATACTGATAAAGTTGTTGACGCAGTTATCGCGGTACAGAAAAAATCCGATCGTACTCGCTAGCCCACCCAGCAGCACCTCGGCAACAATCACCATCGCCACGACCTTGTTCAACAACGAATGACGAGTCGATTTCGACTCCGAGAATCCCTTGTCATTGGAGCGTTTGAACAAGCTCACATCCTTGAGGCTCACTTTGACACGATGCGGGATATAGCGGTAAATCAAGGCCGACGAGAGAACAATGACGCTCTTGTCAAAAACATCTATGACGATGTCGGCAAAGAACTGTGAAATAAAACGGTTCCAGTGCATCACGTCGTGGAAGGCGATCGCAAACGGGGCGGATATGCCCTCGCCAAAATTGAACCCGTACAAAGCGTACGTGAACACCGAACCGATACCGCCACCAATCAACGCAAAAAGCAAAATGACAATGAGCAGCTTCCAGATGCTCCTGAAGAAATCTCGGCGGAAAAGGAACGTCGCGAGAGTCGCGATAAAGATGCTGAGGACGCCATAATACATGGCGACCGGCTCAGCAATCCCGTTGATGGCGTTCACGCTAAAGCCGACGATGACCGCCGGCAGGTATCCGCCAAGCATAGCGGTAAGCACAGTTCCCAAGCAGTCCAGAAAGAGAGGCATCCCAAAGAAAATGGCGAGCTTTGCCGGGATGACGTTCAAGAGCAAGCCGACCACAATCAGCAGAATCAGATTCCGCGACCGCGAAAAGAACTCCTTTATAGCTCCCCAATCCCGTTTAAGCTTGAGCTTAAGTTTCAAAACATGCTTTCTCATACCCAAATTCTTCCTTTTAACTTACATAAAATAAATAAAAAATGGGCTAGCTACACGGTTTTGCTATAAAAAACATCCTATAAAAAAGAGATGCCCGCTCGGAGACGGGCATGACATATAGATTCGCTCTTTGCAAACCCTGACGGGCATGACAAGGCTGCGGGTATGAAGCAGCTTAGCGGTATTCGAACTTAGCCTTGAAAAGGTGCTTGCAGTCGTTACCGTCATTGCCCCAATGTTCCGGAGAACCCGCAAAAAGGTGGACACCCACATCGGCAGCGCCTGCGACAACGCGCGACATACCCGAAATACGCCAAATGCCACGAAGGAAGTCATCGCATTCTTCGCGGGTCAGATCGGCACCGTCGATGGTACCACGGTACATATAGAGACCGTCATGGATAAACGGTGCGGAATTGTAGACGTCGTCACCCTTCTTGATGTCGGGAACAAACGACTTGGCAAATGCAGGAGCCGAAGCACCATCCGTCAAGAAACCCCTCTTGAAAAGGCAGGTCATCATGAAGTTGCGTTCCTTGTTCTCGGACTTGATGTAGCGGGAGCCCTTCACGTAAACGTAGCAGTCCCTCGTAAAGTAGTAGACGCCCTTGCCCTCGAACACGAGCGGACGGTCCATCTCGACGGCCTTGACATTGATAGAGTTTCGGTCTTTATTTGTACTCAATTTTGCACCCTCTTATGATTATTTTGGTTTAACCGAATAAAAGATAACAAAGAAAGTAAGATTGGGTGGCGTGTAAAGAATTATTTCGGGAGGCTAGCCGTGCATAAAATTACTTTTTCCATCTTTCATAATACCAATTCAATTCATCTTTAAACTCTTTTAAGCTGCGATTATGGACACATTCGCAAAATTTTATAAGTTCAACCAATACACTGGTAACCTCACATGCTGTATCATTTACATACACCCAAGGAGTAAGTACTTTATTTGGATTAAGCATATACGAAAGACGTTCTTCTATGTACGCTTTAAGCTTTTTATCTAAATTTTTAGGAATTTTATCACGAAGTTTATCGACTAATTCTTTTTTTATAGGAATGATAAAACCCTTTAAACTTCCTTGAGGGTATGGCTCTCCAAAATTCGTATTATTAGCTCTTAAAATTCCTCCAGTATTTTTCCACATAACACGCAAATGTTCTAGTTCATGTATAGCAAAGACCCGCCTAGCATCCTTAGCACTCAATCGATGAGATAAATTCTTTACAACAGGGAATCTCATATTATTTACATTGTAAGGTTCCATTCTTGGATCTGGTATTATAATAAACAAAACCTCATTGATATTTTGGCCATTTGCATTTATACCTGTCAAACGCGAGCATACCTTACATTCACCAAAATCGTCAGTAAATTTAAATGGATACCAAGCATTCTTTCTAGCTCCAAAAAGAAAATTATCACGCATCCGATTTAATGCAGCCTTTGTACCAGTCCGAGCGATTTCGGCACCGTATGCATTTTCATAATCATTTAACTCTGCATCAACAACTCTTCTTTGCACAGAAATATTATTACCACATTTTTGTTTCAAACCATTATTTTCCAAACAAACATCATCCACCTTTCTTTGCACCGCCATTTCCCCCATAGCATCGGCTTCATGTTCCAATGCAGCATTGTCATTGACAGGCATCCCGTTGATATTTGTGGTTGGCGAAACACGCCCGGCCATTTGCTGAGCAACATGCCAAGCTTCATGCGGAAGGCATTTTTCTTGGCCAGGAGCAACGTGAATATCCGTTCCTTGCGTATATACAAGTGCCTGCACTGTAGCGGGTTTAGAGCTGTTGTAATGCACACGCACATCGTCCATCGAAAATCCAGAAAGATTCTCAATCCCGGCTTTCAAATTGTCCGGCATTCCAGTATTATTCGGCCGAGAAACTTCCGCTCGCTGAACAACGTTATTCGCCATATCAGCCTTGCGCTGGAGGGATTCACTTTGTGCAGAGGAATCAAGGATGGTTGCCGTTTTGGAAACGGGCGCTTTTTGAACGGGCGAAACCCTTTTTACGTTTATGGAAAACATTTTACGAGACCCTCACATTCAACATAGTCATATTTTCAGTCTTTAGGACCGCAAATAAGCACTTATTAAAATTTTTTTCTAATACATAACAACAAAAAAATAAACAGTATAATATATTCTATTTTTAATTAGTTTACCTACTTTAAAGAGTTGATATAACTATCGACATTTTATTATTACCGCCTCAAAAAAACTTAAACACTTCATCCGTTTCCGATCTTCTTTAATTAAGGAAGATAAATCAACCTTCGAAAATGAACGCCATTATCATTTATTAAAAATTTATAATTTTCATTTAAATGATCATTAAGAGGTTTTTGATCTAAATATTCCACAACACGCCCGTTATTATTTTCATAAAAATGCCAAACAGATGTATTGGAATCAAAAACATATACACCGTGGATTTCATTCAATTCTTCTGAAAACAGATAGTTTAAAGTTGTATCCGCATAAAGGAACAAGTTAAAACGAGCCTCTACACAACCATTTCTCGCCATCCTAATTCGAGTTGTTTTAGCCTTTTCTAAACTCATACCCAACGAGAGCAACAAACAATTATTACCATTTGAACCACAATCAATTATCTTAAAACGTAAACCATCATCTATTAAAAAAGAATCTTCATCTTTTTGCATTTTTTTTGATAAGTGTTCTCGGCATCCGAATACCGTTAAAGCTCTCTTTTTTATTTGTCGAGCAACAGCGGCTTTTATCATAAAATCAAAAATACGTTTCGAGCTAAACAATGATTCAATGCTATTCAAAACAGTAAACACATCACTTTCTTTAAATATCTTATGTTCACCAACACACTCCATAATTTTCGAATAAACAAGTTTTTCATCTGAAGTTTCTGCGAAAATACTAAAATTATATATATCATCCGTATTTAGCCCAATCATTCTTGTCAGCATTGTCTTATAAGATTCATAACCATCCATTCCAGGAAGAAAAGTTTCAGGATGCCACTGAATACCAATCATAGGAGCACCATACTCTGTTTCAAAAGCTTCAGGAGACCTTTGGTCATCTAATGCTGCTACACGAATAAAGCGGGAAAGATCCTCATTCAAACCGTCTTTCGCAGCAAGCACGGCAGCCCAATGAGTAGAATTAACGTGAAAAGCACCATTCGTACCTATAATTTTTCCCAACATAGACTTTTCTTCCAAAGATACCATATGAGCAGATCCATTTTTGATATCTGCAGCATGCGTTCTGTACTGATCGAAAGGCAACAAGGCAGTCGTTCCTCCAAAATTATTATACAACTGCCAAGAACCGCCACACACACCCAAAACAGGGATTCCCCGATTCCGTGCTAAAGTAATTATACGTTGTTCATATACAGATCGATCATCGTATTCACGATTTCTCCGCTCATAATTTTCTTTATCTTTCCCTGTAACAAGATCAGGATTAAAACGATGATTCACGTTTGAAGTTAATTTCTTTTTTTCACTTTTATTTAATTCATCTAAACTTTTTCTTTTTGGAAAATGCGTTATTGCAGCAGCATCAACCTGAGTAGTGAGAGCATGAGGATTACCTGGTATAAAAATCATATCAATATCATCCAAATCACTCATTTTAGGAATACCTCTTGTTATTTCTTCAAGACCACAATTCATATTTATTTTAGTATTGTAATGAAGGGGTACATCTTTTGGCAAAAAAACTGGAATAACTTCTATATTATCTTTTTCTGAAAAAATTCTATTAATAGCATCAATAGCAACCAAGTCATAATTAACAGCAACACTACCCATAGAATCAGTACGATACAGAACACCAACTTTTATAACTGTTTTTTTATGAGACCTAGAAGAAACAGTTTTTCGAGCTTTTTCCACATTAGATTTATCGCATTGCAGAATATATGAATTACTAGTGAAAATAGGGGAGAGCCGCTTACAGCATTGCATTTTACATTGTATAGCCTTCTCGCCCATTACATCGGCTTCGTGTTCTAGCGCAGCATTATCATTCACCGGCATTCCATTAATATTCGTAGTTGGAGAAACACGACCAGCCTTTTGCTGAGCAACATGCCAAGCTTCGTGCGGGAGACATTTTTCTTGGCCAGGAGCAACATGTATATCCGTTCCCTGCGTGTATGCTAGCGCCTGCACGGTAGCGGGTTTAGAGCTATTATAATGCACTCGTACATCATCCATCGAAAAACCGGAAAGGCTCTCTATTCCGGACTTCAAATTGTCCGGCATTCCCGTGTTATTCGGTCGCGGAGGCAACGAAGCAAATTGTGCAGCGCCATTCGCCAAATCAGCCTTGCGCTGGAGGGATTCTCCTTGTGCAGAATTGTCGAGGACGGAGGCATTGGAAACTGCAACCTCTTGAATCGTTTCACCTTTTTTTGTGTATATTGAATTCATATTAGAATTTAACCTCAACACATTATAAAATCATAACAAACACTCAATTACCTTTAAAAAACAAAATATTTTTTCAGATGACAATCTTTTCCGTATCATTTTCTTCAAAAAAAACTTTCGCATTCCTTATATGCGAAGTATATACTCATCACTTTCATTCTTCACAAGATACTCCTGACAAGGTCCTCCAAATCTTTTATAGACTTCAATAACCCTTTCGTCAAAAGACACCCCACTTGAAAGACCAGCAAACACTTCAGCAACAAATTCAGTCAAACAACCTTGTATCGCATAACGGCTTACATTATCGCGAATATGATTGATGCGTTCTTGATTAACGCCATTTTTACCTAAAGTAGCACCAGTGTACGTATGAAAATCATCACAACATTTACGATGTAGAATATGTCCCAATTCATGCCTTAATGTGACATCTGTAAACTTTTTCAAATCTCCTTCAGCAATTTTTTCTGCTATTGGAGGCGAAATATAAGACATCAAATTTTTCATTGAATTCGTTCTTAGACATATTTTTCCTCTTCCATAGTTAAATGAACGTTGACGTTCAAATGCATTAGATACATACACATTCAAACCATCAGGAATCACTTTTTCCATTTGTTTTAACCAATCAACAACACTTTCTTTTATCATTTCTTTATTTTCTTCATTTTTATCCATATGCAAAATAACGGATTTTCCATTAAAGAATCCTGTAGAAAGCTTAATTTTCTTAAATTTCACTATTTTTTTCACCTCAGCGATTTCTTTTTTAAAGACACCCTTTTCAAATGCATCAAGATCTTCATTTGTTTTCTGCACAACACCAGTATTTCTTTGCACAACTCGCTGAGCAACAGATAATGAGCGTCGATCATCAACACAAGATGCATTGCTGAATGTATTTCTCTGAGTATTTACATTTTGCGGAACGTATGTTAGTGGCATAAGAACATCCTTTTACAAATTGCAAGAAACAATGCATTTCACAGCACGTCCCAGAACGGGGTCCGGGATGACAAAGCAAAAAGCGAGTTGACAAAACAAAACGTGTAAGGCGACCCCGGAATACATCCGGGGTGACACAAGGCGATTCCCTCCCGGAACAATGTCCGGCATGACATTCACGACAGCTCGCTGCATTTACGCGAGTTCTTCTTCCTCGGGGATAGCGGCACGTTGGATGAACTTGCCTTGGACAGGTTCTTCATCTTCATCGATGAGTGGGGCACATTGAATTGCGCCGCCCATCATATCGGCTTTGCGCTGGAGGCTTGCGCCTTGTGCGGAGGAGTCCATGATGCTTGCGGCATTGTGGGAGGCCATTCGCTGGAGGGCATCGGCTTTTTGAGTGTATGTAGAGGTCATTTTAGTGTTCCTTTTTTAAACTGTAAGGTGTGGCGTTAAACCATGTAAGGTGATGCCGTCCCCATTCGCGGATCATGACCTCATAAGAGCTAAAGCTCTAAGAGGTCAAAGAGATCGGAGTCCGGCATGACATTAATGGCGGGCCGGGGTGACTTTAATGGCGGGTGGAGTTATTTTCCTTTGAACTTTTCGCGGCGTTTGGGGATGTCGTTTTTGCGGTAGACCTGTATCAAGATGATGGCGATTACGGTCAGGAGCAAAAGGAGGATGGGGATCAGTCCGAAGGTGCCGCGGTAGGCTGCAACAGAGGGGTCAAAGCGGGAGATTATCGTCATCATCACGGCAGAAGGAGCGACGACAATGCCGAGCAAAAGCGCCAAGTTGCTATTGAAGAAATCTGCAACCCTGAACGAGGTAAAGTACGCCACGAGTACGCCGATCGCGATAAGGAACGTGATGATGTTCAAGAAGCGGAACACCCAGCGATGCGTGCAGAAGAACGACGTGACCGCGCCTTGGCGCAAGCCGTCGCCATCTTCGTTCTCGAAATGCTTGAGCATACAAGCTCCAAGGTTTCCCGAAGCGGCACAGGATTCCTCGGCATCGAGGGCTGTTGCATACGGGCCAATTCCCAGGTTGTAATACGTGTCGTTATAATACAGGGCGTCCTTGCTAAACTGGTTCCATCCGACATTGTCAAACCAAACGAGCGGTACCAAGGAATGCAACATATTACGGCGATCAAGGCTGTCCAGCTGCAAATTCAAATCGTTCAGAAGAATCTGTTTATTCCGGGAAGAGGGTTCGTCAATCACAACATACAAGTAATTTTTCAATTCTTCACGGATCTGCTTTCGGCTAATCTTTCGATCATTATTCTTATTCTTGAGCAATTTCAAGAAGTTGCTGTAACTATAAATTCCGCGATAAGATTCCGGCATCACGCTATCAGCAAACAACTGACGTTTGTCAATCGCCAAATCAGAGCGATCCATCATCAAGTTCACATGCACATACTCATTTTTTTGAGCAAGCCTATTTTTCAGGTTATCAAAGAAATCATTGAACAACGATGTACTACTTTCATCTTTCGGGAAATTTTTAAAGTACAAAGTCACGCCGTCGCCTCGGTTTTCATATTCATCGGTATAGAACGTGAATGCATTTACAAAGCGCTGGAAATAGGAATTAATCTTTGTATTCAAAAGGGTATCGATTTCAATGGTCAAATTATCAAAAAAGTTCTGTAATTTGACACCTTTCCAGTCATCCCTAGAAATGACCCAATCCAGCTTTACATTATGGCGATGGACCTCATTGACAAATTCATAATTTTCTTGCTTATCGAAATGCATAAGTGCAGATTTTCCCGATGGAGTCGCAAGAGTGCCGTCACCGTTCACTTTCAGGCCATAATAGGCCAACCGAGTAATCCCTTCAAAGTCGACCCACTTGGTCGAATCACCGGCATACCAGTACGGGTAAAAACCGATCACTTCACCATTCAACTCTTCCTTGTGGCTGCATCCGCAGGTTTTACGGTTCATATCAACAGGAACCTTATCATCAAACCCGACAGTTTGTACAAGCACCGAATCAATAACATCCGAAAGATGTAATGAATAAAGCGTGTCAAGCCTACCAAAGGCCCTTTTCCACAAATCATCGGAACAGAGTCTTCCGCGATAGCTCTTTAAAAATTTTTCTTCTCTTTCGATTTCAGGAACTAATAAATTTTGAACAATTTTTTTGATATGTCGCATACTAAATGAATATTTCATACATTCACTATAATCATTTCTATGTTCACACTTCCCTGCTGCAACATCTCTCAAAGAATCTACAATATGTTTTTTCTTTCCCCTAAAAAAATTCTCATCCACGATTTTTTTATTCGCGTCCACACCATCTAGGACTTCTGTATGTTCGCAAAGCCCATAGGTACGAGCCAAGAGAGTTTTTGCGTAGCGGTGTGCAAGCTGCGTATCAGGGAAATCAATACCTTCCATCTGTCGGACTATATCATACGCCTTTTCAGAAAAAACCATTTGATTTTCCAAATCATCCACCATATACCACTTCATAGAATCGATGCCGAATTTCCCGACCATATAGAGAACATCGGGCATATCCAGAGCATCGAAGTTTTCTTCGGTGCGAATCATATATGACGCCCTAATAAAGTTATTTACAATTTTATGGTATTTAGGATATTTCTTCAACCTTGTTAAAAAATCTTCAGCCATTTCAATCTTTGATTCATAATACCTAGCTTTACACGAATCGACTATTGAGAACACTTCGGCAGTATCTTGAAGTAAATCTTGCTTGGTATACTCAGCCACCTTTTCTGGCGACACCGAATAATATGTAATCTGTTCACTTTTCGCAAACGAAAATACGGTAAGCAAACAGGCAACAACGCCTATAAAAGAGTTCTTTATTTTCATAGGATTTTTCCTTCTTTATGTAATTCCTTGGCCAAGGCCCTAACAATGTCTTCGTTACAAATTTTCTTGCGATTTTGCTGAGCTGCGCAAAGCGCTGCATAACGCGCAACGTTTGTTAACGCTCCCCCTGCGAGTTCATATTTTTCGGCAAATTTGTTCAAATTAACATCATCTTCAAGTATAGCTTTTTTCGAGAAGATGTTAGACCAAAGTCTCATACGTTCTTCGGGTTCCGGGAGCGGAAAATAGATGGCGTTCTGGAATCTGCGCGAAAATGCCTCGTCAATATTTGATTTTAAGTTACTTGCAAGGATGACGATGCCCGGGAAATCTTCAACGCGCTGCAACAGGTACGAGATTTCCTGGTTTGCGGCACGGTCATTCGAGCTGTTAGTTTGCGTACGCGCGCCAAAAAGCGAGTCAGCTTCGTCAAAAAACAAAATCCAGTTGCGATGTTCGGCCTGGTCGAAAATATTCGAGAGGTTCTTCTCAGTTTCGCCGATGTACTTGGAAATGACTTGAGACAAGTCCACACGGTAAACATCCATACCGACTTTTGCACCGATGAGCGTCGCGGTGAGCGTCTTGCCGGTTCCTGGCGGGCCGTAAAAGAGCGCCCTGTAGCCGCGCTTGAGATTTTTGCGGAGTCCAAAATCGTCCAGCACCACATCGGAATGTTCAATCCAAGTCAAAAGCTGGTTGATGTCATCCAGAGTCTCTTCGCCCAAGACAAGGTCATCCCATTGCAGGTTGGTCGTGATGAGCTTTGCCGGAAAGTGCATACTAAAATCAGGCTTGTTCCGCACGCCAGTCGTAAAGAATTGCAGGTATTCCGACGATACGCGAAGTGCCGCCGAGTTCGCAGGCTCACCCGGCTCGCCATATTCCAGCACCAGGATGCGTTGCGCAAAAAGCACCGACGAATGGTCAAACAGCGACATCATCCGCAAGCGCTTTTCAATATCGTGACCAGCCAACAGAAACAGCGCCGTTTCGCACGTGGGCAAAAATCCCGAATGGCTTTTTCCATGCCAACCACCAAATTCCGTATAGGGGCGGCCTAGCGTACGGTTGTTCAGCAAGAACGAATCCAGCGCCTGCGGGCAAAGATGCGGAATGAGCGCAAGGGCAACCACAAGGCGTTCATAAAAGCCTAGTTCAAACTCACGGACAACGCTCCCATACGGAGACTCTTCATCA
The DNA here is from genome assembly GCA_045224895.1 of Fibrobacter sp. Taxonomy (GTDB): domain Bacteria; phylum Fibrobacterota; class Fibrobacteria; order Fibrobacterales; family Fibrobacteraceae; genus Fibrobacter. The sequence goes on from JBGVAT010000229.1 coordinate 30,485, forward strand.
AGTTCGGGAGGGGCAAGCATCTCGATTTGCAGTTTTTTATCTTCGCTGTCGTCGGCAGAAAAATACTGCGAAAAACGGAGGTCAATCACCGCCTTGCACCATTCGATTTCATTAGTCAAATCAAGATTCACTAGAACACCTATCTCACACAAAAATCTGTCATGCCCGCCTCCGAGCGGGCACCACCTTTTTTACAAAGGCAAAGGAGATTCCCGGTCAAGCCGGGAATGACATTTTTATTATCGCCACTTAACATTTAAAACCTTTTTCATCCACGGATGCTTTATCATAGAATACCCCCACGGGAGCTTATCCAACAGAATGTCAAACGTCTTTTTCTCGACGGTCAGCTGGTCAGAGGCACCTTCTGTTTCAATGGTTCCCTGCCGCACAAAAAACGTAGAACGGAGTCCATCGGGCGACATGCTCCCTACAGCCTTCCAATTCGCGACAACCGCCTGCAACAGCCCATCGACCAGCTCCTTTTCGCCATCCGAAATCTTGGGGAGTTCATCCACGTAGAACACCGGCGAGGCTGGCAAGCCACAAAGCAAGTTCATTACAGCCGAGTTTTTAAGCGGTTCTGCATAAGATCCAAATGTTGCATACTTAAGGATCGAAAGCGCCTTGAGTTTCGCATCGTCCGTCGCGAAGGTTCCGTTTTCAAGGCATTCCGCACGTTGGAACAGTACCGGGATATACGGCGACAGCAACACAAGCCCCGCATCGGCCACCTCGTAAACCGCATTTGCAGCACCATCCGAAACATTAGACGCCTGCGCGGACCCCTGGCGGACATTCGGAGACTTTTGCGGATTTTTCATCTGCATAATTCTCTGATAAACCACGTAGGCGATTTGCTGTATGTCAAGTTTCGGGAATTCCTGCTGCATACTCTTGATGACAGCTTCGGCCAAAGCAAGCGGCTTAAATTCCTCTCCAGAATGTTCATTCCGCCAATTTTCGGCAAACGAGTCAAACCGACGTTCGATATTGAACGATTTTTCCATCGGCAAATGGTTACGGTACACATCGGCCAGCATATTCGTAAGCGGCGCACTCTGAGCCCGGAATACCGCAGAACCGATTTTTGAATTCAGGGTTGTTCGCAGCACACTTGCCAACTGATCAAAGGGGTCTCCAGAAGCACTTATGTCTAAATCCAGTGTCAGCGAATCAACCACAACATCGCCTTGGACTTTCACTCCGCTAAGGACATCGTCAAGAACTTCGGCAAGCACACCATGCGCAAAGTTGTAGAGATTACGCTCCGAAGTCAGTTCCGGGGAGGAACTTTCAAGCGAAAGTCGCAATTCCAAATTGTCCACGATGTTCAGCGCTTCGCTCATAGCCAAATCTTCTTCGAAATAAAATGTTTGTGAGCCAAGAGCCAATTCATCATGCGCGGAGACATCGTAATCTTCATCGGTCCATCGTTTTCCCATTCGTCATAGAGAGCTGCAAAAGAGCGGCATTCTCCTTTAGGGACCCAATAGATGACCGGGAGCAAATGAGCCGGGACTTCATTGCAAATGAAACGTTCAACCGCATCGGTCGTTTCTTCGTCCATCAGAATTTCGGTAAAGAGGACTATGTGGATGCGGCCCGCCTTTTCGTTCGCAAAGATGCCATCGACATTAAAGATTTCAAGCCGGTCTATGGAATCATGGAAAATGCCAAGCATCAGTTCGACACGACGACGCCACGAAATTCCGGAGCGATGCGTCAAGAGTTCCGGCAGTTCACGCAAGTACTGCACCTTGCAACGCACGAGCCTCGGCAAGTCCACAAAGCCAAATTGCGGAAAACGAACGCCATACATAGCTAGCATCTGGTCCAGCGCCAAATTGAACTGTTCCAAATTCGCCGAAACCTTTTCAAAACCGATGGATCGTACAGAAAAGAGCTGCGGGAAAGAATCAATCAGGTTCAAGAACTTTTTGAAGACGAACTCGATGGGCGCAAGGTATTTCTTTAAAGGTTGTGCGCTCTCCCCTTCCCTGTAAATCGTCGGGAAGAGTTCAATCATCGGCAAGAATTCGGTTACGTCACGATGCGTCCCGGTAGGCATTTCATCATTTTGCAAAGGCCCCTTGACGTCGACATACCTCGATTCGCCTCCGAGCCACTTGATACGGACATCACAAATATGGTCACCCATACAGTGCCACTTGCGCCACAGCCTCCAGAACTTTGCAAAAACAGATTCGCTCACACCGTCATTTACAGTTCCGTTCACAAAGATTTCAACTCGGTAAAAGCCATTTTCATCCACAGAAAAATTGACCTTTTCGCAATTAATTCTGGACTTGAAAAAAGACGAATACTCTTCGAGAGTCACCGGAAACTGTTGCGTTACAAGGGACGGCGCATACAGCGCCTGCGATTCATAATCAATTTTTCCGTCGGCGTCAGAGAGATAGTCCGCCACGTCAAAACTGGTCTTATAGCCGAGTTCAGTCAGTGTAAAAACGATCTGCTCCAAGATGGTCACGCCCGGATCATGGACGTTATAATCCGTCCAAATTTTTCCGCTCAACTTTTGAACAAGCCCGATCGCTTCTTCGCGAATCGACGCGTAATCAAAAGGACGTTTTTCCTGACGGGAAATTGTTATGGATTTCAATTCGTTCATTTCGAAATCGAGCCCATCATCTGGGAATCATGCCAGAGCTTGGTAATGTGATAACGAACCTTGATTTTGCCTTCTTCATCGTACTTGTGACGCACACGCATCTGGAGCGTAAATTCGTACTTGTTCTGGCATTTGCACCAACGGATATCAATCTTCGCGCCTCGCCCGCCGCTATACGACTGCGTCAGATTCACCTTCGGGTGGCTATTGAACGTATTCACGACAATGGCATGCGCAAGCGCAAACTTTCCATCGCCTTCCTTGCCACCAACACCCGCCACGACTTCAAAACAATGGCACCCCGTCAGTACATCCGTCACGTTATGCCAGAGGCCATCGGCAGGCACCTCAAAACGGTCACTTGAGCAGCCCATGCGTCCTTTCGATGCGATCAGGCCGTTGACGTCGAGTTCGCACTGAGGATCCGCAGAGCCAATCCCCACACGGGTATTCAACTTTTTGTGAGAATTTTCGGAATACGAGCCTACGATCGTCACCGCAGATTCTTCGGCACCCATATTCGGCGTTTTCACGTTCAGCGAGCTTTCGCATTTTTCGACATTCTTGCGGAGGTTCAAGAACCAATGCGGCTTATGCTCTGCAAGGTTTGCAAAGAAGCTCGCCAAACGGCCGCTATCCTTTTTCTGCTTGATCTGCAAGCCATTTTCTTCGTTGACATCGAAGCCTTCGTCAATAGAATTCACCACGGAATCAATCAAACTCATAAAGTCTTCTTCTGTCGGCATACGCCCAGCCTTGAAGCGTTCCTTTAGCTCCCTACGGTTCAACTTGAGATATTCCATATTCTGTCCAGCCATCACGATTTCCTTATGATAAATGTTTGTCCAATTTCAAGACCGCCATAACCATTATTGACGTTATCCTCGCTCGACACCGAGCAAGACTGCGCATCGTTGATAAAGTGTTTCCGCATAGGGACGGCAATGCTCCACGGGAACGTACCGTGCAAGAGCTTGTCATCTGTATTTTCGAACAGGTTCACACTAAATCTTTGTTCGTCCGTCGATGCAATCTTCATAATGGTAAAGTCATCACCGACGTAATCCACATAGTCGAGGCTTTCGATATACGACTTGAGGCAAGCCTTATCTAGCATCCAGCCAAAATGCTTGACGATTCCGCCTACCTTCGGGAACCACGGCGACAAAAAGCGGTTGATTTTTTCGTTCAGGTCCAAGAGGATTTCGCCTTCTTTCCCGGAGCAGCGCAACTTGACATTGCAGCGGATCTGCAACTTGTCGAAATACGGATTGATGACTCGCACCTTAGCCATTCCCGTCACCTTTTGCTGCAAGAATTCGCGGATATCGCGCAATACAGAGCCGTTCAGGCAGGGATCCCACTGGTAGCTGCCATCGCAGTACATCGAAGATACCGGAACCACCAACAGGTTGCCCGGGCTCGCAAAGTCATAGCGTTTCGACGACTCGTCAATTTTGATATGTGGGAAGCATTTCACCTTATAGACTTCGGGGAATTCTTCCAAGATCATACGTTCGTAATCTTCCATTCGAACGCTTCGGTTTCGGTGATAAAGCGTTTCGGCAACGCGCACGCGCATTTTGCCATCGGATTCACGGGCCTTGCCACCAAAGGATTCCTCCAGCTGGTAAACGTTCGAAAGTCCGCCAATACTTGTCGTGAGTTCCTTGATCGTCTGCGGTTTGCAATGTTTCAAGACACTTCCGTTTTCAAAACCGCTGACACGCTTGACTTCGAGCGACTGCGAAAGGACTGTCAAAAGCCTAGAACATTCCCTCCAGCTATCTTTGACAGGGATCACCCGGATCCAATATATTCCCCGCGGCATCAAATGCGTTTCACAAGCCATATCGCTTGGCAAATCGAGCGTCACGATTCCCGACGTCGTAAAGTTCGCCGTAGAATCCGCCAAACGGTTTTCGTCGGGCAGGCACTTCCAACCGTATTCACCGAGATACGACCAGATGAATTTGCCTTCGGAACGCAATGCGGAATCGCGGTTCATCACAAAATAGAGGTTCGCCTTCTTCGGTTTCCCCTTGAACACGAGCCCTAAATACAGCGCACCGTTCTTGATCAGAATCGATTCGCTACGGCTATATCCAAACGGATGCAAATAGAAGAACCCGTCAATGTTTTCTGAATTTTTCGAGGACTGCGAAACATCGGCATACGACGTGTAATCGACGTACAAGTCTTCGACGCTTGGCGTATAAGGCTGGTTCGGCAAATTCTCGACATTCTTTTTCTTGAGGATCTGCGTCAAGAACGAATTGCAGACAGCCTGAGAAATTTCGCCATGCATAAACGCCTTGGACGGAGCGACAAGCTTCATTTTGAAGAATCCGTCCTTCATCATCGGCGAATACATAAAGCCTTCGTCATCAGGGATGGTCTCGCTCATTCGCGAGCTTACAATGCTACCGAACGAAATGCTGAACTGTTCCGGAATTTCGGCAACGGTGCGGTCGTAATCGTAAAAGCGTTCCTTAACGACATTGAAGAGCGGGCACGTCACCGCATTCTTTTCGGATGGGAGCCAGGAGCCGCCATACAGCCCGCTCAGCGCCACCGTAAAATCGGACGTATGCGGAGGATCGTCGTATTGCGCGTACCATTCCGCAAAATCCCTACAGTCCGGGAGACCGCTCCATTTTCCATGGACATCAAAGGAATCGAGCTTCTTTCCGCAAACTTCCTTGCAGCCCACAATGAACGAGCTACCGACTTTGGGCACGGAGCCAAAGATCTGCACCGGCAAAAGCGTCGACGACGGGCCATATTCATTAGAGACAACGATGTCACGACACTTCGAGACATTCACGGCGATATGGATGCGCTGGATTTGCAGCTTTATCATCGCATACCAAAGCGATCCCGACTTGCGGGGGTTCACCACAAGGCGCAACAACGGATTTGCAGACCGATAATCGCCACCGTGGACTTCCGGATTGTAATTGACAATCGCCGGATCCGTATCCTTGAGCGTAAATTCCAAAGAAATCTGATTTTCAGGGCATTCCGAATTCAGGTTGCAACAGCCGATCTTGTAATCATCAATATCGAGCCAGCCATCTTCCGTCGTCAGCGATAGCGTAAATGCGTTCGTGAACGCGGCCGAGAATTCGCTCGCATTGCCATCCTTCTTTTCAACCACCGTATCACGGACCGACGACGGCGTAAACAAGAAATTCAACTTGACATTACGTACACCGCTCGATATGAAAAGGACTCGGTTCGAGACGCATACGCCAACTTTTGAAAATTCCGTTCCATCGGGAACCTGGTTCGAACGAGTCAGCCCAAACAGGGGGTATGGAGTCATCCGCTGTTCACAGGCTTCTTTCGCCGTATAAGCCGGAATCTCCGACTGCGTAATCGGATAGTCCTGGGCACACGAAACCGTAAGGATACGAGCCACCTTGACATCATTGATATTCACGTCGTTGAGGGATTCGTACTCAACATCCTCGCCTTCGCTATTTTCACCGGCACTGAAGCGGGTGCCTTTAGGAAGCACGCAAGAAACATCGTCATTATCGACATCAAACGTGACAATCGCATGGTCCCCTTCTGCGTCTCGATTTTTTTGCTTGAGGACATCCCTGTAATAAAAATCAAGGCGTTTATCAGGCAACTCGTTCAGTTTTTGCTGAACGTGGCCCATGAGCTTTGCGCATACCGCATAAATGGCAACAGCCGGGTCAGTCTTCCCGTCAGCCTCTCCATTCAGCATCGCAACCACTTTGGCAATATCCACGTCATCAAAGAATCGCGGCGAGCCGTGTTCCCTAGCATACTTTTTCATCATCTCAAGGACGGCTTCCTGAGACATCGAGTCTATAGAATAGAAACCGTTCATGAGTTCGGGGAACTCACGAGCTTTCTGACTCAAACCATCCTGTATCTGAAAAAATCTACCAGCCATAACCTTCAACAATCAACTAAACACTCACATCAGTCGCTTCGTTCAAATAGAACGGGAACACCAAATTCCGTCGACTGTTCGTAGACCGAACAACATAAGTAACATTGATGCTCAGCACGCCGTTTTTTTCGGTCGGCAAAACTTGAATTTCTTCGGTATCGACACGCGGTTCATTCAAAAGAATCGAACGACGGATCTCTTCCTTGATGAGCGTTTCCGTACGCAGCGAAAAGGATTCAAAACAAAAATCCCTCAGACGCGAACCAAATTCCGGCTGCATCGTACGCTCGCCGGGATACGTCATCAGCAAAATGCGAAGGCTTTCACCAATATCTTCTTCGTATTCCGACATTTTCGCAAATCCCGTTTCCGAAAACGATAGAGGGAACGACCAGCCACGACCTAAAAACGAAGTATCGAGCATCCTAACCCCCAATCATCACCGTAGGGCAGCCAACGGCAATCGTGCCGCCGTGAGCCGTGGTATCGCCCATACGCGCCGCCGGCTTTCCGCAAATCATTACGGTTGCAGAGCCCTTGACAATCGTATCCGGAGGACCGACGCAAACACAGGAATCACCCATCACTGCAGCAGGGAGGCCGCCGATCATCACCGTCGGAGCGCCAGGACCGACAACAGGTCCACCCACGTGAGGCACTGGCGGGGTTCCCGGAGTCTGCATAGGGCATGTATGCATATCTGTAATTCTTGCTGCTGGTGGCATAAGTCCTCCTAGTTGATCATCACCATCGCGCCCTTGATGGTCGTCTGTCCCGACGCTGAAACTTCGGCCTTGGCAGAGCCCTTTCCGGTAAAGCCCACCTTCCCGTTGAATTCCACGTTCAGGCCCTCACCCTTCAAATCGCCACTCTTGGCAGCAAGATTGATCCCGCCCACGGCAGAAACATTGAACTTGCCCTTGGTATCGATGACGATATCCTTCTTTGATTCCATCTTTATTCCGCTATCGGACATTTCAAGCTTGTTGCCCGAACCATCTTCAACAGAAATTTTCTTGCCGTCGTCATCCAGAACAAACTTGCGCTTACCCGGTGTCGTAATGGTAATCGACTTCTTTTCTTCGTTGAATTCGACACTCAGCTTTTCGCGAGTGAGAATCTGCTTGATGTTATTTTTCTGTTCAAGAGCCTGCGGAGGTGTACGTTTTCCGCTGTACAGACTGCCGAGAATCACGGGACTCGAAGGGTCACCGCCAAAAAATCCGAGTATCACTTCGTCACCCACTTCGGGGTAGAACATACAGCCGAACTTTTCCGAGGCGTACGCACCACCAAGACGCGCCCAGACATCTTCCTTTTCATTTTCCATCAAGGGAATTTTCACCTTGACACGATTCAGCTTTTCGGGGTCGTCGTGAATCTGCATCACGATTCCGGTCAAAAGGCCGTTCACGCCACAGTTGAATCCCGACGCAATCGGAGACGAGACATCGAACTTTTCCGAATACCATTCCTTTGGCTTTCCAAACGTGTATTCGGTAGTCCACACGCCGTCGCTCACATGATGATGGATGCCCGAAACAAGCGCACCGCCCTTAAAGCGGTCTCCGACATTCTTGAGCCCCACAAGACCGCCGAGTTTTACCTTAGTGGATCCCAGGCAAACCACAGATCCGCAAATTCTTGAAAGTTCATTTTTCAGCTGGTCCGCTTCAGCCCAGGACGAAAGCATTCCCTTCGACACTTGGGAATTGATCTGGAGCGTATTCGAAGAAACATTCAAGACCTTTTGCAGCTTACCGTTGTCAAGATTGGTCTGGCCCCCCAGCGACTTCATCCCGGACTTTCCAGAAATCACCTGCTGCTTGGTGATGTCCCAGGCCTTCGCTTCAACATTCTTGACCTGGTAAAGCGCATTCGCTTCGGCCTTGAGTTCAATAATGTCCGTACCCCAAGTGAGTTCAACGTCGGCACACCCCTTTGCGGCAATCTTTTCGATGGACATTCCCTTGTCACTGGCCAAAAGCCAGCAGCCATTGGCCTCCGCACGGGTCATTATGAAATCCCAGTCGGTACAATAATACTGCAAAATTTCCTTATGCGCTTCGCCACCCATATTCGACTTTATAGAAACACCGTACTTTCCGGCCAGTTTCTTGACGATGTCATCATCGGACTTTTCGAGATAATTCGAATTATTGCGGGCGCACGTCATCGCGATCGCCTTGTCACGGCATTCAATCTTTACGCAGCTCTGGCCTCGCTTAGAAATCGAAATTCCGTGGCGGATAACAACACCTTTAAAAATCGGCTCCGAATTCGCCGCATACCCCGCCTTGATGGTCACTTCGGAACCGGGCTCCAGTTCCTTGCCATCGCTTAGCGGAAACGTGCCGTTATTCATTTCGCCATCTTCGATAACGACCACCGCCTTAGGGATCGAATTGATTCCATAATAGACATCTACAGAAACAATCGGCAGGATAGACGACAGCGACTTGCCATTTCCCTGAATGACGCATTCTACCGGGCCTTCATCCTTGAATATGGGAGACTTATTCGACATACAACCCTTAATCGACAAGAGGCGGGAAAACTAGGCGTGTTCCCGGAGTTAAACGGCAAAAGCTCGAAAGTCCATTGATTCGAGCAACCTGCATATAGTACGACGGATCCTTATAGATCCTATTGCAAAGATTCGGCAAAGTGTCACCGGACTTGACTTCAATGATATGGGTCAAGTCAGGAGATTTCTTGTTCTGCTTTGCCTCGAGCGCCTTCATCGTCTCGTACGAGATAAAGTCAAGCGATACTTCGGCTCGGAGCGGACTCCCGGACTGGTCAAAAAGCGTGTACTTCGTATCCATAGAGCGGAGACGCCCCTTGAAGTGCGTCGAGCCCCACGAAATTTCGACTATCGGCGGTTCATGTTCATTGCCGTCAAATTCATAAACCATCTTCTTGAGCGCCGACACCATGTCATCAATAGAACCATCCTTGATGGGCCACTGATCAGCAGGAATCGTACCGGTCGTATCCAGAAAGATTTTGGGAACCGAAAACCGGGAGCCTTTATACTGTTCGAACTTTGGACTAAGATCATTCACGCCCTGGGAATATTCTATGGAATCCTTGGTAGAATAACTCTCGGGATTCACCATGACGGTGAATTCCTTCCCCTTGGAGGTGATTTTCATTTTTTCCAGAGCCATCCTCAGCGCTCCTTCATTCTTTCAATGGACTCACCAATGAGTTCCTTGCACTCATCCAAAACTTCAGAGCGCAATTTCTCCATCTTTTGGACCACCGTGTCGGCAGCTACACCGGCAATATGAACATTGATGACCAAATTCTTTATTTCAAGAGACATTCGGATTCCTACTATTTCTTGACATCGAACGAATAGTACTTCAAAGTGACCGTTTCCAGGGCCACCTCGCTTTTATCCGCATTGAACGCCCCCAGGCTCCATTTAACGGGATAGGCATTTTCAAAAGACCACGTAACCAACGGCTCATCCTTTTCACTCAGCAACGTAACCATCAGTGTTTTGGGCTTGATCCCATTCTTAGTCAGTTCTGCGGACAAGATTTCCTTGCACCATTCAAAGAACTTGTCTGATTTTCTGACAACGCCCCTTTTGAGGACAAGGTCAGAATACTTCCTTGCCTTCGGGACATAATAGCTATGAGAGCAATCGCCCCCTGAGATAACAGGTTCCAATTCGAGAGAACATTCTATCCCGCTGACCTCGCAAAACGAGACCATCTCGCCATCTATGGACACGCCAAAATGGAAGGCTACCGGAATAGACCATTCAACAAGAGGTGGAATACCTGTTTTTTCTCCAGGGAGCGGCATTGACTTTACCTACTAGGCGTTCTTGATTTGAAGACCTTCGTGAACGATTTCGATGCTTTCAACGGCAACTTCGTTCCCTTCGGCCTTGAGATCCGTTCCCGTAATCTTGGTGGGCCAAGCATTCTTGAGAGTCCAGACCATCGTTTCCTTGTCCTGTTCATCAAGAAGGCTTATCGTAACGGTCGTACGTTCGATGGTGTTCATCTTGATTTTCGAGAACCAGTCCCAGAACTTGTTATCGCCCTTGAAGATACCCTTCTTCATCGTCACGTTACCGTACTTGATGAGGCCAGGCATTTTCACGACAGAATACACGCTACTGTCTCCAGCACGGTACTTGATTTCTTCGGATTGGGCGTCAAGTCCAGAAACTTCCTGGAAGGACATCTGAACATCATTCCACATCACCTTGAAGTGGAATTTCGGCATAGGCCATACATTTTTACTTTGTTCGGCACCTTCAGCCATATTACATTACCTCCAATTACGATTTCTGCTGCTGTTGCTGGAATGTGAGTTCGATGAATTCTGCCGGACGGATCAGAGCCACCTTGACGGTCACTCTCAAAATTCCTTCGAGAATATCTTCCGGGATCATGGTATCGCCAAGACCGACATGGACTTCGTAAGCATCTTCCGGCGTAGAACCGGCAAGACCGCCACGGCGCCAAATGCCATTGAGGAAGTTGCCAATCATATTCTGCATCGTAATCCACGTGGTAGACGTATTTGCATCGAACACGTAAGCCTTGGATGCCTGCTTGATGGATTCTTCGAGCATGATCATTGTGCGGCGGACGTTCACATAGCGCCAATCGAGGCTGTTGCCGTCAAGCGTACGTGCGCCCCAGACCTTGATGCCGTCACCAACGAAATAGCGGATGGCGTTCACGGCCTTGCCGTTCAGCGGAACGTTCAAGTCTTCCTGTTCGTCGCTCGTCAGATTCACGGCCGGAGAAACAACGCCATTGACACCCACATTTGCCGGAGCCTTCCACACGCCTTCGCTGTTGTCGACGCGGGAGTAAATGCCGGCGATTGCAGCAGAAGGAGCCATCAAGTTAAGCATTTCGCTCATGGAATTCATCAAAGCGGCATACTTTGGGCAGACCACGGAGAGCGTATTGTGCAAATCGGTTGCATTATCCTTCGACGCATCAAACGTGCTGAGCTTCTTGAAGAAGCTCAACAGTTCGACTTCGCGCTTCGAAAGCTTCTTTGCATCTTCTTCAGAAACGTCGAGGCTAGAAACGCCCGGCACCACGGACTTGGCAAGGTCAAGAGCGAGAGTCGGATAACCACCTTCATCTTCCGGCTTGATGTTTGCAAAAGAAACTTCGCTCGAAGAAACGATGTTCGTGTTGATCCACGGATAATATGCCGCACCATACTTGAGGAACGAGGTCACGCCTTCGCGGAAGGTGTTGATGACTTCGCCCGGTTCCTTGTAGCCATCGAACACATCGAGAATGGCAAAACGATTCTGCATCTTGTCGCAATGGGCGAGCAAAGCATTCTGGATGCTAGCGCAGTCCACAGCATTCTTGAGAGAAACAGCATCCGGCACGAGCATAAGCGTCGGTTCCTGTTCCTTGACAAACGGAGTGATGCCGTTGAGCAATTCATCCTTGTCGATTTGCTTATCGTAACCGCCCACAGAGCAGATATAGCAAGCTGCGCCACCATTCTGGAAGAAGATGCGCATTGAGTCGTACAGGCGGAACATCTGCGTCGTCTGAAGTCCAGACTTGCTTTCGGCACTCTTTGCTTCGGCTTCACCTTCGGCATCGTCAGATGTTGGAGCCGATTCGATAGCCTTGCCATAAGTGAACCTTATGGTCGGTGCGCCACCGAAAACGTTGAGGTATTCAGCAAAGGAAGTGATTCGGAACGGCTTGTTTGTCAAGTCCTTTCCATTGTATTCCGCCTTTTCGGTATAGCCGATAAATGCAGGAACAGCAGTTGCTACTTCCACCACCGAGCCCGGAAACGCGTCTTTCTCAACGAGATAGACGCCCGGAGTTTTGTATGATGTAGGCATTTATGATTCTCCTATTTTTATGGATTAACAAAGCATTCAGCGACAATCGCCCTCGTGCCATCGCATAGACGCGCCTTGGCAAGTGTTTTTCCGCTTGCATTCGGAAGGCTCTTTATAAGGACCTTCGACGTTGCGGAATCAAGCAGTTGGAACCGTGACGGAGCACCACTTACAATCGGGATTTCGCATCTCGATACATACAGCGAAAGACGCGGGGATTTTTCCACGCAGTCAAATTCGACAGGTTCATCAACCTTGAGCGAGTCATTTATTTGCAAATCGCGTTCGGCATAGCAGCCCGAGACGCAATAGCACCACCTCATTTTTTTTGTCGGAATCGTCACGTTGCAGACAAGCGGCTCGTGCGCCTTGACGTGCAATTCCAAAGCAAATATCACACCAAACATCCGGTTCAGTTCCGGGATGGACTTCTTGTCACGTCCTTCAAACGAAACAATCCCGTCGTACGACACCTCGACAACGGGGAATTCGTCATGGGCGACACCATCAAAGCACGTGACATTCCAGACTTCCGCAATGGAGGCCTTGACATAAAAGAAGAGCGTCACATCTTCATCAAAAGCATTTACCGGGGCTAGCAGCCGTATCTTTCCGTCGTAAATACGGCAAAGCGCATCTCTCCGTTTCAGGATTTCGGTCGAATCAGGCGACGGAAGCACCTTGAAGCCACACGTACTCCCGTTGAAGTATTCGTGGCAGAGGGACACTTCTACAATTTTTGCGTATTCCATCAGATGAGCCCCAATTCAGTGTTTTCGGGAAGCCGGATAACGTACGGCTGGTAATACGAGTAGTTGCCGCCAAGCGCCACGGTTCTTAGGCGGTAAAGCACGGAGGGAACATATTTTGCACCAATCGTGCCCCACAAGTTGTTCATTTCCTGCATGTTCAAGGACTCCATGTCGATAGAGAGTTTCTCCAAACCTTCCGGCATGTCAGGTGAATTCGTACGGTCAAAAAAAGAATGATCCAAGAAAAACGCTATCGCCTTTGACAAATAGCGCAACGAATCCACGTAGTTTCCCCCCTTGAAATTGGCAGCAAGGATAAAGTATAGATTGAGGTATACAACTTTTGACGGAACTACAGCGCGGTCACCACGATACTCTGGAACAGCATGGTTCTGCACCATGCTATCACGTTCCATGTTTACAAGGAATAGATTAAGCTTGTTCGTAGCTCCCTCGTACTCCTTTCCATCGTTTTCAAGTATTCTGGAAACGACAACCAGATCCTCGCGAACCCCCAAAGTCCGCCTTAAATGAAGATTCAGCTGCATTGCCAGAAACTGTAGTGAAGCACCTATCATACTTTGTACAATCTCTTACATCTATATTTTATTCTTACAATTTTCTTTATTAGTAACAACAAATTATTACACGCGCAATATAGTCAAACTTCATTATTTTCGAGGATTGTAAAAATTATTTTTCTTTATTCGTAGTAATTTGCTTTACATAAATTTTGTAGCAATACATTTTTTGGAACAAAAATGGCTAAAATTTCCTTTTTTTTGGTCATTTGTTTACAAAAATCAACATCATAGACGAATTATCATTAGTTTTCGTGGGTATAAAAAATCCATATAATGGGCTTTTATATTAAATTATGCGCATGTTTGAGCAAAATAAGAAACAAGAGCTGACTTCTCGACAAAAAGAGATTTTGACCCTATTGCGCAAGGGACTGACCAACAACGAAATCTGCAAGACGTTGGACATATCCCCCAATACCGTCAAGGTTCATTTAACAAAAATTTATAAGATACTCGAAGTCACCAACAGAACCGAAGCCGTGACTTCAGGTTCTGTATCAAACATCGAAAGCGACGATACACCCGAAGACCTGAACATCATCTTCCGTATCAACGAAAACATTTCGCAGCACCCCAAGGCACAGAACCTGTACCTCTCGATTGTAGAAGGAATCCACCAATACCGCACGTTCCGCATTTCCGAAGCCCTTGAAAACTGCCCAAACCCCGGCTTCCAGATAGATGTTTCTTATTCTGAAACCCCCGAAGAAACGCTCCACTTTGCAACCAAGATCGGCAACACCAACGAACTGTTGTGGACAACGTCAGCCAAAATAAATACGAACGACATTGCAAGCCTTGCTCGAAAATCGTCAATTCTCCTGTTCCGCAACTTGCTCATCGCCTCGACAAAGCTCAAGCATAATCCGGACATTCCCATTCCCTACTGGTGGATCGCCACAACCTACTGCTACGCCAAGCTCGAAAACCGCAGCCAGGATTCGTTTGAGACCTGCAAGAAAGTTCTCACTCCTATTGTCGAAAAGATTTCTTACAGCGAAGTCGCCTTGTACACATTGTCGTTGGCCTACTACTATGCCATTCTCGAGAACTGGGACAACATACAAGAGAATTCCGCCAGACTCAGCGAATTTGCGCACAAGGCCATGCACAACGCGCCTTACTCCATCTATTCGCAGATGATCATGGCGCTATACAACATCACTATCGGAAACAAGTCCGAGGCTATTGCCTACCTCAGGCAGGTCGTCGAAGCGAACCCGCAAATGGTGATGGCGCGCACCATACTTACGCAAATCTACATGCTCACCGGTCAAGCCGCACAGGCTATGGAACTCATCGACGACACGATCCGCAGCATTCCTGAGTCAGCCCTGCAGACAACCTACCAAGCCAGGGCCTTCATCCTGCTGCTGCAAGGCAAATACAACGAATGCAAGACGTTGGCTAACCAAATCCTGATGTTCACGCCAACAGCAATGGCCATCCGTCTCATAGCCATCGCCTGCTGCAACATCCTCGGTGACACCACCGAAAGCGAGACCCACACCCAAAAGCTTTTTGAGCATTACCCCAAAATCACGATAAAAGAAGTCGAGCAGCTTTTAAAAGGCGTCAACGAACCGCTAAGGTCGTTTTTGATTGGCAGCGTACAAAACATCTTCACAAAAAAGTGATTTTCGGCCAAAAAAAGTTTAAAAAATAACCCAAATGGGTTATTGCACAACGTTTATGCTTATGCTATTTTCTCTGTACCTTCTTAGGAACAGGGATCTAGCATGATCGAACAGGACCAGAAAATATCATCTGATGAAAAAGAAAAGGTTATCGGGCTCAAGGACTTGAAGCCCGGCGACATCCTTATTTTCGAAGGCGACAATAGCCGCATCGACAACTTGATCAAAAGATTTACAAAATCAGAAGCCTGCCACGGAGCGCTTTTCGTCCAGAACGGTGAAAAGGCCATCTTGGCTGACTCCGGTGGAACTGGAATCGACCTGCACTTACTCTCGACAGAACAATTCGCTGACGAAGAAAAACGCACCATACACGTTCGCCGACTTACAAAGAAAGGCGGTTTCGGAAACGATTACGACAGCATCGTCGCTCCGGTTGTGGACGCCGCCTACGACTACGTGCGTCAAGACCTTCCCTATCCTTATTCGGATCTTGTCTTGATGGCCATGATCCTCATCTACAAGAACGTTTCTGACGAAGGCCTCAAGCAAGATGTTGTCATCAAGCTTTTAAGAGTCGCCACGGCAGAACTGAAAAAGTTTATCGATGACAAGTACCGCGACGGCAAGCACACACTAGTCTGCTCTTCCTATGTTTACCAGTGCTTCCTTGATGCCTCCAAGAACAACCCGAATTTGAAGCTTCAAATCGAGAATGGAGACCTCCAGCCGGAATCCAGGAAACAACGCGCAGCGACACTTTTTGACTTGTATGTCGAACACGCTACAGAATACAATTTCAAGACGAGCCATTTTGCGGATGCCGCACAAGAACCGGTGACCGAATCCATCGACGAACTTTTGAACAACCTCGTCGACGACCAGAACAAGAATCACGTCAATCTGGTCAAAGGCAACGCCTTGAGCCATGCCATCGAAGATTTCCTGAAAACGCTCCTGAAGGCCATTGGCACTTCCGTCAATTCTATCGAAGACTTGATCAAGAAAGCAAGGGCGCAGCAGGCAATGTTCATCACGCCTAACGACTTGCTTTGCCACACTACCAATACGGAGAGCGTCGGCGTCTTGGACTTGTACCGCGACAATAACGAGTACAAACCGTAATCGCGACCGAAAAACTTTTAAAGTATACACCTCAAACACTATGCTGCAAGGGCTTGAATTTGGCCACCTCCGGATTCTCGACCTTGCAGCATTTCATTTTTATACAGAAATGGCGGGACATCGCCCGCCATATTCAATCAAGGTCACAAAGACCGTTTTAATGCCAAGCCTTATGCGCTCACGCTGAGTTCGCTTATGGCGAGTGCAGGCACCTTGTAGCTAGCAAACGGATCGCGATATTCGTTGCCCACGGCCACAACATTCTTGATGATGTCGAAGAAGTTACCGCTGAGAGTGACGCCGTCGACCGGATGCTGGATGGTTCCGTTTTCGCACCAGAAACCGTGTGCGCCAATGCTGAGTTCACCACTCACGGAGCTGCAACCGGAATTGCCTTCCAAGCGCACGACAAGCAGGCACTTCGGGAACAGCTTGATGAGATCTGCCGTCGTCATCGTAGAAGGCGGGACAAGCAAGTTGTAGAAACTTGTAGACATCTTGCTGCCAAAGCCGCGTTCGCCATTGCCGGTCGTTTCGCGATGAGCCTTCGATGCTGTTTCGAGGTTGTAAAGAGCCGAATTGAAGACGCCGTTTTCGACGACCTTGACTCGCTTGGTCTCGCAACCTTCGGAGTCAAAGTAGAACTTGTGTTCGAACATTTCGCCCTGCGGGTCGTTCCACAAGGAGAAGGCGTCACTAGCAATCTTTTCGCCTTCCTTTCCGTCAAGACGGGACTGTCCCTTCTGCATGGCTTCGGCAAAGAACGGATGACTGTACATACCGATGAATCGGGACGAGATGCGTTCCGAAAGGATCACCGGAATCTTGCCGCCTTCGATTTTCTTCGCGCCAAAGAGTTCTGTCGCATATTCTGCGGCACGGCTTGCGATTTCATCAATCGAGAAATCTTCCCAGTTGCGGCCGTTCTTTACATAGTTTCCAAGCTTCTTGATACCGTCACGGCTAGCGACTGCACCCGCACCGACAGAAGCACAGTTCGAGCGAGCTTCGTAAAAGAGGCCCGTGTTGTTTGCCACGATGGAATAGTCACGTTCGATATCGCCACCGAGATACGGAATGTTCTCGATTTCGTTGGACTTTGCGAATGTCGCCTTTTCAAGCTCGATGCAGAAGTTCTTCATCGTCGAAAGGTCAAGCGATTCGAGCGCCGGATTGTAGTTCGGCTCGCCCTTCGGGAGTTCAACTGCCTTCGGGAGCGTGATATCGATTTTTTCGGTCCACTGCGTGTGGCAAAGAGCGTCCTTGAGCGTCTGGCGGAGAGCATCGTCCGTCAGGCGTTCCGTGTGAGCATATCCGGGGCGACCATCCTTGATGACGCGGACTCCAAGCCCGACAGAATCGGAGATTTCCGTGTTCTGCACCTGTCCCTGGAAGACGGACAGGCCTTCGGAATGAGAGTTGGAGGCGATAACATCAAACTGTTCGGCTTCGCCCTTGGCGAGGTCGCACATAAAGGAAACGGCATCTTTAATATTCATATCGCAAGTATAATAAATAAGTTGTCACCCCGGACTCCGTTCCGGGGGCGCCTTACACTTTTTAGTATTCGTTACTTTAGTATTCGTTACCGAGAAGCGCGGCTTTTGCGTTCGAGCATTTTCCAATAGGCGGCGGGGCTCCCCGTCACCGATTCAAGCGCATTCGCCATTTCAGTCGAAATGCTGATTTCACCTGCAATCAGCTGGTCGAGCATTTCTACAGAAACGCCCACCCTGCGGGCAAATTCCGGCTTGTCAATCTTGAGCCATTCAATTCCTTCGAGGATCGCCTGTCCCGGCGTCGGGGTTCCATGTCTTGGCATACTTTGCGCCTCCAGCGCAATTAATCTAAAATTCTACGTTTTTCCAGCCTTCGGCGCCGAAGCGGAGATCGCGTTCGACGAATTCCCAAATGAGGAGCTTTTTGCCCTTAAGCACGCTAGCCTTGCGGGCGAGCTTTTCACGGACGAGCGTCGAGGCGCCACCGTCACTCACGATGGAGGCAACCGGGCGGTTCATGTTCTTCGCGAAGTGAGCAATCCATCCGGCGTTCACCGGCGAATCGGTCTGGTAAATGCGGCTGAAGCTGTCACCGAGAATCAAGATTTCGGACTTGCGGAAATCGTCTTTGAAGGGGGTAACTGTAGTGTCGTAAAGCACGGTGTCGCGTTCGCAAAGCGCAGACTGAGCCGTAAAGCAAGAATCGTTCTTTTTGCAAGCGCTCTTTGCTGCTTCTACACAAGCTGAATCCACCGGGAGCGTTTCAGAGCGTTCCTTGATATTCTGTTGCATCACGACATGCCCCGTCACCTGCTGCACCTTGAACACGTTGAACTTGTTGAGACCACTCATCTCGCCCACATCACCCATGCGGTCTGCAACGGAATCTGAGGCAATATAGCGCACATCATCCTTTCCACGGAATTTTACAAATCCTGCATCCACCATCTCGCGGACTTTCTTCGCAATCACATCAGCTGCAATTTCTGCACCGCGCGGAGTCCAGTGCGTATCGTCGTTCAGATAAAGCGCACCTTCAACGGAATCGCGGGACTTTGCGGCCAAAAGCGGCGTGTACAAATCCACCGTGTTAAAGCCAGCACGCGTGAGCGAATCCAAAATCTTCTTGCCGTGCGACTGGAGTCCGGCCGCATTTTCGACACCCGCGACTTGAGAATCGCGCCCCGTCAAGCGTTCAGTATAGATGCTCGGTTTGCCCGGCGTAATCACCACAAGCAATTCCACGCCCTTCGCCTTGAGCTGGTCGCGGAACTTTTCAATCGCCTTCACCGGATTGTCGAGCTTTGCACTGCGCACATCAAG
>JBGVAT010000230.1:0-9710 GCA_045224895.1 Fibrobacter sp.
TTCGACAAGAGCATGAAGGTGTACTTGAACCTCGCCGAAGCCGAAGTCGCAAAGCACTACAACTTTGTGAAGAGCCTCCGCGTGGAATCGCTCGAAAGCTACAAGCAAGCCTAGTAGGCAGTAGGAAGTAGACAGTAGGAAGTAGCTAGTGGTTAGGTAATAATCGCGGCTACGCCGCCTACACGAGATGTCATTCCCGGCTTGACCGGGAATCTCCTTCTAAAAGAAATTGCCCCGGCTCTTACGAGTCGGGGCTTTCTGTTTATGTATTAAACATCATCAAAGAGTTTTCTTCATATCGCGTTTTCCATACACGATACGAATTATCCAAACTTCCGACACAGCTTCTTTTACAAGATAAAAGATTACATAATTTCCAACAGCGACAAAACGAACATTTCTCGAAAACCAAGGTTCTAACGGATATACACGATAACGCTTTGGCATTACCGAAAGATTAATCATCGCACCACGCAGTCGCAGGGCAACTCTTTCTGCACTCGATTTGGATTTCAGTTCACAACAAATATATGAATAAATGTCGCCCAGGTCTCGTTCGGCCTGTTCAGACACAAGCACCTTGTAGTTCATTAGACGAACCGCTTACTTAAATCGGAGAACACATCTTCCATCGGTTTTCCTCGACCTTCAATAGCGTCGGCATAACCGCGTTCCATCTTTTCTTCAAAAACTTCATCCGATTCAATTAACGGAGCCATGTCAGCCTGTTCCTGTTGATACAGCAAAAATTCGATATATCTCGAAACTTCTTCCAAAGAACTTTCTGGAAGAGACTTTATCTGATCAATTACAGTTTCATAAGACATAATAGCCTCCGCCATTAAATATACACTAATTCCATATGAAAGGCAAACAGACGAACTTGCGGAAAAGCAAAAATAACACCCAAAAGTGAGTTTGCGCTTTTTATGGAATTGTATAATAATCAAGAATCAAGTCAACCGCACTTGCATCCTTGAGGATTCTATTTTCGTAGCGTATTCGTCTGCTTCTTATTTGCTCCTTCGCTATTTTTTCTTTCTGTTTATATTCCTGCTGGCGCACAGTACTCGTCTTAAAAGGCTGGTATAGAACTTCAATTTCGGGCATTGGCTCTGGTTCGTTTCTTTTTTCAAAGTCTTTGAGATCCAAATACGACGAAATCCTTAAACGGTTTTGAGATGACAAGCCCATGGCCGTAGCATAGACTTCTGCGTTTCGAATGATTCCTGCACCACGACTAATTCCTATAGAATCAAGATTATCCGGAATATAAGAGAAACCCAAGAAATAGACTCTCTGTACTTTTTTCAGGAACTCTTGATACTTTTCTTTTTCAGATTCATCGCGATTCAAACGCTTTTCCCAAACAGTTTCCATACCTTCGGCAATTTTTTGATACACGCCATTCTCTACCGCTCCAAAAGGAATTTTTTCAAGAGAGCCGATAAAGCCATTGACATGATATATTTGCATTTCATTTATGAAGGAATAAGCATCAGCATCTGCATATTGCTTGTCCGATGTCAAATACAAGAAGATGCAATACTCTAGAACGCGGTCATAATTAAAGGTGAGAAACACCGTTTGTTTCAGGATTTCTTCCCAATTAGGTTGCTGGTCTATCCGAGAAAGCAGATGTTGAATCCAATCAATGTTGCCAAGCCAATACTTTTTTGATAATCTTTTACCATCCTCGTAAGAAAATTGTTTTTCAGACTCCCGTTCCGCAACAAGAATCTCTCTAGCAATAAGACGTTTACCAAAGTCAGCCTCTTCTAATTTTTCTTGATTAAGACGATTCTTTAAGAACTCATCTGTCGAAACCATCATTGAGTGGCGAATGCTCTTGGCAAAAGGAACTACAGTTTCACTCATCTTGCAAAAAGTTCTATTTTCAATATCGTCAGCTTTAAAAGAATATGGCTCGTCCGCCCTTCTTAATTTGGCGTAATCCTGATTTTTTCCAAAAAGTTCAAAGTATAAATCAAATAGGTAAGAAGGAGGAGAAAAGGATTGACGATCTAGATTATTATCTCCGTATTCGAAATTTTTCAACTTCTGCATCAGCATGGCGCCCGTAGGAAATCCATACGGGACACTGCAGCCGGCACCTATGATAAAAACATCTAAACTCATTTACAAATACTTCTTAAATGGAGTATGAAAAAGACGCCATAAACGCCTTCGCTTTACTCTAATCGTTAGGCTTTTCGCTGTCTAGAATGCACCAAACATCGCTCTGCCTATACCTAAAAGGTTCTGGACGGCATAATCTTGCGAACTTATATTTCGACAAGCCCATATTGCGTTGAATACATTTAGCGCCTTCGTTATAGTGTTCAATATAGGCTTTACAGGATTCTGCCGGAGTGATCCCAGGGGCAGCTTTATAACCTAATTTGGTACAGGTTTCATTTTCAAAGATCCACGTCGTTTCCAGATTAGTGATTTTCAGGTTGTATTTTTCAATGAAAATGGTATCCACAAAGTCGGAGTTCGGATTCGCGCCGACAAATGTCACCATCGAATCTTCTTCAAACCAACGTTTTGCCCAACCATGTACAGTCGTATCTTGAGCAGGCGGAACATAGTTCGGATTTTTCACCGACCATTGAGTTATTGTGGAATCGGTCATTTTGATTAACAACAATGTAGATTCAAACTCACCATAATAGAAGGAGTCTGCGCCAACCGTTATTTTTTGCGTGTAGGCATATTCATCATCATGGCAGTCACCCCAATCATAGGTGGTGCAGTTTCGACTATCAGAAAGCAGAAGGGAATCATTCTGTTCGATAATTATATACTGATCTGGTCCATTAGTTATATAACCACCGCCCAATTCTCCTTCCGGTTCATCGATGGTGTAGCAATAGCCGTTATTTTCAGGCAGGACCCAATACGCGTTATTTATTTTATCGCCAAAAATCTCTTTAAAATAGGTAGAATCCTCATCTTCTAGAAGAGGTCCATAGTGATAAATTTCAGGTTCAACGCCCGTAGTATCGAAGGGCAGCTTATCGAAATGCGTTTTTTCGGCAGTTGTATCTTGAAGAGGCAATTCCTCGGACGAGGAACTTTCCGATGATGTTTCGAGCGAAGAAGAACTTACTTCAGTGGCTTCGGAAGAAGAACTTTCCGTGCTGACTTGCGGCGGGTCTTGTTCCACTACTTGAATCGAATTAGTATCATCGTCACAAGCAAAAAGTGCGAGAGTGGCAAAGCCCGTTAATGTGAAAGACAAGAACTTTTTCAGCATAAGTTTCTCCTGTTTCGCAAAATATAATTTATTAAAACGGAGCTTACCCTTTCGCCTCTTTTTTGCATAGATTTATAGTATGAAACTTGCCCTGAAAATCGTTGCGATTTTGCTCATCATTTGCGCGACAAGCGTGACGACCGCGCTTGTCATGAAAAAGCTGTACTCCGGCACAAAACGGACGAGCATCACGAGCGAGTTTGTGGAACAGCAGATCAGCGAGATTGCGGAGCTAGCGACTCTCCACCATCACTACCGCAAAAACGCGAACTACCAGGACGCCAAAAAGCTTCTCGAATACATTCCTGACTGGAGAATCAACAAGTCCATCAAGGAATTTTCGCTAGTATACCAGGGCGATGTCAAGTTGGGTTACGACCTGAAGGATATCAAGATTCTCGTGGAGCCCACCACGAGCGACATTTTCATCTACCTTCCGGAGCCCAGGATTCTGAGCCACAGCATCGATTTCGAGAGCATCCAGATTGTATGGGAAAAGCAGGGCTGGTTCAACAATATCCGGTTTGAAGACTTCAAGCAGTTCTTTATTTCCGAGCAAAAGAAATACGAGCAGGAAAACAGCGCCGAGCTAAAGCGCAGGGCCCGCGAACATGCGATGAGGCTGATCCAGTTGCAGCTCGGGACAACCATCGAAAGCGGCTACAAAGTGAATCTGGAGCAGCGCGACCCTATTCAGGAAATTCCAGTTTCAAAATAGTCTATAAAAAAACAGTTTTCGGCATTGTAAACTGCGGGTAAAGCTTTGTAAAATCCGTGTAAAGTCCATTCAAAACCTTTGCTAATCCTCGATTCCGGGCATTGATTTATCCGCCCATACTTTTTATCTTGAGGGCATAATTCGCAGGTTATGGATATGATTTACATTGTGGAAGACGACTCAGAAATCCGCGAACTGGAAGTTTACGCGCTCAAGAGCAGCGGTTTTGAACCAAAAGCTTTTGAAAGCGCCAAAAAGCTGGACGAAGAGGTCAAGGTCTGCGTCCCGGATTTGTTCATTCTCGACATCATGCTTCCGGGAGAAGACGGTCTCAGCATTTTAAAGCGTCTCCGCGCACAGGACAACACCAAGAACGTCCCAATCATCATGATCACAGCCAAGAGTTCCGAGCTAGACAAGGTGAAGGGGCTCGACTTGGGGGCGGACGATTATATTGCAAAGCCGTTCGGCATTCTGGAATTTGTTTCGCGAGTTCGTGCGTTGCTCCGCCGCTCGGGCAGCATGAAGGCCGAAGCCGAAGACTCCAGGATTTCGCTCGGGGATGTCGTTCTTGATACGGGGACGCGCACGGTCACTGTCGGCGGGGTCGGTGTCGAATTGACGTACAAGGAATACGAACTTTTGAAGCTCTTACTGTCGCATCCGGGCCTCGTCTATTCGAGGCAGCAGATCCTGGAAAAGATCTGGGGCATCGACTTCAAGATGGATACGCGAACGGTCGATATGCACATAAAGACGCTCCGGCAAAAGCTTGGCGACCAGGGCGTGATCATCCAGACGATCCGCAATGTCGGATACAAGGCCCAATGAAAGACCGAATCCGTTACAGCTTGATTTATATGGGCGTTCTCGCCGCCTTGTTTGCAGTCTACTTCACGACGCAGGTTTTCGAAGGCGAGATGGCGGAACAGCTCAAGCTGCACTTGCGCGAAAAACTGCACCTTGTCGAATCGGCGTATGTGAACGATTCGCTTGCACCCGAAAAGCTGGCGCAGTTTGCCAGTCCTGAACTCCGCATCACGCTTATCGACTCTACCGGTTCCATTCTTTACGACAGCGATGTCGAGGCGAGCAAGCTGGAGAACCACTTCAATCGCGAAGAGGTGAACGACGCTTTTGCCAAAGGGGTCGGCGAAGACCTCCGCTATTCTTCGACGATGCAGGCCAAGGCGTTCTACTTTGCCAAGCGGCTGGACAACGGGAACGTACTTCGCCTAGGGACGCGCCAGGCGAATCTGCAACAGGCTTATTCCAAGACGATTCCTTACCTTATCGCACTTCTTGCCGCGATTGTGCTAGCGGCCATCCTCATCGCGATCGGACTCAGCCGAGTCTTCATCAGTCCGCTGCAAAAACTGGTGGACCAGCTAGGGACACCGGAATGGATGAACATCGAGAACTCCTATAAAGAAATTGCGCCGCTCGTCAACACGATCCGCAAGCAGGATCTCGAGCTGCAACTGACGATCGAGCAGCTTTCGAACGAAAAGCAAAAAATCTCGACGTTGAAGGACGAGTTCACGGCAAACGCATCACACGAACTCAAGACTCCGCTGACATCGATTTCGGGCTATGCGGAACTGATCGAAAACGGAATGGCCAAGCCGGAAGACATCAAGATCTTTGCGGGAAAAATCCATAAGGAAGCACGCCGCCTGCAGTCCATCGCAAACGACATCATCACGCTTTCGAAGTTGAACGACAACGCCACCAAGCCGATCGACACCAGCGAAAAAATCAACCTCTGGAATCTGTCGCACAGCTGCATCGAAGGGCTCCTCCTGAATGCAAACAAGAAGGGGATCCAGCTCTCGTTGGACGGCGATCCTTCTGTCGAAATTCTCGGAAATTCCAAGCTGCTTTACGAAATGATTTTCAACCTTGTCGACAACGCCATCCGCTACACGGAACAGGGCGGGAAGGTTGTCGTGATCGTGGATCCAAACGCCGTTACCGTAAAGGATACGGGCATCGGGATTCCCGAAGAAAGCCAGTCCCGCATTTTTGAACGTTTCTATCGCGTCGACAAGAGCCGTTCCAAAGAAACGGGCGGTACGGGTCTTGGGCTTTCGATCGTGAAGCACATTGCAGAAGTCCATCACGCAACCATCAACTTGAAATCAACTGTCGGCTTCGGCACCGAAATCAGAATCGATTTTCCCATCTTTACCAAAAAATAAGTTCTATGATTCTCGCTATTTTAAAAATGATTGGATGTCTCGCCCTCCTCATGTTCGGCATGAAGACGATGAGCGAAGGCTTGCAGAAACTCACCGGAGGCCACCTGCGCGCCGTTCTCGGCACTATGACCAAGCATCGCGTGGGCGGTCTTTTGACGGGCACATTCGTGACAGCGGCGGTGCAGTCTTCGACGGCGACGACAGTCATGACGGTCAGCTTCGTGAACGCCGGGTTGCTCACCCTCAAGCAGGCAATCCCCGTGATCATGGGCGCCAACATCGGCACCACGGCCACGGCGTGGATTATGTCCATTTTCGGATTCCAGTTCAACATGAGCAGCTTTGTGTGGCCATTTTTCGGGCTCGGCATTGCACTCAGTTACTTCCGCAAGAGCAGCGCAAAGAGCTTTGGCGAATTCGTCTTCGGTTTTGCATTCATGTTCCTCGGTCTCACCACGCTTCGCGAAAATGCGGTTGCGATGGACCTGTCACACAACCAAACAATCATCAACTTTTTTGCGACGACGGGCGGATGGGGCATTTTCAGCACGCTCCTGTTCCTGTTGCTGGGCGGAATTCTCACGATGTGCGTGCAGTCATCGGCAGCAATCATGGCAATCACGCTCATCCTTTGCAGTAGCGGCGTGTTACCGATTTATCAGGGCATCGCGCTCGTGATGGGCGAAAACATCGGCACGACGGTAACGTCGAACTTGGCTGCCCTTTCGGCAAGTACGCAGGCCAGGCGCGCGGCACTCGCCCATATGCTCTTTAACTTGTTCGGTGTCGCCTGGATACTCATCATCTTCAATCCATTCGTGAACATGGTCTGCCATATCGTCGACTTCGATCCGAATTTTGTGCCACAGACCGAAGAAGAAATTGCGCAGGCAGGCATCCGCGTGACATATGCACTTTCCGGGTTCCACACGGCATTCAACCTTTGCAACGTATTGCTCCTCATCTGGTTCATCAAGCCGATGGAAAAACTGATCTGCAAGATCATCCGCGAAAAGGAAGACAGCGAAGATTTCGGCATCAAGTTCATCAGCGGCGGTCTCATGAGTACCGCAGAACTTTCGATTTTCGAAGCCCGCAAGGAAATCAACCTGTTCGTCGAGCGCACCATCAGGATGTACAACTTCATTCCCGAGCTTCTCAAGTTGAAGGATGAAGACGAATTCAGCAAGCTGTCCGCACGCATCCAGAAGTACGAAGAAATCAGCGACAAGATGGAAATCGAAATCGGGAACTACCTGAACAAGGTCAGCGAAGGCCGTTTAAGCCCCGATAGCAAAACGGCGCTCCAATGCATGCTCAAGGAAATTTCTGAAATCGAAAGCATCGGTGACGCGGTCTTCAACATGTCACGCGTCATCAACCGCAAGTTTACAAGCGGCGAGGACTTTACCGAAGAACAGTACAGCCGAATCGGAAGTATGGTAAAGCTCTGCGACAAGATGCTTGAACACATGAAGCTGGTGGTCGAAGACAACCCGCAAGTCGTTCCCAAGAAGATACTGCAGCTTGAATACGCCGTCAACGATTACCGCAAGTTGCTCAAGCAGCAGAACATCGACGACATCAACGCCCAGCGCTACGGCTACCAGATCGGCGTCCACTATATGGACTTGATCAACGATTACGAGAAGCTTGGCGACTATGTGGTCAACGTCGTAGAAGCGCACGTCAACCACAAGCTGACAAAGTAAAATTCATTGCGCTTCTAGCTTTGTTCTGATAAAAACTTTTGTTTCAATAAAAAACTGGCCGCCCCGCGAGGGACGACCAATCTTGAAATTGCTCCGTAAGGAGATTCCCGCTCGGAGGCGGGAATGACAATCTCTTAGTTACCGCGTTCGAAGCGGATGAAGTTCACGACCTTCAAGCTGGTAAGGCCGAGCTGCTTTGCAACGACTTCCTGGAGGTAGTCCTTGACAGAGAGCTTCTTCGGGTTCTTTTCAGACATGAAGAATTCCTGGTCTTCGAGAACGATTTCCTTAAGGACCTTAGCCACGCGGCCATCAATCTGGCGCTGCATGAATTCAGGCTTGGTCTGCTTGCCAGAAGCTTCGATTTGAGCCTTGGCAATTTCCTTTTCCTTTTCGATCGTTTCAGCCGGAACTGCAGCATCGTTCAATGCAACCGGAGCAAATGCAGCGGCCTGCATAGCGATGTCCTTAGCAGCCTGCTTGAGAGCAGCTTCGTCAGCAGAGCCTTCGAAAGCAAGTTCAGTGATAACACCGATCTTGCCCTTCATGTGGCTGTAAACGCCAAACACGGAGTTCGGGACCTTCTTGATTTCTGCGAACTTGCGGAAGTCAATGTTTTCCTGAATCTTCACGAGGACGTCCTGGAGGCGGTCATTGATCTTGACGCCATCGACGACAGCGTTCTTGAGATCTTCGACGGAAGCGATTGCCTGAGTTTCGACAGCCTTGGTAGCAAGGGCAGCGAGGGCAACGAAGTCGTCGTTGTTGGAAACCGGTTCAGTTTCGCAGGTGAGTTCGAAAGCAGCAGCCTTTTCTGCGGTTTCGATAAGATAGACGCGGCCTTCCTTAGCAGCCTTGTCTGCGCGCTTTGCAGCAACAGCAGCACCCTGCTTGCGGAGGAGTTCCAAAGCCTTTTCCATATCGCCGTCAGTTTCGGTGAGTGCCTTCTTGCACTGCATCATGCCGACGCCAGTCTTCTGGCGGAGTTCGTTAACGAGGGAAGCGGTAATCTGCATATTACTTGTCCTCGCCGTTGTCGAACTTCTTCACTTCTTCCTTGGATTCCTTCTTTTCAGCAGCGACGCGCGGCTTGACGTTAGCAGCGATGTAGTCCACAATGAGCTTGAGGGACTTCACAGCGTCGTCATTTGCCGGAATCGGGTAGTCCACGAGGGTCGGATCGACGTTCGTGTCGCAGATGCCGATGATAGGAATGTGGAGACGGCGAGCTTCTGCAACAGCGATCTTTTCGTGAGCGAGGTCGGTCACGACGAGAAGGCCCGGGAGGTTCACCATTTCGCGGATACCACCGAACACGTCGAGGAGCTTGGCGCGTTCACGAGTCTTGTCGAGGACTTCCTTCTTGGAGAGAGCCTGGAAGGTGCCGTCCTGTTCCATGGTGTCGATCTTGTCAATCTTCTTGATGGACTTGCGGACAGTCTGGAAGTTCGTGAGCATACCGCCCAACCAACGGTTGGTGACGGAGAACTGGTTGCAGGTAGCAGCAGCGTCGAGCACGCACTGACGTGCAGTCGGCTTCGTGCCAACGAAGAGCACGGTCTTGCCTGATTCAGAAATCTTGGCAGCAGCCTTAGCAGCTTCTTCGAGGAGGTCACGAGTCTTGGAGAGGTTGAGAACGTAGATGCCGTTCTTTTCTGCCAAGATGTACGGTTTCATTTTCGGATTCCAGCGCTGAGTCTGGTGACCAAAGTGGGAGCCTGCAGCAAGCAGATCTTCGACGGAAGGCAAATTAGCCATAGTATATTTTCCTTTTCGGTTGTTACTACCCGGACTGCAATTAAGCCACAAAGCGAAGT
>JBGVAT010000231.1:0-9706 GCA_045224895.1 Fibrobacter sp.
ATTGTCTCTTGTTGCTTGCGAAAGTGACTTCAATTCTCGCAATGACAAGAAAACCGCTCAGAAACAAACGCCGATAGTTAAAGTCGAGACTATTGTCGCTAAGAATTCGAATGTCGGCAGCTCGTTGCGTTACGCGGGGTCTGTAGCCGAAGTCGCGACAACGATGGTGAGCTTTTCTTCGCCGGGGACGGTGAAGTCGGTGCGTGTGACCGAAGGCAAAAAGGTGAACAAGGGTGCGCTTGTGGCGACCTTGGATGATACTTCTGCAAAAAGTGCTTTGGAAATTGCCTCCGCATTGAAAACGCAGGTCGAAGATGCTCGCGCCCGTATGGAAAAGTTGCATGAGAACAAGACCATCTCTGAAATCCAGTGGATGGATGTCGAAAGTAAGTACAGGCAGGCGATTGCGGCTGAAAAGCTTGCGCAAAAGGCGCTGGATGATTGCAAACTTTACGCCCCTGCAACGGGAATTGTGACGGGCAAATCGCTTGAAGTCGGGCAAAATGTGGTGCCGAGCGCTCCTGTGTTTCGCATCGTGAATATCGCAACGGTTAAGGCTGTCGTTGCCGTTCCTGAAAAAGATGTTGCTACGCTCAATGTAGGCGATAAGGTTGAAGTTCGCGTCGGTGCGCTTGGTGATAAAGCTTTTGAAGGGAAGATTACAAATAAGGGGATTTCTGCAAACCCGCTTTCGCGTTCTTATCAAATCGAAGCTGAACTAAAAAACAAAGGCGGTGAACTTTTGCCGGGAATGCTTTTGGAAATGTCCATCGATAGCAAAAATTCTGTGACGGGTGTTGAACTCCCTGCTTCTGCTGTACTTTTGGATGAATACAATCGTTCTTTTGTTTGGGTTGTCGGTGGCGGAAAAACGACGAGAAAAAATGTTGAAACCTCTCTAGGAAATGGTTCACAGCTTTTGGTGCAAGGGATTGACGATGGCGATTCTGTTGTGGTGAAGGGAATGTCCAAGGTGGGCGCGGGTGACCGCGTCCAGACATCAAATTAGGTTGTTGCTCAATAGGGAGATTCTATGAAAAAGAAACGTTCCTTTGTTGAAGTCGCCATGCGCTATCGCGGCATTGTGTTTATGCTTTGCTGCTTTTTGGTGCTGTTTGGTGTTTATGGCCTTTCTGCCAACCGAAAAAATGAGTTCCCTGAATTTACGGTGCGTCAGGGCGTCGTGATTGCTGTTTATCCTGGTGCCACTGTAAAAGAAGTGGAAGACCGTGTTACGAAACCGCTTGAAGACTACATCTTCACTTATGGCGATGTCAAAAAGAGCAAAACGACTTCTATGACTCGCGATGGCATGTCGATTGTTCAGGTGGCGCTCGAAGATTATGTGCATGACAAGGATGCATTTTGGAGCCGTTTTAAGCATGGAGTTTCGCAGTTCAAGTCGAGCTTGCCGGCAGGAGTCCTTGCGATCATCGTGATGGATGATTTTGGCGATGCTTCGTCGATGTTGTTGGCAATAGAAAGCAAGAATAAGACTTACCGTGAATTGGGAGAATATCTTGACGGACTTGCGGATAATTTAAGGCCGCTTGAAAGTGTTGGTCGCATCACGCGTTTTGGCGAGCAGAAAGACCAAATTTCAATTTATCTGGACAACGATAAACTTTCCCAGTATGGGCTGGGCTACAAGTCGGTGGCGGCATTCCTTTCGGGGCAAGGTCTCGTGAATATTGCGGGAACTTTGAGGGATGGCGAATACAATCACCCGATTTATGTAGAAAGCGGCGTGAATTCTTTAGAAAGCGTCCGCGAAACAATAGTCTTTAGCGCGCCTGACGGAAGTGTGGTTCGCCTGAAAGATGTTGCTCGTGTGGAACGCGAATATCCTGATCGAACATCTTACATCGAGGTGAACGGCAACAAGTGCGTGATGCTTAGTGTTGAAATGAAGAAAGGTCACGACATCGTGAAAATGGGCAAGGAAATCAAACAGGTGCTATCGGATTTTGAAAGCAGCTTGCCCGAAGAAGTTAAGATGTTCCGCATTACGGACCAAACGGAAGTTGTCGGCAAAAGTATTGATGACTTTTTGAGAGAAATTTTGGTTGCCGTATTGGCGGTTATTCTTGTGGTCGTTCTGTTGCAGCCTTTCAAGGTGGCTCTGATTGCAGCTTCGACTATTCCCATATCCATTTTCATTTCGCTTGGGCTTTTCTTTGGCCTCGGCTACGAAATAAACGGCGTGACGCTTGCCGCTTTGATGGTGTCGCTCGGAATGATTGTGGACAATTCCATTGTGATATTGGATGATTATCAGGAGCGAATTTATGGACCTGGCTCACGTTGGAGAGCTGCGGAACATAGTGCCGTGCATTTCTTGAAATCGATTTTTTCGGCTACGCTTGCTATAAGCATTACCTTCTTCCCGTTCCTAGTGACGATGAATGGAATGTTTAGCGATTTCGTGACGACATTCCCGTGGGCGGTGACAATCGTCCTTACGATTTCTTTGCTTGTGGCGATATTTATTGTTCCCTATTTGCAGTTTGCTTTCTTGAAGCCGAAAACGAAAAAGAAGAGCAAGTTCTCTTTTGAAAGTGTCTCAAACTTTATTTATGAACGTGTTTTAAGAACTTGTTTCAGGTTCCCGAAATTGACCATTTTCGCGGCGCTTATTTGTGTTGTCTTGGGCGTGGTTATGATTCTTTCTCGCCCCATAAAGCTCATGCCGATTGCAGAACGTAATCAGTTCTCTGTAGAATTTTATTTGCCGAATGGAACGTCAATAAATCAGACTTCTGCCGTGGCGGATAGCATGAAGCGTATCTTGGAAAAGGACCCAAGAGTCACCTACATTACCACATTCAAGGGGATGTCTTCGCCGCGTTTCCACATGACTTACGCACCGCAATTTGCAGGTGAAAATTTTGCGCAGTTTATCGTAAATACCGAGAGCGCTCATGCAACAGATGAAATTATCAAGGAGTATTCGGAAAAGTATGTAGACCACTTTGCGAATGTGTTCGTGCGCTTTAAACAACTCAGCTTTAGCGATGCCGCGTCGCCCATAGAAATTAGAATTTCTGAAGGGACGGATGAAGGTCGTAAAGTTGCAAGTGATAAAGTGAAAAATTATTTGCGGAGTCTCCCTGGGGTTTACCTTGTTCGCAGCTCCTATGGAGAACCCTTGAGCGGCATTAAGGTTTCGCTTGACGAAAACGCTTCAAAGCTTGGGGTGAACCAGTTCTCACTTGAGGCGATGCTTGCTTCACGCTACAATGCTGGGTTCCCGATTGCCACTCTTTGGGAAGGCAATAAAAATGTGCCTGTAGTGCTTAAAGGAACTCATGCCGATTCTGCGGGTTTCTCGGATCTTGAAAATGAAAAAATTGCAACCTATGGTGGACTTGCCAATGCGCCGCTTCGCCAAATTGCGAAATTCTCGCCGGTGTTTAACGAGGGTGCTCGCGATAGAAGGAACGGCCTCCCGACAGTGACGATTTCTGCGGAAGTCTCGTCTGGCGTCAGTGCAAATGACCTTGCCTTAAAGCATTTTGAATCGCTGAAAAAGCTGACCGCAGATGATGGGGTTAAATTGGAGCTTGGTGGCGAAGCTGCCTCTGTTGTTGAAACGCTCCCTGGACTCCTTAAAGGTCTCGTCGTTGCAGTTGCCATGATGTTCCTTATCATGGTGTGGCACTTCCGGAGAATTCGTACGGCTCTTATGCTGTTCTCGCTACTTTCGCTTTCCACTTTCGGCACGGGTGTCGCTATGTGGATTATGGATTTGGACTTCACGATTACGGGTGTTCTTGGCATGGTGAGTTTGCTCGGAATCATGGTGCGTAATGGAATTATCAT
Organism: Fibrobacter sp.; assembly: GCA_045224895.1. Lineage (GTDB taxonomy): Bacteria > Fibrobacterota > Fibrobacteria > Fibrobacterales > Fibrobacteraceae > Fibrobacter. The sequence continues at coordinate 3,823 of JBGVAT010000231.1, forward strand.
GATTGATTATGCCGAAGAATTGAAGCGTGATGAACATTTGGATTCTAAAAATGCCATCTACAATTCAGCGCTCAGGCGTATGCGTCCGATATTCCTGACTTCGGCGGCGGCTTCGGCGGGTGTTTTGCCGATGATGCTGAGCGGGGACGGTCTTTGGGTGCCTATGGCAATCATCATTTTCTGGGGAACGCTTGTGACCATGTGCTTGATTTTGACGGTGCTGCCCGTTGCTTATTGGGGCGTAAGTTGTATGAAGTTCAGACGCAGGAAAGGGGCTAGTAGACAGTAGGAAGTAGGCGGTAGACAGTGAATGACTGTGCCGTTTTTGATTCTGTCATCCTCGACCGAGCATAGCGAGGGAGGGGATCCAAGGAGTTTTAGAATATGAATAAATTGAATAATATGATACTTGCTTTTCTTTTAGGTGTTTCCGCTTCATTTGCAGCGGATGTGTATACGCTTGATGATTGCTTGCGTATTGCCCGCGAAAATAATGCGACTTTGAAGAGTGCGAAAGTGAATCGCCAAATGGCCGAAGAAACTGAAGGAAGCGCCTTCCCGGCGTATTTCCCGAAAGTATTTGCTGGAGGCTTTGCCTTTATCTCGAACGATTTCCTGGTAAAACAGAAAATGGATCTGTCCAAAGAAATGGAAGGCTTGGGTCAGCAAGTTGCGCCGGCTATGATGCAGGCGGGACTTGACCCTTCAATGTTGGCGGGGCTTCCGACATCATTTAATATGGGGATGGTCGATAAGGGAATTGTCGGACATTTGACTTTGATTCAGCCCATCTTTGTGGGCGGGCAGATTTACAACGGTAACCAGCTTGCCAAAATTGGAACCCGTGCTGCAAAGTTGCAGGAGACTCTTACCGAAACGGAAATCCGCAAAAATACGGAGACCTATTATTGGCTCATAGTTTCGCTTAAGGAAAAGTTGAAAACGCTTGCCGAAGCCGAAAAGCAGGTGGATGGAATTTATAGCGATGTCCAGGTTGCAGTGGATGCGGGCGTCGCCGTGAAAAATGATTTGCTCCGTGTTGAACTTGAAAAGAAAAAACTGCAAAGCAATCGTCTAAAGCTTGAAAATGGAATCTCGGTTGCAAAGCTGATGCTGGCTCGACAAATGAATCGCGATAATGCTGATTTTGACCTTGCCGATGCTGATTTGTCGCAAATTACTCCGCCGGAATCTTATGCAATTTCTGCTGACGATGCCGTTGAACGTCGTGCCGAAAGCAAACTGCTTGCCATCAGCCGCGAAGCTGCCGAAAAGGAACGCTCGATGGAACGAGGCAAGGTGCTGCCTACGGTTGCTGTGGGCGCGAGCCTCTTGTATCAAAACTTGCTCGACGATGATGCCGTAAATGGAGTGCTTTTTGCATCGCTTACCGTGCCGATTTCGGATTGGTGGAGCAATAGTTATTCTACCGCCAAGCTTGATTTGAAGGCGAAAAAGGCGGCAATTGACGAAGTGGAAAACAAGAACTTGATCAAGGTGGATATTGACGCCAAATGGAATACATTGAACGAATCTTTCAAGCAAATTGAGATCAGCCGCGATGCCATTGCCCAGGCCGAAGAAAACCTGCGCACACAACGTGAATATTACAATGCGGGTACGGCAACGCTCAGCAATCTGCTTGAAGCTGAAACATTACGCCAGCAGGCGACGGATTCTTACACCGAAGCCGTCACAGGATATTATACCGCAATCTGTGCGTATTTGACTGCGACGGGCCGGTAAGTTGAGCTTAAAATGATTATATTACAGGTATCGGGAGTAATGATTTTTTCTTGGTAATTGATATGGGTGATTGCAAAAAGTTTATCGCGGACTTTCCTGTGAACTCTGCGGAGTTTCTCACAGCTATAACTTACGCCACAACTGAACTGTACATTTCGATGCATGTACTTGATCTTGTGGACAACACTGCGTTCCCTATCAAGACTAATGAGTTCATCGATAAGTTTATGAAATGCGGTAACTCGGTACAAGAAAGTCTTACCAATGTCATGGTGAACCTTGCATGCCCAGAAAGTGTTGAAACGATTAAGAACTTTACGATTCTTTCGACATTGCCGGAGCGCATGAAAAATACAAATGTTATCTCGGAAATTTTTCATGGAAAGATCCACGGTTGGAGTAAGGCAATATTTGTACGCGTGGGCGATGAAAAGCCTCTACGCCGTGTTCTGTTCTTTGTCGAAAATGTGAATGCGCAAATGACAAAGTTGGAGCAAGAGAAGGTACTCTTGGCGCAGAACCGCAAGCAACAAAATATGATCAATGCGCTTATGAACGGATTTGCCTCCGTTGTCGGGGTTGATTTTGTCACTGAAAAAGTGGAATTTTTCCGCACTAGCGATCGAATCAAAAGCGCTCTTGGCTTCGTGAAAGAGCCTCCTCCGTTCAAGATTCTTGTTGAAAAACTTATCAATACGGCTGTTCTCGAAGAAGACCGCGAAAGTCTTCGAAAAGTGACAGATGAATCCTATATTAAAGAATACTTGCCGGTTGGCAATAGTTCGTCGAAAATATTTCACAACGAAGTCGGCCAATATGTTGAAATGAAGGTTGTTCGAACCGGCGAAGAAAGTGCTGTATTCGGCTTTACTGATAAGAATAACGAAATCACGGAAATAAACGATAAAATCTACAAGGATTCATTAACGCAAGTGATGAACCGTAAGTATTTTGATGATAAATTGTCATCGCGTAATAGTCAAGCAGTCGTAATGGCTGATATTGATTTTTTCAAAGATGTTAATGATAATTATGGTCACCAATGTGGTGATGCAGCACTTGCTGCTGTGGCGTCGATACTGAGTTCTTCGGTCCGTAACTTGGACCGCGTAGTACGTTATGGTGGCGATGAATTCTTGATCTCGTTTAAGGGTATCAGCCATGAAGTGCTGAAAAATAGGCTTGAACAGATGCGGGTTCGGGCCGAAAAAATAAAGCTGCAAGATTACCCGGATGTAAAGTTAACGATGAGCTTTGGTGGAACATTTGGAGACGGAATCGTTTCGGATATGCTCTCTTTTGCCGACAAGGCGCTCTATGTATCAAAGAAAAAAAGGAACTGCGTGACCTTAGTTCCGTTTGAAGAATAGAATTAAGTTTTAAGATTTTTCATTTACGGCAAAACATAAAAATCGCCATCGCGAACAGTGCCATGATGGCGATGTAATCTAGCGCGAACAGCAAATAGCCGTGTTCTAGATCCAAAAAGAAGAACGGTTGCTGGAGTGTAAGGTATTTCCAGAGGCCGCGGGCAATAAAGGCGTAAATTCCGTAAGCGGCTAACGCAAGCGTTATTCCCGTCGCAACTTTGCCACGGATAAATAGCGACAAGTGCAGCCCGATATGGAGCGAGACAAATACGAGATACCAATGACTCGCAAGCATGTGAGCGTTGCGGGCGAAACTTGCACCACTTTCGATACCAAGCCATGAAAATACGTGGTTCGAGAGCATCACGCCACTGATTATCAGGAATAGTACGCACACGATAACGCCTGCGTTAATGATAGTCCGCACAATTCGCAACGCGTTATACTTCCCCTTAAGCACTCCCTTGATCCACGCACGGTTCCAAACAACATGAACCGCCCACAGGACAAACAAAACAACGCCCAAGATCTCGTGAATTAGCTCGCTGTCAATCTCGCCGCCGAACGCACTATAAAAAAGACCGTTCCCACCCATCAAAACGAGGGTGAGTACGGCCATTACGATATCTAATGTCCGACGGGCTATCTTTCCCATGCTCTTTAGAGATTCGGTCAATTCTCGCTTAATCATATATATAATATGCAATATTTTATGGAATATGGGAATTAAACTCCTAAATTCCAAGCGATCTCTACTCTTTTTGTAAAGTTTTTTCAAAAACGCCTTTTTTGAAGAAAAAAATGACAATGTATGTTTTTTTCTACATTTAGTGTGGTAAGGTCTTGTATGGACCACGGAACAAAAAGGGGATTTTCAAATGAATCAGACCAGGAACGAAAGAAAGAGAAATGAACGACCGAACCCAAGAATGAAACCTTGTCCATTGGGCGTCCTTTCGGCCTGCTTCCTTTTACTCCTTTTCCCGATGATGGGATGCTCCTCGGATGAAAACCCTACATCAATCCCCCAGGGTTCCGGTGCGCAGGTGAAAACGCAAAACATTGGGGGGTACAAAACTGCCAATATCGGGGGCGTCATCTGGATGGCGGAAAACCTCAACATCGAAACAATCGGATCGTATTGCTATAATGACGTCCCGGACAATTGCTCTAAATACGGACGCCTGTATACTTACGAAGCCGCCCAAACGGCCTGCCCCGTCGGGTGGCATTTGGCTACAACAGACGAATGGAATTTTCTGAACAATACCGTAGGAACGAATTCTTCTGCATCCTACTATTTGAAATCTATGACCGGATGGTGGACCGACGTGGGAAATGGAAATGATGCCTACGGGTTTACTGCCCTTCCTGGGGGCGTAAGAAGCGTTAACGGGGTGTATTCCGATTTAACCTTGGCCGGGTATTTTTGGGCGGCTGCGCCAACAGATGGCAATTCAGTATCTTATGAACTACATTACAATACTAGCAATTTGGCGAAACAAACTAAAATCTCGAAAGAAACCGCGATGTCGGTACGATGCGTCTATGACGAAGGAAAAATATTGGCTTCATGCGGTGGAACAATTTATGACTCCAAAATTCAATCTTGTTGCTCTCAAGGTAAACCCGAATATGGTGGAACTGTTTATGATCTCGAAACTCAATATTGTATTGAATACGGTCCTTTGTCGGTGGCAGTTGTTGACAAAAAAGATGTTGTTATTGGAGGGTATGTAAATTGCACTTTTGCTAATCCACGTAACCCTTCTTATGGAACTGTAACGGGGGCTTGGTGTTCCGCAGTAATCAATGGCTATCAGCAGTCCTTCCAATTGTGTCATAGAAAGGGAGAATATAATGATTGGGGTTCCCCCTGTACAAAAGATTTTTGTTTGCCAATGATAACTCAAACTACCGTATATTCTTGCGCTCCGGCCTTGTAATCATCAAATTGAACTCCCGAACCACATGGCTCGGGAGTTTTTGTAAGATTCCAGGCTAGGCTATTTTACCCACTTGTCCACTTCCTTCTCTGCTTTTTCGCGTTCATTCTGTGCGACATGTCCGTAGATGGCAAGGCCCACAGTCACATTTGCGCCTGTCACTTTCTTGAGTTTCGCGATTCCCGAAAGACCGCTGCCTTCGTGCGTCATGAACGGGTGAATCGTCTTGCCTTTGAGATTGTACTTCTCGAGGAAGGTGAACATGGGCATCGGCATTTCGCCCCACCACACTGGATACCCGATGTAGATTTCGTCGAAGTCCTCGGGATTCACGCTTACGGGCTTGATTGCCGGGCGTGCGTTCTGCGCGAGTTCCTTCTTCGCAACATTGATGCAGTCGTCGTATTTCTTGGGATATTCCTTTGCGGGTTCCACATGCAAGAGCGTGCCGCCCGTCTTTTTGGCGATCATTTCGGCGATGATTTCGGTGTTGCCCTTGGTGATTGTTCCGACGCCATAGTTTTCGTCAGCACGCGAATAGTACGCGATAAGGATTTTCTTTTCAGCAGCCATAGTGACTCCCATGAGAATTGTTAAAAGGATGAGTATTATGTGTTTCATAGGCGGAATGTACCCTTGTTACTTCAAATTCACCTTGAAGAATTCTTCCATCTTGTCGTAAGGAATTCTGCCGTTCACATCGTCGTAAAGGTCGGTGTGGACAGCACCCGGGAGAATCAGGAGTTCCTTGTTGCCGACGGTCATGCTCCAGTTTTTGCTTGCATCGAGTTTTGCGGGAACCTTGACCTTTTTGCCGGTCAT
>JBGVAT010000232.1:0-22374 GCA_045224895.1 Fibrobacter sp.
AGGAGGCTTAGATGTCGGCTTTGAATTAGCCGGATTCAACTCCGTTTTTGCAAACGAATTTGACCATGACGCAGCAGAAGCATGGCGGCTTAACCGTCCTTCAAAATCTCATATAATGGTGGAAGGGGACATTAAAGACCACATTAGTGATTTAGACAAATTCAACGATATTGATGTTCTTTTTGGAGGTCCCCCTTGCCAAGGTTTTTCTGTCGCTGGTAAAATGGATCCTAATGACGAGCGATCCAAAATGGTATGGCTATTTATGGATGCTGTGGAAAAAACACACCCTAAAGTATTCATTATGGAAAATGTAGCCGCTCTTGGTATGCTAGACAAGTGGGAAAGTGTTCGTAAAGGAATTGTAGAGAAAGGGCAAACACTCGGTTACGAGGTTTCATTTAAAGTTCATCATACATCAGAGTATGGTGTTCCAGAAAAACGAGATCGCGTTATCTTTATCGGAGTCAGAAAAGACATCGGATCCGTTGATTCATTCTATAAAAAATTATCCGCATACAAAGCAAAGCCACAGACGGCTCGTGAAGTTATCTTATCCGCTGGAATATTTGGAGGAAAAGATAATCCACAAACATGTACCGCAAATGTATCCCTTGCAAAGCATCCTGTTATGCGCCGATCTCCTTACGCAGGAATGTTAGTCAATGGAGCAGGACGCCCAATTGACTTGGATGACATCGCTCCAACACTTCCAGCATCTATGGGAGGAAACAAGACTCCTATTGTTGACGAAATCGCATTACATAACGCAAATATTCCAAATTGGTTCAAACAATACCATACAGATTTAATCAACGGAAAGACGGAACCCACAAAAATCAAAATTCCCGCAACAATTCGCAGATTAACAATAAAGGAATGTGCAGCAATACAAACTTTTCCTGTAGGCTATAAATTTAGCGGACGAAAGACAAAGCAATACAAACAAATAGGAAACGCGGTTCCATGCCGTTTTGCAGAAGCCGTAGCAAAATCCGTGTATGATGCATATTGGAGAGAACACTAATGGCAATTGACATAGATAAATCTGCAGCAACAAAATTACTCCACGAATCATACAAAGCATGTTCCAACACACCCACAGTTAATTGTCCAATCAAGGATACTATTGATTTTATAATGAACGGTAAAAACTGCTTGACATACCGTTATATTATGTTTACAGCTTTGCTTGCTAAGGCTGTTGATTCCGAAATTGACATTTTGTCTTTACAAGCAGGAGATGCTTCTATTGGAGCTTACGATGCTAGATCACTAGCATCAAAAGTCATTTATCCATTTCAAAAAAGCATGTTGGGAAACATTCTTGATGGAGCAAATAACGATCCATTGGTGAATAAACCAGGACGTTTTTCACGATTGGATAAAACAAACGCCGCCGCTGGAGGAGATCCAACAAGAGCACTTGAGCAACTATGCGATAATTTACCCAAAGTTCAAAATAGCCTAGAAGCTCGCAAATGTGTAGATTACATCGTTTCAATGTTGCTTGAAGCAAAAGCTGCTCGCGATATACAACAATCTTTACTTCAAGAATCTTCTGGAAACATGAGCGTTTTCCGCATTCGCGAATTCATGAGCGAATTATTGGATAAAGGATTTGGCGGAGCCGCACTTGTAATTGTAACAACAGCTCTTTACCATTTGCAATATTCTGACGATGAATACAGAATCTCTGCACATCCAGTAAATCAATCGGGATCATCCAAAAGACAATTTAGCGATCTTGATGTATTCCGTGATGATTTGCCTTTTATCGCAACAGAATTGAAAGACAAACCGTTTTCTTCCTCCGATGTTGACCATGCCGCAGAGACTGCTTACAAGGCTCATGCAAAGAGTTTAATGTTTGTTGCTGGACGACAATCTACATTCGCATCACAACCTCCAACTTACTTTGACAATGCACGAAAAAAATACGCCGATAAAGGAATGTATGTTGGTGTTACATCCATAGATGACCTCCTAGATATAATTCTTTCTGCACATATTGATTTGAACGCAACTCACATAATTGAAATTATCGCTAAAACAGCAGAATCAATCGGAGCGTTAGAAGCTCAAATGTGGGTATATGAGCGAATGTCAGATGCAAATTGAAAAATGACAAAAGCAATCTACATAGTGTATCCTTTTACAAAGCCGACACTCTCATAAGGAACAAGTACATGACTTACGAATTTGACCTTCATGAAAGCAAGGAAGAGGGCCGAGCAGAAGGCAGAGCTGAAGCAAATGCTAAAGCATTAACTGAGAAAAAGGCTATGGCCAAGGGACTTCGTGATGACGGGGTTCCCGTAGAAATTATATCTAAGCGCACTGGATTTACCATTGAAGAAATCCAGGCTTTGTAATCTGAGTCAAAAAAAAACATCCATTTTTACCCCAAATTCTCTCATTTCAGCATTTCCCTAACCACATCCGACCTAGAAATGATATATTATCTAAGTCGAATTACGCTTTGACATAACAGGAAGGGGAACCCGAAATGAAAAACAGGATTTTTGCGTTTAACAATGCAACCGAGTTCGAAAAAGAACTTGTCCAGTTCAGCAACTGGTGCAGGGAAAACGGTTCGCCGACCGTATGTTTCCAGATTCATTCCGAAGAGCTGGATCCCGCAAAACTGAGACCCGTCTGGGAAACATTGGAACGTGTCTTCCCCAAGTCTCCATGGTTCGGCAACTCCACTAGCGGCAACATCGCAGACTGCGAAAAGGCAAGCGAGATTTCCGTATCCGCAATCATATTCGAAAAGCCGACGACAAAAATCCAAATCCATCAGTACGACTTTTTCAACAAATCCATCCGCGACATCGCCCACGAAATCGTGGAAGACGCCAAGCAAAACACTTGGATAAAAGCGGTTGAAATTTACCACTGTATTTCGCCATTTTCAACAACGCATCTTTGCGAAGGACTCGGCGACCTGGCTCCGGACATCCAGATTTTTGGCGGCATCGTCTGCTCCCCCGACATCACGAGTCCGAATTCCTGCGTATTCTCATCAGTTGGCGGTTACTCCACAACAGGACTTTTAGTGGTATTCTATGGCGGTCCGGAATTTTATGTGGAATCGCGCAAGATCAGCGGATGGAAGCCCATCGGCCGCAACTTCCACGTCACCCGTTCCAAAGGCAACGTCCTTTACGAATTGAGCAGCCTCCCCGCTTACGAAGTTTACAACAAGTACCTGAACATCAAAAACGACAACAACTTTTTCTACAACGCGCTCGAGTTCCCGATGCTCTACGAACATAACGGGATTTCCATCGTGCGTGCCGCAGGCGCGAGCAATCCGGACGGATCGCTCACTATGTCTTCGGATATCGACGAAGGCTCGATGGTCCGCCTTTCGTATGGCGAGCCGCAACTGATTCTCGAAAAAATCAAGGCCGAAAGTGAAACCGCTGAGCTGTTTGCCCCCGAAGTTATGCACATATTCTCTTGCGCAGCTCGAAAAGCGTTCTGGTCCAAGCACGAACCGACATACGAAATCACGGCGTTCAAGGGGCTCGCCTCCAGCACGGGATTTTTCTCGCACGGTGAATTCTTGCGTGAAAAAGGATTTTTAAACCAACATAACATCACACTCGTCATCGCATCGATGCGCGAAGGCGACATCATCAAACGAGAACGCGCCAAAGGCGTCATTATCCCGGATGAAAAATCCACCCGTTTGCCGCTTGCCGCCCGCATGGCCACATTCATTCGCGAAACTTCGTTCGAACTGGAACAGATTAACAGCAAGTTGCGCGTTATGAACGAACACCTGCAAGATGTCGCCACGACGGACAGCTTGACGGGCCTTGAAAACAGGCTTGCTTTTGACGCCCTTCTCGAAACCATCAATCAAGAAGATTCCAAGGAAGATTCTTGGACGATGTTCTTGATGGACGTGAACGGCCTTAAATACGCCAACGACACCTTTGGCCACCAGGCTGGTGACGAGTTGATTATTGCAGCCGCCAAGGCCATCAAAGACACTTACGGCACCAACGGCAACTGCTTTAGAATCGGTGGCGACGAATTTGCCGTCATCACGCGCGTTCCGATAGATTCGCACTATCCGCTGTATTCCTTGTTGCAGAAGAACATCAACGAATACAATAAAAAGGCGCTATATCATTTGTCAATCGCCGTGGGCGCAAGCCGCCTGCGCAGCGATTCCGGAGTCCGCAAGTCCATCAGCGACTGGAAAATGGAAGCCGACCTGAACATGTATCGCGACAAGGTGCGTTACCACAAGCCGGTAGAAAACGACGAAAACCAGAACCTCAAGGATTTGATTTCCTGCCTGATTTCAGTCGTAGAAGCCAAGGACTCCTACACGGCACACCATTCCGAACGAGTGAAGGCGTTCTCGGAACTCATTGCGCGTTCGCTGGGACTTTCGGAAAGCTCGGTATCATTGATTACACATGCGGCGCACTTGCACGACATCGGCAAAATGGGCATCAGTGACAATGTGCTGACAAAGCCGGGAAAGCTCACCGACGAAGAATTCGAAATCATCAAGCAACATCCGGTCATTGGCGCCAAAATCCTGATGCAGTCCAACTATACGCATGAACTGGTGCAGATCGTATTGCACCACCATGAACGCTACGACGGCCGCGGCTACCCGGAAGGTCTCAAGGGCGAAGACATCCCGATAGGCGCCCGCGTGATTGCCATCGCGGACTCCATCGACGCCATGACCAGCAAACGCGTTTACCGTGACGCCATGTCGCTGGATTACTGCCGCAATGAAATCGAAAAGAATTTGGGCATAATGTACGACCCCGCCATCGGCAAAGTCACGCTCGAGCACTGGAACGAAATCGTCGATACATTCATGAACATGCGTACCGGTCGCCCCAAAGTGATTTAAATAGCAAAAAAGCTCTCGGTCAATCCCGAGAGCCTTTTTAAAAGGTGACCCCGTCCCGGAATAAATCCGGGATGACATTGCGGCCGGGGTGACAAATTGCATTATCGTTTGTCGCGATCAATCCAAGCGCGTTCCGTCTTGCCAGTGTAAATCTGGCGCGGACGGTTAATCTTGCTCTGCGGATCGTCGTGCATTTCCTTCCAGTGAGCAATCCAGCCCGGCAAACGGCCAATCGCGAACATCACCGTAAGCATGTTCGTCGGGATGCCCATAGCGCGGTAGAGAATGCCGGAGTAGAAGTCCACATTCGGGTACAGCTTACGTTCGACAAAGTAATCGTCCTTGAGGGCGGCTTCTTCGAGCTTGATAGCCACATCCAAAAGCGGGTCGTGAACGTGTTCACGTTCAAAGACCTGGTACATGAGCTTCTTAAGCACCTTGGCACGCGGGTCGTAGCTCTTGTAAACGCGGTGACCAAAGCCAGAAAGACGGAACGGATCGTTCTTGTCCTTAGCCTTTGCCATCACCTGTTCAATCGTCATGCCGCTCTGCTGGATGCGGAGAAGCGTTTCGAGCACAGCCTGGTTTGCACCACCATGGAGCGGGCCCCACAAAGCGCAAATGCCGGCGCAGATGCTAGCGTAAAGGTTAGCCTGAGAGCTACCCACCATTCGAACGGTCGAAGTGGAGCAGTTCTGTTCGTGGTCCGCATGGACAATGAGGAGCGTGTTGAGCGCCTTTTCCATGATCGGATCCGGGTGGTACGGACGAGCCTTACTGCTGAACATCATGTTGAGGAAGTTACTGCAGTAGCTGCGTTCCGCTTCCGGGTACACGAATGGTTCACCGATGCTTGCCTTATAAGCAAATGCGGCAATCGTGCGGATCTTGGAAATGAGACCAGCGGTCGTGAGTTCAAATGCACTTGCGATGTTTTCGTCGTCGTAAAAACGCGGCGTGAAAAGGCCAACTGCATTCACCACAGACGAGAGAATACCCATCGGGTGGGCTCCCGGCGGCATTTCACGGAAGAAGTGCAGCAAGTTCTCGTGCAACAAGGCGTTTTCGGTCAAGAGCGTGCGGAAATGGCTCAACTGTTCCTGATTCGGGAGTTCACCGTAAATCAAGAGCCATGCGGTTTCCGGGAACGTCGCCTTTTCAGCGAGATCCTCGATGGAATAACCGCGATAGCGCAAAATTCCCTTTTCGCCATTGACGTATGTGATGGCACTCTTGGTACTACCGGTATTGAGGTAACCGTAGTCCAAAGTAACCAATCCAGTATCCTTGCGGAGTTTGCTTACATCAAGACCATGTTCGTTTTCAGTACCAGTTACAACGGGAAGTTCATACTTCTTTCCGTCGTAATTCAGTATTGCTGTATCGGACATAAATCCTCCGTTTTGCGCGGCATCGCCGCAGTTAGGCTTTCATCGCTACAACGCAATTATAGATATTTTCAAAGAGCTTGCCGAGCTTTTCAGTCGGGACCGCACTGAATGCAACACGGATAAGGCCGGAGAGCATAATCGTGCCGGTGCTGTAATCCTTGATGAGCTTCTGGCGGAGTTCTTCGGCGTCAACGCCCTTCGGCTTGATGCACATAAAGTAACCGCTGTTGCACGGCATCGGTTCAAAGGCATCCTTGTATTCCGGATGAGATGCGAGAACTTCCTTGATGATGTCGTAGCGCTTCTTGAGCGTTGCATACTTTTCAGCCTTCTGCTGAGCGTATTCGGCGCTCTGGTAAGCAGCGAGCAAAATCTTCTGGCTGATGGACGGTGCGTTAGAGATGTTGCCACGGACCGTACCGGCAGCCTTGTCTTCGAGAGCCTTGAGCTGAGCTTCAGTTGCGCCCTTGAAACCAAAGGACATAAAGCCAACGCGGAAGCCCCAAACGTAGTCTTCCTTGGTCGGGCCGTCGAGCTTCACGGCGAGGAGGTTTTCGTGAGCGTCAACGAGCTTCACAAAGAGAGATTCCTTCGTCACGCCTTCTTCATAGACGAGTCCAAAGTAAGCGTCGTCGAGGAGAGCGACAACCTTGTTACCGGCGGCAGCGCATTCCGTGAGGATCTTTGCGATTTCAACAGCTTCCTTTTCGGTAGCGGTGTAGCCAGTCGGGTTGTTCGGGAAGTTGAGGAGAACGACCTTCTTGTCGGACTTGCTTGCAGCGAGGGCAGCCTTCAAAGCTTCCGTGTCAAAACCACCGTTCTTGAAGGTGTTGAAAGTCTTGATCTTTGCGCCACGGGCGTTTTCGAACACGAGTTCGTAGTTGTCCCAGTAGAGGTCCGGGATGATAACTTCGTCGCCAGCGTCGAGGAACATGTAACCGGCGCAGCTGATAGCGTGCGTTAAAGCAGCCGTCACGACCGGATTGCTGAAGTTCTTGGAAGCAAGCGTCGGGTTCTTCTTGATGACTTGAGCCTTCCATTCCTTGCGGAGGTCCGGATTACCGAAGCTCGGAGCATAGAGGAAGGACTGCTTCGGGAGATTGAGGGACTTGAGAACGCAGTCCAAAACGAGCGGAGAGCCGTCGTCTTCGAGAGCTGTACCGATAGTCGCATTGATGTCGGAGCCCTTGGCTTCGGCACCCTGGCCAAGAATACCCTTGCGCGGGAAGAAAATGGCCTTGCCCTGTTCAGAGAGCATGTCAAGAACGCAGCAACCATTTGCGGAGAGTTCTGCATTCAAAGCTTGAGCGAGAGGATTGTAGTTCATTCTCAATGTCCTGTTTTGAAATTTCCGCGGGGCAATTTAGAAAAATTGCAAGCCCCCCGCAAGATTAAAAGGACATCAAAAAAGCGATTTGTAACCAATCGCTTTTACAAGGTTTTACAGTGATTGTAACAAATCAATCTTCAAACTTGGTTTTCATGATTTGTTCGACGGTTTCGCGGTTTTTCACGAAAGCATCGACCACTTCCGGGTCAAAGTGCGTACCGCTATCCTCGGTAATGATACGGAAAGCCTCGTCCACCGAGAAAGCCTTCTTGTACGGGCGTACCGAAACAAGTGCGTCATACACATCCGCAACCGCCATAATGCGAGCCGAAAGCGGAATATCCCTACCCTTCAAGCGTTCCGGATAGCCACGCGAGCCATCCCACCATTCATGGTGGCTGTAGGCAATTTCCTTAGCCATCTTGAGGTAAGCCGTCTCACCCAGGTTCTTAGATGCACGCACGAGCATATCACGACCATAAACCGTATGCTTCTTCATTTCTGCAAATTCTTCGTCCGTCAGTTTGCCCGGCTTATTCAAAATCACGTCAGAAATGTTGATCTTGCCAATATCATGGAGCGGGGCCGCCACCGCAATCGTCGAAACAAAAGCATCGTCAATTTCGGGTTCCTTGCCATCACGCTGCAGCTGACGTGCAATCAACTCGGCATAAGCCGCCGTACGGCGCACGTGGCCACCCGTCGTCTCGTCGCGGTTTTCCACCATGTCGCCAAGCACCGTAATGATGTTCGTCTGGAGCGCCGCAATCGAGGCCGCCTGGTACTCGGACTTGTTGATGTACAAATCGATTTCTTCGACCGCCTTGATAATCGCCGAATGCAGGTTCTCGATTTCGTTGCCCGTCATCACTTCAAGACCCTTGATCTGGTCGATGGACTCACGGCGCCCTCTGCTACTGTCGTAGGCAAAGTTGTCCATTTCAAGCGTCATTTCGTGAATCGGGTAAACCACCCTGCGGTTCGCAATCAAGATGGCCGTAAACACAATCGCGAGCAAAAGTCCAAACAGCGTCGAGAAAATCTTGGTGCAGAACAGCACCACGCTAATGCGGATCGCCGCAAGGCTGAACTTGGTACAGACCGGATTCGGAGCCTCGGTACAGACAATCGAGACATCCCATTTGCCCGTCTCGTGCATGCCCGGCGTAATCGTCAAAATGCGCGGATGCTTGCCCTTGAGGTCGTGAATATACTCGTGAAGCGTTGCCGAATCCGCATTCTGGATAGCGTCCGACACAAGCCTGTTCACCGACTCCGCCAAAAGAGTCGTCTCATGGATTTCGGCTTCGGAATATGTCTTGTAAGCCACCGCCGTGGCAACCACAGCAAGCGCAAAGCTCGACACAAACAAGAGTGCCGTCACCTGGGCCTTGAGCGTATGGATTTCATTCTTGGAACGGTAGCGGTCTTCGTGCGAACGGCCCGAAAGAGAATCAAATGCCTTGACAAACCAGCGCGGCGTCAAATGAATCAGCACATAAGCCACAAGAATTGAAATGGACTTGTCCGGGATTTCCGTGCAGAAGTCCGCCAAAATCTGCGACAACAGCACCGGAAGCCCGCCCTCGTGCAGAGCCGTCGCAATCGGCGTCACCACATTCTCGGCAATCTTGAAGTCAAAAAGAAAATACGAAAGCACCGAGCAAGGGATACTCAAGATCATCAGCATTCCAAGCAGCATCGGCAAACGGGAAATATGATGGAACGCGCCACGCCTTGCCGCAATCCCTGCGCACACGGCAATCATCACATTGATTGTACCGTAATAATATGTCGAAGAATCGACAAAACCGCCAATGAAGTTCGTCAAGAACCCGACAATCGCACCCGGGCTAAACCCGCCAATCACCGCCACGACAATCGTACCCACGCTATCCAGGTACAGCGGCAATTCAAAATGAATGGCTAAATCAGCAAGCAATCGGTTGATGACAATACCGATGACAATCAGGATAATAATCTGAACGAGCTTATGGGCAGAAACAAAAGTTTTCACATTCTGTATATAGAATATTTTTTGAACATTTGCAAAAAAAAGCGTGATTTATTTAACATTTCTGCCCAAAGCTAATCTGATTATGGTTTGGTCACCACCAACTGTGGGAGGTTCCCTCCAACTCTACTTACATAAAGTTGATAAGTTCCTTCAGGCAGGCCAAACAAAACTACATACCCATTTTTATAGTCTTCTTCAGTTACCTTTTGACAAGGGTAGTAATACGAAGGAATTCCTCCTTCTTTTTCATCATAATACATCGTAGAGGACAATGCATATTCATCTTCCAGCCACAAACAAATGCCATCCCCATCACCTCCAATATTTTCCTTTATTGATTTATTCCAGCGTTCATCGTATGGAATTTCACTTTCCGGAGTCGTTTCATCAATTAATGCAAAAAGAGAATCTAAATACAACTTAGCCGTATATACAGGTTCCAGGACTATTTGTTTTAATTCGGCATACAGTTTTCCATCAATTCCGACAACATGGGCGCTAGCAAAGCTTAAAAAGACATTGGCACCAAAGTTTGAGTCTGCAGAAAGCACACGTAATTGAATAGACTGAAATTCAGGAACATAACTATACTTCGGATTGCTTTTTACCAAGTTTTCCAAATAGGTAAGGAAGTTTACGCTATCCAAATAAATATAGCCTTCCTTGTCAGTAACATGCTGACAACTTTTATCATCAAAGGAACAAAATTCCTCATAAGCAATTGCACCTACAACAGGATTACCTTCAGCATCAACCACTTGAGCTCTCGCATTTATATACAGATAAATATCCTTATGGGAACCACACATACTTCGAATAAAAACAAAGTTATCGTTCGTATCAGCAACACTATACTCTTCGGCAGCACTCTTGGCCAGCGAACCGCAGCCCAAACCACCTTCGTTGACATATTTGCGAACTAACGATGTATCCAATTCGGCAAGAAGTCCCAATTGTTCAACAGGCTTCCCTGTCTGCGTTTCGCTGTACGACGACGCCACATCGCCATCATTTTCACTACAGGAAGTAAACACACATAGACCAAGCATCACAACAGCAACGCCCAGTTTTGTAATTTTATTAGTAATCATTCTCATTCCTCCTCATTTTTATTTTTTCACAACCAGCGGGGAAAACACTCCGCCACCCGTACTACTACCAGGCGAACCTAAAGAAATCTGATAAGTTCCCTCAGGCATGCCGTAAATAATCACATAACCATTTTCATAATCTTCATCCGTGACTTTTTGACAGGGAGAAAAAGTACGGGGACGATTTTTGCCATCATAAATCGGGGATGCATCCCACTCCATCTCCAAGCAAATGCCAAAATCACCATAAATGCCCTTAAGAGAATCCAAATACAACTTAGCCGTATACGCTGGTTCCAAGACAATCTTTTCCAATTCGGCAACAGCTTCGCCATCAACTTCCTCAACGGTAGCCGTTGAAAAACTAGAATAGATATTGGTTCCCAAGCTCAAATCTGCAGAAAGTACTCGCAACTGAAGAGTTGCATAATCAGGGTAATATCTATTTTCAACCCTTTTTGATTCCGTTTCCCTATACGTAAGGAAGTTCACACTATCTATGTAGATATAGCCTTCCTTATCCGTGGTATACTGACATTTTTTATCGTCATACGCACAATAACCTTCATAAACAGTAGCTCCCACAACAGGATTTCCCTCGCCATCCACAACTTGAACGCGGGCATTCATATACAAATAAATATCATCGTAGGATTTGCAAGTAAAACGGGCATACCCAACTGGTTCTTTCTCTACACTAACAATTTCAATGGAGCTATCCGATTTTACCTCAGCAGCACTTTTGGCAAGTGAACCGCAACCGCCATCACCTTCATTAAGAATCTTTCTGATATATGTCGTATCCAATTCGGCAATTGGCATTCCCGGACGAATCACAGGCTTGCCCGTCTGTGTTTCGCTGTACGACGACGCCACATCGCCATCATTTTCACTACAGGACGTAAACACACATAGACCAAGCATCACAACAGCAACACCCAACTTTGCAATTTTATCAGTAATCATAGCCATTCCTCCTCAAATTATTTTTTCAAATTCGTGAACAAGTGAATATTCAACTGGTGTACTCCAGTCGCCTCTTTCTTGTCTTGCGTAATGATTTTGCGCACCTTGGCCTTCAAGTTCTGGATTTCCAAGGCAATTTCTTTATACGCATCGTCCGACACGCTGAACGTGAACGTTCCCATGTCCGACGGATTATCGTCATTTGCAAGCAACGCCTGCTTCGAAAGTTCAAAACATTGCAATTGATATTGACGCACCAAGTCGTTATTGTTGTAGGCTCCGCTGCTCACCGAATCACGCGAGCTTTTCCAGAAGCCATCTTCGTTCTTGCGTACAAAGCCGATGCGTTCCAGCAGTTCGAGCGAACGCTTCAAAGTCCCTACGGAGACTTTCGGGAAGATGCGTTTTTGGATCGGTTCAAGATCATCCGAAACATCCATCACATCCAGCGCCGTAAACAACACGCTATTATACCAGTGGTTGTAATACTCGTAGGCATCTTCGTTCAGGATGTGGTGCGGATCCGGATGCTGCTTGATGAGTTCATCAAAAAACGCATTGCGTTCCGTCGTTGTTTTCGCCTGGTCAAAGTTCACCATCGTCTCAAAGTACTTGGCCTCTTTCTTGTTGAGTCCAAGAACTTCTACGAATTTGGGAATCATTCGCCCGGTGAGCTTTTTTCCTTTGACGATATCGTTATAGTAACTGCGAGTCTTGGGGAGACCAAGCAAGGCGCAGGCACCAGCCCTGGTAAATTCAGGGTCCGTCTGCATTCGTGCCGCCTGGTATTCATCCAAGTACTTGCGGAAATGAGTAAACTGGAATATGTCGATAAACTTGTCCATACTCCAAATGTACTCAATTTTTGACTCAAAGTCAATGGGCTTACTCAAAATTTTGAGATTTTTTTTGAGTACCGATTTTTATTAACGGCCTTTAAACTGATCACCGAACTTGAGTTCGGTTTCTTTGGCGCCGTTGAGGTTCACGAGGCGTTCCGGCTCAAAGACCATTTCACGGGCCAAGCCGTCCTTGAGCTTTTCAACCTGGTCGAGCATTTCTGCGGCCGATTGGCTAGTCAGCAAAGCCTGCCGCACCGACATCGCGACATTATCATCACCAGGGATCGTTCCGTCTGCATTGTCACCCCGGTCATAGTACCGGGGTCGCCTATTCCCATCTAAACAAAAACCTTTGCACAGTCTTGCGGCGAGCTGTTTCATGCGGCCCATCGCATTCATTTCCGTCGCCCCGTCCTCAATCTTGAACTTGTAATAGAGCGGGAACACATCAAGCGCTTCTTGCGCGGTAATCACGTGCTTTTCGCAACCTTCCCAGGCATCTGCAATCTGCCCGAAAATCCACGGGTTATGCATCGCCCCGCGCCCAATGCTCACGCCCGAAACACCATAAGTGTTGATGCGTTCGCGTGCGCATTCGACGCTATTCACATCGCCATTGCCAATCACAGGGATCTTAGCCGCAGCGGCAACCTTGCCAATCCAGTCCCAGTTCGCAAGGCCATTATACCCCTGCAAACGCGTACGACCGTGAACCGTGAGCATTTCAACGCCCTCGCCCTCAGCAATATTCAGCGTTTCCATCACGTTGATGCTTTCGTCGTCCCAGCCAATGCGGCACTTGAGCGAAAGCGGAATCTCCGGAGTTTTTGCATCCAACGTCTTCTTCACTTCATGCAAGATTTCCTGCAAACGCGGCAAGTCCCGCAAAAGTCCAGAACAGCTCCCCTTGCCCGCCACCTTCGGCGCCGGACACCCCGCATTCACTTCGATGAATTCCGGGTGGTAACGTTCGGCAATTTTTCCGGCTGCATACGCCATACGGTCCGGAAACCGCCCAAAAATCTGGACGCCAAACGGGCGCTCTTCCGGGAAGAACCTTAGTTGCTTATGCCCATCCGGGTTGAACACGGCATCGCCATCCGTTGGAACAAACTCCGAAACCAAAAGCCCCATGCGGTCGCCCGAAAGCACGCGGCAAAGCCGCCTGAACGGGGCATCGGTCACTCCATCCATCGGACTGAGAATCGTATTGGGGAAAATCTCCTTGTTTCGGAGATTAAAACGGACCCTTTTGGGCAAGTTATCAATTTTCAACATTTAAGCAACAATTATTCACAAATTTTCCGCACTGTGAGCCCGAAAAAGATATTTAATTTCGGACGCACCACTACTCTAAGTCTATGTTAAACTTATATTTAGTGCGTGGCTAATATAACAAAACAATCTCTTATTCAGGAAATCGCCAAATCCACCGGATTTGTGCGTAACGATATTAAAATCGTCATCGAACAGTTCCTCGACCTCCTCGGCGAGAAGCTCATCGAAGGCAACACTATTGAAATCCGCGGTTTCGGCACGTTCGCCTGCAAGCCCCGCAAGGCTCGCCCGGCACGTAACCCCCGCACTGGCGAAACAGTCCTCATCGACGAACGCTTGGTTCCGACATTCAAGTTCAGCAACGACATCAAGGACAAGATCAATTCCTTGGAAGGCATCCTTGGCGAAGCCTCTGTGCAGCCGGAACTTGAAACCGAAGACGAAGTCGCCCAAGTCAATAGCGACTACAACTCCATCTAGTAAAACGTTGAACCCATTAACTCAGGCTCTTACGCCTGAAACGAAAAAGTCGGCTTGAACGCCGACTTTTCTTTTTAACTCAACGCAGCCACTTCCTCATCGGTGAGGAACCGCCAGCCGCCTTCGCCCAACGTACGATCCAGAACCACTGGTCCAATCGCAATGCGTTCAAGCGTTTCCACGTGATTGCCGACAGCAGCAAACATACGGCGAACCTGATGGTACAGTCCCTCGCCAATTCCAATGACAACGGAATCTCCGTCCACTTCAATTTCGCGGGCAAACACCGGACGGCGCTCATCCTTGAGCATCACTCCGCCCAGGAGTTCTGCCTTCTGCGCCTCCGTGAACGGTCGAGCCAGCGTCACGCGGTACTTCTTCAAGAATCCCTTCTTCGGGCTTTCGACCTTGTGGATAAAGTCACCCTGGTTCGAAAGCAGCAGGAGTCCCGAAGAATCGGCATCCAAGCGCCCCACGGACTGGATGCCCATCGCCGTAAAACGCTCCGGCAAAAGATCGTAGACCGGCTTGTGGTCGCGGGCATTGTGGCTACATTCCACATCCGTCGGCTTAAAAAGCATCACATACAACTTTTCAACGGTCGGCACTTCTTCGCCATTTACGGTAATGAATTCCGGACGTTCCTTGAATTCCATGAACGGATCTTCAGCAACCTGCCCATCAATTTCAACAAGTCCCATACGGACCAGACCACGGGATTCCTTGCGGCTACCAAAGCCGATCGAAGCAAGTAAGCGTTCCAAAGTGAGAACTGCCATTATTCCTCCACAATAAAATCGATTATCTTCCTGCGGATAAAACCAACATCCGGCAGTTCGTTTGTTTTAAGCACACGCGCACGGCGACGCCAAAAGCTCAAGAATAAAAGCCCTGCAAAAAGAAGCGTCTTGAGCGTAAAGCAAAGCAGGCGGAGCAAGTTGATGCTCGCCGTAATCGTTCCCTGGGCACGCAATTCCTTATCGCGGCACCAGTCCATTCTAAAGTCCCAAGCGCCCACGTACGGATACGTTTTCAAAAAGGCATTCAACGCAGAAGCATAGCCCATGTCCAAGTAATCCATACGGATTCCTTCGACAAAGCAGTCGATAAACTTCACACGGAACAACGTCAACGCAGATGCAAGGATTTTCTTTGAATATCCAAACGCTTTTCCATCAAGATCCGGCGTTAGGGCAATGGTCCAAAATTCGCGATCCGTGAGTTTGCGCTTTTTCTTCTTTTGCTTCTGGTCTTCAGCTGGAGTCTCGGACTTATCTTCATCAGGCTCAGCAGATTCCGCAGTTTCACTCTCATCTCGCAACTCTAAACGCTCCGTCTTCGGAGTTTCGGCGGGCTTTTTTGCGACAGCTTCAATCGGAGCATCTTGTTTCGCGCTTTCCGCCTCCCCAACTGGCGACGCGTTCTCATCGCTTTTTACTTCTGCCGTCTCCTGCGGTGTTTCTTGCGCCACGCATTCCGCTTCTTGTTGCGAGCTTTCGACACTGGCACTAGACTTTACTGGATCCCCTTCGCTCCGCTTCGAGGATGACGCAGGCTGCGGTTTCCGTTTTTCACAATCTACCGACAGCTCCTTACAGCCAGTTTCCTCCTTCCAGTTCTTTTTCGCCTCGTAAATTTTCTTCTTGAAAAAAAAGAAAAACGCCCGCGCACCGCGCTCCCCGACTTCAAATTCCATCCGGAACGAAAACGGGAAAAGCAGTAGCACAAGCGCTACAACGAGAATTGAACAAAGGAGCCAGAAAAAGAAGCCCATTTACTTTTCGGCTTCGTCAGCCTTTTTGCTAATGACGTCGATCAGTTCGGCAAAGCTCTTGTCCTTAAGAATCTTGGTGAACTGTTCCTTGTAGTTGCGGGCAGTAGAAAGATCGTCAATGACCAAGTCCCAGGCCTTCCACTTGCCGTTCACGAGCGTCATCTTGTATTCAAGCACAGATTCCTTGCCCTTGTTCCACAAGTGAGCCACGACGCGAGCTTCGTCATCACCCTTCATCTTGGCCGGTTCGTAAATCGTGGAATCGGCGCGGTAAAGTTCCAGGCGGTTAGCACTGGAGTTTCGCACCATACGCTGGAATTCGGCAACGAACTTCTGCTGAGAAGCTTCGTCCTGAGCCTTCCAGACGCTCGAAGCCAAAGACTTCTTGGCCAAGAGAGCAAAGTCAAAAGAATCGTTCAGCAAGTTCTTGACGCGTTCCGTTTCCTTGGCGGTACGCTTGGACTTTTTGATGATGTTCTGCAATTCAACATCCTTGCCCTTGACAACAGCCACAGGATCTTCAGCCGCAAAAGCCAAAAGCGAGGCGCAGGCAATCGTAATCAGAATTTTCTTAAACATCTTGAATCTCCTCATTTTCCTTTAAAATACGAATTATACTCCTGAATGGACAAACCAATCTTTGCCACTAATCCGGCAAATTCGACGTTATATCGGCAAACTGCGAAATAATAGTCTTTTTGCATATTCAGATTCTGCGTATAGGCCGATACAAGCGCACTCGTCTGGGACTTGTCCAGGTCATATTTCATAGCAGCGTCTTTCAAAAGAGCTTCCGAGGCACGCAGGCTTTCGCGCAGAGCATTGAGCTTTTCTTTCGCCGCCACGACTTGATAATACTGTTCGACAGCCTTCGAGACCAAGCCTTCCGATGCGTAGTTTTCTTTAAGCTGGAGTCCGCGGTATTCCGTTTTCGCCTGGCGATATTCTTCCCACGATTTCCAGAAATTCAACCGGTATCTAAGCCCGATGCCGATAAGTCCCGAAATTCTGTTCACGGCATCCTGGTCAAAAGCATTCTTCTGGAGGACATTGCGGTTGCCAGCCCAACTCTTCACATACTGGAACTCGCCCATCACAAAGAACTCCGGTGCAAGTTTTGCTTCTGCCAAGTCCATCTGCAAACGTCTGGCCCGAATGCCAGCCGAGAGCTGCCTCAATTCGGGATTGTGCTTGACGGTGAGTTCTCGGACCTGATCTTCTGTCGGTAAAGGTTCCGGGCGCATAACAAGGACCGTATCCTCGGTAGCAAACGTCTCGTCCTCCGGCAAGGAAAGCACAAAGCGGATCCCCAACATCACGCGTTTCATGCCAAGGTCGGCCTCAATGACGCCTTCCTTGACGGTGTGCATATTCGCCTTCAGATTCAAGAGGTCCGTCTGCGAAACCGTCGGTTCGTCTTCGTCCAGAGCTTCTTCGAGCTGATCGTAAGCCTTGTCAACGAGTTTCTGCGCATTCGCAGCAAGGCGCTTCATTTCGAGAGCGAGCAGGTAATTGTAGTAATACGACTGGAGTTCGACTTCTTTTTTGCGAGAAGCATTTTCGATTTCAAAAGTCTTTTGCTGCAGGTCAGCTTCTAACGCCTTTTTTCCCGTCTGGTACTGCCCAAGATTCAACGGCTGGATAAACTTGGCCTCGACACCCCAAAAAGGTCCCATACGGGAAAAGTCGTACGTATCAACGGTATCGCCCCAATCATCGACAGTCTCTTTCAAGCCGGGAGCGGGTCCCACCATCAAGGACACGTTGAACGTCGGCAAAATGACTTCGGCCTTAAGCGCACGGAGCTTGTTAGCTTTGCTTTCGGTACCGAATCTTGTTTCGGCCATCTGCGGATCGTTAGCCATCCCCTGTTCCACAAAGCGCAAACAGTCGTAGCGAACTTCTCCCGCCCAAACAATACTTGCCAACGCAAAAATAAAAACGAAATTCCTAATCACAACTAGAATTTAGAAAAAAAGAGATGCTATAAAGAACAGTGCCTTACCAAATCCTTATATTTCGACACAACGCCCTCGTAGTAAACGGTCGGGAGCGGAGCATTCTTTTCGAGAAGCTGGTCCACTGCCGTATGCCCCAAGTTGTACGCCACCAGGGCTTCACGCCATTTTCCGTATTTTCCAATTAAGCGGATCAGGTACGCCGAACCGACAACCACGTTCACTTCCGGACGCAACAAGTCCTCTTCGCCCTCGACAATGAGGCCAAACCTACGCCCCATCGCTTTTGCCGTTTCGAGCTTGATTTGCATAAGCCCGATGGCCCCAGAAAAACGCCCCGACTGGAACCTTCCACGGGCAAGGGGATTCCCGCGGCTTTCTTGCGCCACAACAGCAAGGATCATCAACGGATCCAGCGAATACGATTGGGAAATTTGCCAAAGCTGTTCAGTCAAAATGCGGAACGTGATATCAGAGATGCGGTCGCCCAACATGTACGTGAGCGCCTTCTCGATTTTCACGTAATCGAGCGTCCACTTGCCCACCACTTCCAAGTGTTCCAAATCGTTGTGGAGAATGCGTTCCTGATAAGCTAAATTTTCCAATTTGACCCGATTGGAATACCATTCGCTTGCAAACGAGAACAGGACGGCAAAACCAATGACAAAAAGAACGCTTACCGTCATCGAAGATAGACGAAAGCTACTTTTCACGTCTATTCTTCTCCAGGTATTCTAGATAGGAGACCCAATCCTGGATAGCACCAAACGAACTCAGCAAAGTCGTATCCTGGACCACGCCAAGTTTACGCATCGGACCAATGGCCGATTCCAGGCGGTCTATTTCGCGGATGTAGCGAGCCTTTTGACTTTCGAGAGCTGTAATTTGTGCCTGCTTGTCCGAAATTTCGCGACCCTGCCCAACGATGATGACAAACAACGTAATAGCCCAGCCGATCAGGAACAAAGCCACAGAAATAGCAAATC
Organism: Fibrobacter sp.; assembly: GCA_045224895.1. Lineage (GTDB taxonomy): Bacteria > Fibrobacterota > Fibrobacteria > Fibrobacterales > Fibrobacteraceae > Fibrobacter. Next base: position 19,008 of record JBGVAT010000232.1, read on the forward strand.
CAGGAGAGAGGCTGATGGATTTTTTTTCGTAATGGACTCCCACCAGATTGACCTGCTTTGAGATTCCCGACCTTCGGTAAGCTTCGCGGCTCTTATAAATTTCAAAGATGCTGCGGTAGCGTTCAAAATAGGCGTTGAGCTCTTCGCTATCAAAAATCAGAATAAGCGAAGCCTTCTGCTGCTTTACCAAATTCAAGACTTCGAGGAACAAACCGCGATAAGCTTCAGTCGTAAAGCGCGTGTTCTGGAGATTCACAAAAAAGAATACACCCGGTCCGCGGACAAGCATTTCCAGCTTTTCACGAACGGCAGGGAGCTGGTATTCGCCAAGAATGCCATAAAGCGAGATTTCGACTTCTTCGCCGCGGTCTTCAACCTGAATGTCAATCAAATCAGCCCGCACGAATTACCTCTTGCTCAACGATACCGAAATCTTGAATGACTTCCGGTCCAAAATGCTGAACGGGGCCTGCCAGAACGGGAATACGCGAATGCCCTGGAACGCCTGCGGAGCTGCCGAAGACGTCGCACCAAAAATGGAACCCACAAAAATCGATGTCGGACGGTCAAATCCCATACGGAACACGCAACCGCCAGCCGTGTCATGAATTTCAAGAGACTGTCCATCAGGGTAAAGCAAAGGCTCTTCCATATTCCACTTGACGTTTTTCCCGTCAATCAGAACCTTGTTGACATCGCCCTTGGACAAAAGTCCAAGTTCGAGAATTGTTCCAAAGAACCCCTTGGAATTTACGTATGCCAAATTATCAATCGCATACGAAACAGTGAATTTGGCAGCATCGCCCTGGAACGCAAAAGTCTTCTTGATTCTGAACAAAGCCTTGCGTTCGTCGTTATCAAAGCCCTGTTCTTCGTCCAGCATGATTTCGGTCCCCGTCTGCGTGCGGAGAATGCGGTAATCGTACGGATCGGCCAACAAGTGCTTGCGGTCATAAAGCAACTGTTCCAGCTTGACCGGGGTGATGTCGACGTTTGGCAACAGGCAATCCAAGAAGGCCACGGAAGGTTCGCCATCATCGCGCCACGAGTTCACAAGATTCGTCTTCGAGACCTTGTAATTCAGCGCACGCAACACACCGCCAAAACGGTAGTCCAACAAATAAGAGCAATCCGGGTTTTCGCAGAAAATAACTTTTTTGCCCAGCAACAAAAAGTCGCACACATCAACGCGAAGGCCGGAAAAATCCGTGAGACTGTCCAAATTCTGCGAAGCCTCGATCAACAGATGGCTTGCACGCTTGCGAACCTTCATGGAACGCATGCCTTCGCTGTTGAACAAATCCTTGAAATACATCGGAGCCATCGCCGGCAAAAGCGACTTGCAGAATTCGAACCACTTACGGCCCGAAAGCACACTGCGCCCTCTCCTATACAAATTCAAGAACGCCTTGTGGTGCAAGTTGATTTCAGGACGACGGATCAAAAGTTCACGACAAGTGCGCGCCGTAGAAGGTAGCCCAAGCTTGCGGCCCGCCGAAACCAGGAAGCTGATGGAACCGCTAGTTTCGAGCTGATCAACAGCAAAACCAACTGTTCTAGTCTGAACGCCATTTGTCTCCACAAAGTCAACAAGGCGTCCAAAGAAATCGACAATCTCAGTCGGTTCCGCCGGAATGTCAAAAGACACAACTGCCGACTTGCCACCCCTGCAATACGATTCCGCAATGTTTCGCCAAGAAAGATCGTCTTCGGCAATCGCTTTCGAAAGCACCTCGGACACAGGAACAATGCGGATCAGCGCACCGCGGTCTTCAAGCGTGAACCATCCAGAAACAGGCGTAGAGCGGCCAAGCGCATCCTGCACCGCAGACTCCGTCACCAGCGCATAGTCAAAGCGGGAACGCTCCAGGACATCGGTCATGCCCGGTTCCCACACCAGCGAGGAATTAAAATAGCCCTGCGGTTCAACACCCAAGACCTTCTTCAAAAAGTCTCGATGCAATTCAAGCTGCATCGTCTGCAAATCTTCAGGAAACAACGGGAGCATCGGATCGTAATAGCCGCCACCCAAAAACTCAAGAGCCCCGTTGCGAATAGCGTTCTGGATTTTGCCGAACATCAAAGGCTTGGCGACATTATAAAGCATCTCGATCATCGGTCCATCCAAATAGATGGAACACTTGACCTGATCCGAATTCAAAAGAACATTCAATCCTTCAAGCAAGTTGCGCGCAATCGCCTCAAGGTTTTCATAAGAGGTCGAAGGCGACATCTGCAATACAAAGGATATTCTTGGATTCATGCGACAAAGAATAGCTTTTTTTTCGCTAAGGCGCTAGCGAAAAATGAGTCCGATCCCCATTATATCCGTATGCATTTAAGGCATCTTTTGAAAGATAAAACGCTAATAAAAAATCCAAAGCTTCGAGCGGTTATGTACACACAAACTAGAAGCCCACTTGTAACATTACACCGCCACCGGGTTCCTGATAATTGATTGTCGGAGATACAAGGAGGCTAAACCGTTCTGATTCCTTCCTGTAGAATTTACCAAGGTCCCGCTGTTTAGAAGATTGAGAAAAATGACTTATCCCCGCTGTCACCAACATTGGAACGCAAAGCAAGGATATCACACCAAAAGTTCGCCCTAAAACAGCCGTTCCCACGTAATCATAGTCATGCAAGAAAGTAAAGTAAACGCCAAGTGCGGCAAAAGCAATATCAATCGGAATGTAAGTCAGCCCATCTGTTATATTACCACTTACCGACTTTTCGCAATCGTCCGCCCAGGCATTGTAAAGCCCGGCACTGTCAGGGCTTGGAATATTGCCGTACACCCTGGCAAGCAAGGAATCACGGGGAGAATTTACATCTACGGGAGAATCTTGCTTGAACGTATTAGAACGGCATCCTCGTTCAACAACGATGGATTGATGTTTTTGGCCTACAACGTAGACAGTATCTCTTGAAGCGGTTCCGTAGGAAACCGGGTAAGAAATGCCAAAGGCGCTCCCACAGCAAAATATAAACAGTATGATAAAGTATTTGAATAAGACGTTCACTTCAAGCAATATACAAAACAACTGCTTGGGGTACCGTGCCTGCAAAGGGTACCGTGTAAGGCGATGCCGGAACAAGTCCGGCATGACAGCGGGATGGTACCGTGCCCGCAATGGTGTACCGTGCAGGGCGATGCCGGAACAAGTCCGGGGTGACAGCGGGAGGGGGCCGTGTCCGCAATGGTGTACCGTGCAAGGCGATGCCGGAACAAGTCCGGCATGACAGCATAAAAAAAAAGCCCCCTCGACGGTTTACCGTCAAGGGGGCGTGAATCCAGCGGCGACCTACTCTCCCGGACCCGAGGGCCAGGTACCATCGGCGATCTGAGGCTTAACTTCCGTGTTCG
>JBGVAT010000233.1:0-49797 GCA_045224895.1 Fibrobacter sp.
GACCTTCTTGAGTTCTGCGGCATTCTGAGCTTCAAGTTCGCCAGAAGTCCCGAGAATGTCCGTGAGTGAACCAAAGACTTCGCTCAAGTTTTCAGGAATCGTGCCGAGGGCTTCCTTGAATGCACCGAGAATATCCGGGGCGCCGCCTTCTTCCTCTTCTTCGGCCGGGCATTCATCAACGCCAGCGATAAGAGGCTTTTCTTCAGCAGGAGCTTCGGCCGGGGCTTCGGCAGCCTCTGCGGCCTGTTCAGCAGCAGCGCTGTCTGCGACAGCAGAATCAGCAGCAGCAACCTTTGCAGAATCCACTACAGAACTATCGACAACCACGGCTTCCACAGGCTTCTCCGGAGCCGCAGTTGCAGCTTCGGGAGCCTTCGGGGTCTCGGCTTCAGCAGCAGCATCGCCAGGACCCGCCATGGAGTACAAGGAGTTCATCGTTCCAATCACGGCTTCCTTGGCAAGGAGGCCGGTGAACAAAGACACAGAAGCAGGCCAGTTGTTCGATTCGACGCCGAACGGTTCAAAGATCGGAGTAATTGCCTTACCGATCGAAGAAAGCAAGCTGTTTTCGGAATCGCCATTGCCAGCCGTAAATTCAGTTTCCGTCGAGACCTTGGATTCGTCGATCACGACACCTTCGGGGAGCGGGACTTCCTTTTCGTCCTGCACCATAGCGTAGCCATCTTCGCTCTTCACGATTTCGGTCTTTTCGCCATTGATTTCGGTATAGAGCTTGTCCACAAAGCCAAAGCTGTTGAGGAAGCCAAGTATTGCAACCGCAATCGTAATCACCTTACCGGCGCGGATAATGTAGTCACGCAGACGGAGCCAGGAGTGGATCATCAGTGACTTGAATTTCGGCAAGTGGTACGGCGGAAGTTCCATCACAAAGTTGCTGGCTTCGCCAACGAACAAGGAGCGACGGAGAATCAAGCCGTACACGATCGCGAACAAGACACCCGCCAGGTAGAGGGCAAACACCACGGTTCCGGCCTGAGTGCCAAAGAACGCGGCCGCAAACAACGCATACACCGGGAGGCGAGCGCCGCAGCTCATGAACGGCACAAGGAAAATCGTGAGGAAGCGTTCACGCTTGGATTCGAGCACGCGAGAGCCCATGATGCCCGGCACGCCGCAACCGAAACCGACCATCATCGGCACGAATGCACGACCCGGGAGTCCGAGGAATCGCATGAAGCGGTCAGCGACAAAGGCTGCACGAGCCATGTAGCCAGAGTCTTCCAAGAACGAAAGGCAGAGGAACATGAAGAAGATGACCGGGATGAATGTAGAAACCGTCTGGATACCGGCACCGATACCGTCGGCGAGGATTGCAGATACAAAGCCCGGAGCATGCAACACATCCGTGAGCAAGTAGCCGAGACCATCCACAAAGATGGCGCCAAACAGCACATCAAAGAAGTCAATGAAAGCAGAACCGATCGTCACTGCAACCCAGAAGACCAGGTACATGACCAAGAGGAAAATCGGGAGCGAAGCCCAGCGATTCAAAAGCACAGAGTCAAGCTTATCCGACCAGGTTCTCTTGGAACGGTTCGAAAGGATTGTCTTGTTAGCAACATCGTGAGCCAAGCTGTAGCGAACATCTGCCATGGCAAATTCGCTTTCTTCATTCAGCATCTGGGTCACTTCGGCCTTGTTAATCTTGACCTTGGCTTCGGCAAACTTGTCTGCATAGCTCTTTTCGTTGCCCAAGTACATGAGCGAAACCCAACGGGCATCCGTTCCCAAAAGCTTTGCAACCGGTTCAACCTGCGGTTCCAAGAACTTCACGGTCTTTTCGACACTTTCACCATAGTCGATGACCTTGGGCGTCACCTTCTTGCCAGAAATAACATGAGCCATTTGGCTGATGAAGTTCGTGATGCTCTTGTCGTTCACGGCAGAAAGCGGAATCACCGGCACGCCAAAGCGTTCGGCAAGGATATCCAAATCCAAGTGCAAGCCGCGATTTTCAGCGATGTCGATCATGTTAGCAGCAATCACCATCGGGATCTGCATATCGGCAAGCTGAGAAGTCAAGAACAAGTTACGTTCGATGTTCGAGGCATCAATGATATTGATGATGAGGTCCGCTTCGCGAGTGAGCAAGTAGTCCACAGCGGCGCGTTCGTCTTCGGCATTGGCAAAGAGAGCGTAAGTACCCGGCAAGTCCACCACGCGAATGTGCTGGTCACCGAGTTCGAAATAGCCTTCCTTCTTTTCGACAGTCACGCCCGGCCAGTTACCAACATGCTGGCGAGCACCCGTAAGAGCATTAAATAGAGCCGTTTTACCGCAGTTCGGGTTACCGGCAATAGCAATAGTAAAAAGCTTCGGAGCCATTAGACCCTCTTAAGTTTAAGAACGTTCGCTTCTTGCTTGCGAAGCGAAAGACGGTACGACAAAACACTGACTTCAATCGGATCACCGAGAGGAGCCACCTGCAAAACTTCAAGCGTCACACCACGTACAAGTCCCATAGAAAGCAACTTGGACTTGTAGCGTGCATCGCCCTCGTTATAACCAACGATTTCCACCTTATCGCCTTTTTTGAGGTCGGAAAACTTCGGTTCAAGATCCCATTTTTTTGTGGAGGTTTTGCCTCCACAACCGCAATTACAACCCATTTTATTTTCCTTTTTTTGCCTTTAATGCATTCGCCTTTTTCGCAACGACGCCTTCATTCCCCCTTTTCATGAAGTCTTCGATTGTCGAAAGGGTTTCAGCCGAAAGAATGTGTTCCATACTGCAGGCGTCCTTGTCAGCAATAGCTTCGGAAACGCCGAGACGGATCAAAAAGCCCTTTAAAAGAATATGGCGGTTCAGCACATCGGCTGCCGCCTTACGCCCTTCTTCGGTAAGTTCCACACCGCTATAGGGTTCCTGAGTCACAAGGCCCAGCTTTTTAAGCTCTAGAATCGCTTTTGCCACAGAAGGCATTTTCACAGAAAGGGCGGCGGCAATATCCTTGACACGGGCAATCCCGTTCGCCAAGCGAAGCATATGCACCATTTCCAGATAGTCTTCGAGGCTCTGGCTGAGCTTTACGTGATTGTTTTCCATATTTGATGATCCTTTAAACGTTAACGTCGCCTAATTTTATTAGACTCGACTAAATTTAATAAGCCCAGTCTAATTAGTCAAGGCTAAACTTTCAACATACCAAAAAAATATGTTAAAAACTTCGGAGGAGATAGGCAGTACCTATTGCAGGTTTTCAGCCCCCCCCCTTCATACTTGCCACTTTGTCATCCCGGCCTGAGCTTGCCCCGGACAAGTTCCGGGGTTCCGGGAAGGCATCTCCATCCTTTTTTGTAAATCCTTATCTTTTACATATATATGGAGAATTTGACCATTTATGAGGAAATTTGAGCAACCCCTTATGAATGTGCGGTCTTTGCAAAAATTTTGCCATTTGCTAGATTTCAGACATGAACTTTCTTGAGCAGAAAATCCTTGCCGATGGTGTCGTCAAGCCCGGCAACGTTCTTAAGGTTGACAGTTTCCTGAACCATCAAATCGACATTCGCCTGATGCACAAAATCGGCGAAGAATTCAAGCGTCGTTTTGCCGACGTGCAATTCAACAAGGTTCTCACCATCGAAGCTAGCGGCATTGCCATCGCGGCATTCATCGCCTACCTGAACGATGTTCCGGTCGTATTCGCCAAGAAGGGCCAGACCGTCAACAGCACCGACGACAAGTACGTGGCAAAGGCATACTCCTTCACGCACAAAAAGTTCAACGACATTTTCGTTTCGCGCCCATACCTCAAGCCGACCGACAAGATCCTCATCGTCGACGACTTCCTTGCCGACGGAGAAGCCAGCAAGGCGCTAATCGATCTCGTCAAACAAGCTGGTGCCGAACTCGTCGGTGTCGGCATCGCCATCGAAAAAGGCATGCAGCCCGGTGGTGCAAAACTCCGTGCCGCAGGCGTCCGTCTCGAATCCATCGCCATCGTCGATAGCATGGACCCGGAAACAGGATTCATCAAGTTCCGCGAACAGTAACTGGATTGCTTCGCCCCATTCGGGGCTTGCAATGACGTGATAAAACATTCAAGGTTCACAAAAACGAAATAAAGTTTAAGGTGAAATATGAAGACTTCGGACAACATTTACCAGCTTGACGGACGCGTACCGCTTTTGCAGGCCATTCCCTTCGGCTTGCAGCACGTACTTGCGATGTTCGTGAGCAACATCACCCCCATCATCATCCTTGCAAACGTCGTCGGGATCGAAAAAGGCCTCACCGCCTCGCTCATCCAGAACTGCATGATCATCGCAAGCATCGGCACGCTCATCCAGCTCTACCCCGTCTGGAAAATCGGCTCCCGCCTCCCCATCGTGATGGGTATCAGCTTTACGTTCCTCTCTGTTTCCATTGCCATCGGCACCACGCAGGGCATGGGAGCGCTCATGGGTGCCGTCATTGTGGGCGGTATCATCGAAGGCCTGCTCGGTCTCTGCGCCAAATACTGGCTCAAGCTCATCCCGCACATCGTTGCGGCCACTGTCGTGACATCCATCGGATTCTCGCTTTTGCCGATTGGCGCGAACTCATTCGCGGGCGGCCAAGGCGCCGCTGACTTCGGCTCTGCCCAGAACTGGATTGTCGGAAGCATCACGCTACTCACCTGCCTGCTCACTCAGATTTTTGCAAAGGGATTCTTGCGTTCGCTCTCCGTTCTGGTCGGTCTCATCGTCGGTTACATACTCTCGCTCTGCATGGGCATGGTCGACTTCTCCGGACTTTCGAATTGCAGCATCATCGCACTTCCGAAAATTCTCCCGTTCACTCCGGAATTCCACCTCGGCGCTATCCTCTCCGTTGTAGCAATCTACCTGGTCTCCGCTACGGAAACCGTCGGCGACTCCAGCGCACTTTGCAGCGGCGCCCTCAAGCGCCAGATTCACAAGGCCGAAATGGGCGGCGCCATCAGCTGCGACGGCTTTGTCAGCACCATCTCCGGCATCTTCGGCTGCACGCCGATCACATCCTTCAGCCAGAACGTCGGACTTGCTTCGCTCTCCGGCGTCGTGAACCGCTTCGCCATTGCGACAAGCGCAGGCATCATGATTCTCGGAGGCATCTTCCCGCCGATCGGTACGCTACTCACGACTATCCCGCAGGCCGTTCTCGGCGGCTGCACCATCATGATGTTCGGCTCCATCCTCTTCGCAGGCTTCAGCATGATCGCAAAGAGCGGATTCTCGCAGCGCAACATGATCATCGTCAGCATGTCGCTCAGCGTGGGCCTCGGCTTTACCTCGGCCTCCAAGATGTTCCAGATTTTCCCGCAAACCATCCAGACCATCTTCGCCGAAAACAGTGTCGCCGTCGTGTTCATCCTCGCCGTCGCATTGAACCTTCTTTTGCCCAAGGACAAAGAAGAAAAAGCCGCCGAAGCGAAATAATCATTGAACAAGTTTCAATCAAAAACCCAGCCAACCGGCTGGGCATTTTTGTTTAGCAAATCATTTCTCAGCAAAACTGATTCCAAAAGATTTAGGGATCATAATTTCCCTGTAGACGTTCATCAAGTAGTCATCTGTCATTCCAGAAACGTAATCGGCAACAATACGCGGCAGCGAATTCGCCTCCTTGTATTTTTCACTCATCTTTTCGTACCAGTGAACGATTCCCGTCGCCTTTTTCTCGCCTTTTTCAAGTTCATCAAGGCATACCTCAAAAACGGCACGGAACATATTCTTGATTTTTTCGTCCTGGGTTGACTTTTTGGGGTTTGTATAAATATTCTCGTAATTCCACTTTTTCAGTTGGTCAAGGGCGTTAAAGACATCCGGCGAAAAGCTCAGTGAATCATTGTCGATGCTGTTGTTGACAAGGTCTGCAATAAGCGTATTGACAATCTTTTCATTATCGTCACCAAGAACTTCCGTAATTTCTTTTGGAATATCGTCCTGCTTGATCAGTTTCAAAATGACGGCATCCTTGACATCGCGGCCAACGTACGCAATCACGTCCGAGATTCTCATGACGCAACCTTCCAATGTCATCGGGACCATATCTTTTGACTTGAACGTGCCTTCCAGACTTTTTTTGTATTCCTCCAGCAATCTGTCCGGAGTCTTGCTCCGGTCGCAGCGGTATTCATTTTTCAGGATTTCACCGTTGTGACAGATGACTCCATCAAGAACCTGAGCCGTGAGGTTCAGCCCGGTTCCATAAACTTCAAGGTCGTGAAATAGTCTAAAGCTCTGGAGATTGTGTTCAAAAATTCCTTCGCCGCGTTCTTGCAGAATACCCGAAATAATCCGTTCCCCATCGTGTCCGAAAGGCGTATGCCCCACATCATGCCCCAGGGAAATCGCTTCTATCAAGTCCTCGTTCAGGTTCAAGAAGCGTCCGATGGTTCTTGCGATTTTAGAAACAAGCTGCACGTGCAGCACACGATGTGTGATATGGTCATTTTCAACAAGATAAAAGACCTGGGTCTTGTCGATATAGCGGCTATAGCAATATGAATTGACAATCTTGTCCGAATCGCGCGAAAAACTCAGGAGATCATCATTCGGCATTTTTTGGAAACGAGTGGCATCTGAAGACTTGCAAGCGTAACTGGCAAGAGCATTTTCCTTTTCTTTCAGGCGAGCATCAACCCGCTCCTTCACAGCAGCGTTCCATTCCATAAAGCAAATTCTATCTATACTTCAATTCCGGATGTTCGGCATAGTACGCCTTCTTGTCGGCATACATACGTTCATCAGCGATTCGCATCGCCCGGCAAATATTTTGTTCGCCATAGCAGACGCCAATCGACAGGCGAACGTCTTTCGACATTCCCGCCAGCAAGCGGATTCGTGCAATACGGCGCTGGAGGTCGTCTTCGGCAATATCCGAAACAATGACCATGAACTCATCACCACCGGCACGGTAAACATGTCCATCGTGGAACACACCTTGAATGATCGACGCCGCAGAACGGAGCATCATATCCCCTGCGCTGTGGCCATTCTCGTCATTCGTACGCTTCAAGCCGTTCAAGTCCGCAAAGACGACCGCCTTGGGCGTCGGTTCCTGTTCTTCAGCAATGCGGTCAACGTGGTTGTTCATCTCGTTGCGGTTCATGACTCCCGTCAGCGAGTCCATCTTGCCCATAACTTCCAGCTTGTTCATGAACTTAAAGCTTGCAATTTCCGAAGCAATAAAGAACGTCGTGACCTCGAGAGTTTCCTTGATCTTTATCACGTTCTCGACATCGAAATTGATAGCCCACATATAGCCAAGCAAATCCCTGCCATGGCGCAACGGGAACAGCACAATGCTCTTCACGCGTGCGTAGTCAAGCGTCGCCGCCCAAACAGAATTCTGTTCACGCAGCTTTTCCATATCCTTTTCGTCCTTGACAATCACGCAGGTACTGCCGGCAAGTGTCTGCGGCCACGTAGCCGTAATCGCATAGAACCCCTCTACGTACTTTTTCATCGTGGGCAAATAGGTGCCCTTACGGAGAGATTCCGCAAAAACGGAACACGTATACTTTTCAGAATCCGTCAACAAGATGCAGCACTGGTCCGAGCCGCACATTTGACGGATATCCTCGACCACTTCCTGGAACGTCTGCTGAATATCGTCCGATCCGCGCAACTTGATGCAAGTGTTCAAAACGGCCGAAGCGGTCTCTGCCGAGAGGTCCGCCATTGCAGAAGAATCGGCCTTCGGTTCCACGTCGTAACAATAAATGCAGTAGCCGACCCCCTCGCGATCCGAATCCAGCGGAAGGAGGAACATATTCAGCCAGAGGCCCATCATATAAAGGTCAACGTATGCATGAAGCGGCTTGCCAAGGCTCACGCAGCGGAAGCAGTGGTCTTCAAAATTCGGATTTTTGGGGAAGCAGGCCTCGTACGGACAGTCCGGCACAAACTGCTGGTGCCGCGACGCCATATCTTCACAATGAGCCCGGTTGCCGGCGACAACACGAATATTCCCATAGGTACCATCCGAATGTAATTCGACAGAAATTACACACGCCTTCGACTTATAGTGCGACAACAGCTGATCAAAATCCATATACTTCCCCTAACTTTTTTAAATGCCTAAGCACTTATAATATACTATAAAAACGGCTAGAATCTACGCCCGACTCCGAGGTAAACCGCACCGCGTTGCCCTTCACCCAGAATTCCCAAAGTCACAGGGTAGTCTTCTCCAAGTTCCACCCCAAAAATAGTCCAATGGAGCATAGGAATGGCGCCCCTGCTATTGAACATGACGCCCGCATCGATTTCCATGAACGGATTGATGAAGCCCTTCTTCCCTCTAAAGTTAAGCTTAAATCTCGGCATCACCGTGTAAAGCCGGGCATCCTTATACGGCATGGCAAAGTTGAACATCAGGCCCGTTTCGAGCATTTTGCCAAGTCTATAACCATAATCGATACTAACACTCCCGAACATGCAAATAGGATCCGGGTCTCCACCGTAAAATGAACTAAAGAACCAGTTCATCGCACTAGCGAGATCGCTGATGGTCAAAATACCATAACTGACCGACACGCTGTGCGGCTTTTCAACAACAGACGAAGAATCCTGAGGCGTGGCCTGCGCAAAAGTTGCAAAAACCAATACAAAAGCGCATATCAAAGTCTTTATTTTCATACTCGTCCTCCTTTAACAAAACGGGTACAGACAAGAAAATAATAAAAAAAACAAAGTAAAAAAAAGAAAACGCCCCGCATAAAGCGGAGCATTTCCTAAAAAACAATCTCTCGATTACTTCTTCTTGGCATTTCTGGGAGAGATGGCACGAACAAGCTTCTTGACCTGCTTTTCGACATCCACCGGAGCCTGCTTGGCAAGGTTCAAATTACCAGCGTTATCAATCATAAAGTGCAAGAACAGGGCCTCGCAGGCTTCTTCGCTGCCTTCTGCTGCATTGATGTCCTGATCGTAATTTTCGAAATCAAAGAGATCCTTGGTTTCGCCTTCTTCGTATTCCTTCTGGTAGGTTTCAAACGCCAACTTGCAATCTTCTTCGCTATCAGCATAAAGGAATTCGTGATGGAGCTTGCACGAGTAGTCCTTGTAGGTAAGGTTGTAATCGATAGACGTTTCGTCATTCGAGAGATACGTCAGCTTCATCGGACCGTAAGAGATATCGTTGCACCCCACAACGACATCGCTTGCAGAGGCGACTTCTGCGATTTCACCGAAGGTTTCGACCATTTCGCCAAAGTCCTTGAGTACGCATTCCGAGGTCGGATAGATCATTTCGGTATACTTGTTCGGCGTCGTCAAGGAGAAGCCAACGACAAGCGGCATTTGCAAAGAGCTGGTGAGGAAGTAATCGCCCATCGGGAAAGCGGATTCGACTCTGTAATCAAAGGTTTCTGCGCCTTCGCCATCGCCGAGGTCAACACTGACAGTCCCATCTGCATTTTGAACCAAGGAACCCGTCTGGGAAACTTTTTTCCAGACAGCCTTGTTTGCTTCGGAGGTGCAGGAGCCCTTCGTAACGGTCCATGCAGAACCCGAAAATTCGTACTCGCCCATATCCGTAACAATGTACTTTGTCGGATAATTCTTGACCGGAGTCGTAACGGTGCTAGAAGAAGATTCGCCAGATACAGCCTCGACGCTGGAACTGGAATTCGGAATGACATCTTCGGGGCCGGTGGTGCTAGTGCTTGTACATGCTGTAACAGCAAGAGCAGCGGCAGGGAGGACTGCTAGGATTTTATTCATATTCACCTCTTAAATAAATTTCTTAAGATAAATGTACAATTTTTTTATGCGTTATACCACAAAAAATCCCCATAAACCTGAAAATTTATGGGGAGTCATTATGACCAAACTTATTTAACTACAAACAACACATTTTTACTTTGTGGTTCTAGTCTTACCAGTCACGAGCCGGGCGGGCTTGGCCACGGACAGGTTTCCAGGGCTTGCGTTCGCCATTCTGTTCGTCAAAATCCTTGAGGAGCTGGGCTGCTTCTTCGGGAGTCAGTTCTCCAGGAGCAAGCGGCTGTTCCTGTTCTTGATCGGAACCTTCGCTATCGCTGGAACCCGCTTCGGGCTGTTGCGGTTGTTCACCAGCACCGCCATTGCTGTCGGAACTTTGCTGCTGGCTGTCGCTAGACTTGCCCTGATCACCCTGGTTCTGCTGATCCTGATTCTGGTCATTCTGGGCGCTAGAAGAGCTCTGGCCACCATTCTGGTCCTGATTCTGTTGATCCTGATTTTGTTGATCTTTATTCTGATCTTGGTTCTGCTTGTCCTGATCCTGGTTCTGATCCTGATTATTTTGATCTTGATTATTCTGGTCGTTCTTGGGATCGTTCTTCTTGTTTTCGTTCTTCTGTTCGTCCTTAGCCTCGTGAATGCGGTCAAGGAGCATTTGCAACTTTTGGTCGTTCGGATAGTATTGCAGGCCTTCGTTACAGGTAATTTCGGCCGTGGGCAAACGGTTCTCAATGTACTGGAACGCCGCATCGCCATAGTAAGCCGAAGCCGACTTCGGAGCCGCGAAAGCAGCTGATACGAGGAAGGAAACCGCAATCAACACGAGAGAGGAGATTCCCGCTCGGCGGCGGGAATGACAAGACGTAATAAGCATTAGATCACCTCCAGGTCGTTATCGGTGTTGCTGGCGTCAATCTTAGCCTTGGGCTTGCGACCCGCCTTGATTTCAATGACGTCATCAATGCGCTGAACGTGCCCGCTCAGCTGACCGGCGGTTTCATCTTCGGCAATCAAGTTTTCGAGCATCGACTTCGCTTCGGGATACTTGCCATCCTTGCAGAGCTGCATAGCGCGGGCAAGAACTTCCTTAGCCTTTTCGGAAAGCGGCGGTTGCTTTTGGTCGTTCTGGTCTTGATTCTGGTCCTTGTTCTCTTTCTGCTTGTCGAGTTCTTCCTTGAGCTTGCGCTGGACAATTTCAACGTTCTTCTTGGCGTTTTCAAAATCGTTGTCGATGTCAATGGCCTTTTTCAGGTAAGCGACAGATTCACGCCAGGCCGCAATGCGGGCACTCGGTTCTTGAGCTTTTTCGCCCATACGGAAATGGGTGTTCGCCAAGTTGTAGGCCGCCTTGGACGAAAGATTTTTGTCGGGCATGCGCACGGCACTTTCAAGTTCCTTCTTGGCCTCTTCGTAATTACCGAGCTTGTACTGGCACGTACCAATGTTGTAGAACAATAGCGGATTGGCGGGTTCTGCCTCACGGGCTTCCATATACTTTTTCAAAGCCCCTTCATAATCACCAGAGGCAAACAGCTTGTTTCCGTCATTAATGGGGCGCGCCCAAAGCGCAGCCGTCAAAAAGCACATCAAAAAAACTAAAAATTGCATCTAGACCCTTCGGCGTTCCTTCTTTCTGCCCGGAATTACACGTACCCAGGCAAAAATTTCCATACAGCGAGAATATACAAAAAAGCCAGGCACAAGACAAACCCCCTCCACAAAGAGCCCCCTAACAACTATTCTCCATCCGCATTCCAATCCATTTTTTAACTAACTTTGCACAATAATTAACTTTATCTAAAAAAGAAGGAGGGAATTCATGGCAACAAAAGCTAAGGAGCATCAGATTGAGCTTATAAGGATTATTGCATGCTTTTTGGTCATCATGGCACATAGCCAAATCGTCGTCATGAACGGGATCAATATGGACTACGGCCGACTCGCCATTTCAACCGCAATCGCCGACGACGTTCCCCTCTTTTTGCTCGTCACCGGTTTTTTGTTTTTCGGCAGAGTCAAATCTAACGAAGACATCGCTCCGACATTCTCATATAAGATAAAGTCCTTCCTCACGAACATCTACATTCCGACAATTCTCTATATACTAATCAGCATCTTTTTCCGTCATTACAACAGCACCGCCACATCCCTTGCCAATGCCGACTGGAATTACTTAGTGCGTTTTGTTTTCAGGCTTGCCCCAGGCGATCATCTCTGGTACATCTGCACTTACATGTCGTTCGTCTTTTTCTTCCCGATGCTCGCCTTTGTCTGCCAGGACACCCCCGAAAAGAACAAGCTACGCCGCACGCTGCTCCTCATTTCCTTAACAGCCTCCGTCATCGCCGACGTCCAGTATTTCTTCAGGTGGTTAATGTTGGACATTGACAGATTCCTTTGGGGATACTGCACCATCCTCCTCATTCTAGGTTACGAGCTTTCGCTTTTTATAAAAAAGTGGAACGGCAGCAAGTTCAAGCTCGCCCTGTACGGCTTCGCAATTTACCTGATCGGATTTTCCATCAAGTTCGGCTTGCAGATTTACATGTTCCACGCCTATAACGAAATCAACAACCGATTCAGATGGCTGCAATGCACGCCCTGCTTCATCACGGCCATTGGGCTCTTCATCCTCGTGTACGCCATCGGCACGGCCGTCCGCAAAGGAAGCGTCGGCTCCCAGCTTATGAACTTCTTCGGTTCCTGCACATTCGCCATTTACCTGTTCCACTTTCTAGTGATTTTGCAAACCGGTTCCTGGCGACAAGTGCTTTTTACAAAATTCAGCGGATGCAATTCTTTTGCGACAGTTGTTGGATACTACGCCATCTATGCTACAGCCGTGTTCTTCACGACATTCGTCATCGCCTACATTTTCAAGCTTTTCACGGACAACACCGTCAAGCGTTTACTAGACCCCAAGCCTAATAGCCAACGATAAAATTTCCGAAATTCTTGATATCAAAACCGCGATTTTGCAGGGCCCTAAAATAGGGGCCCTTATTTTCCATCAGGTAAACGGCACTAGCACGTTCCTGTTTCATCACATCCGTAAAGGAATACTTGTCAAAGGAATGGACGTACAGGAATGCGCTCGGGTAGTTCTTGTACTTGACCGTCGAAAGGTAAGAATCCAGATCGACACCGCCCAGGAAAAGTACCTTCGGATAGCTAATGTTCGGATCGACAACGACCTTACGGTCCTTTGACTCCTGATTCACGAACGCCATAGCGCTTTCGATGCCTTCGCCAAAATAGTTTCCAATGACATTGCGGTATGTCGAGAAATATTCCTTTTCAAATCCGGCAAAACAGAGCAAGTAAGCCACCACCGGAATCGCAATCGTCCTTGGATGGATGTAGTCGAACAGAAGAACCATACCATGGGCGGCAATAACAATGAGCGGCAAAAAGAGCAGATTCACGCGGTTGACATTGACGTTGATCAGCGCCCCCACGGCAATTCCCGCCATAAGCCACACCAGCACAAAAAAGTGCAGACCGATCTTGCGGGCTTTCACGTCACGAGCCGCCTTGACGACGAACTCGATTAGCCCCACAAAGAAAAATCCAAGCGTCACCGGATAGAACAGGCCAAATTCCTTCATCGAATTCCACGGCAAGCCATCGCTCTGGTTTTTGAGGATGTTCCATAAGTTCATAAGATTCTGGGGAATCTGGCTGAACGAGATTTCGCTATCGCGGAAGTAGACGAGCTTTGGAATGCTCAGGAACGGCAAGCGGATTTCGGGAATCATGCCCTTGTTCACGAGGAGGAACAGCAGCAGCGGACACGCCAGCGCCACCAAGATTCCAAGCGCAATAAACGTGTAACGGTTCGGAGTCATGGACTTGCACCACACCGCATACGCCACGCAGAACAGGACAATGAACGGCACGACCGACCACACCGTCGCATAGGCGTATAGCGAAAGTCCAAAGCACAGTGACGAGAGCAAAAGGAACTTCGGCTTATCCATCCCCTTAGCAAAGAAGAGCATACCGAACAAGACAAATCCCGGCGCCAGGTTCGATTCCAAAGCCCAGCGCGAAAGCATGATGTGCCACGGGGCAATCGCGACAAGAAGCATCGCCAAAAGCGCATAGCGTTCATCCGAAAAATGGCGAACCAGCCTATGCGTCGCGACAATCGACAAAAGCCCCACCAGGAGCATCGGGATTCGAATCGCCCAAACCTTGACGCCAAAAAGCGCAACAAACGGAACCATCAAATACGATTCCAGCGCATTCATGCCGGAACCCCACGCCGTCAGGTAAACCGGCAGGCGGTAGCCAAAGGAATCCCTCGCGGACTGCGACAAGGTGTAAGCGTTGTAACCCGCAAAAGCTTCGTCCTGGTTCAGGCCATCGGGAACTTCACCGAACATGATGACGCGCGCAAAAAGGCCAAGCGCAAAGATCGCCCAGAACAAAGCGACCTGCACCGGATTCTTTTTGTAGTATGCAACGCAACTCTGCCCCAAAGTTCTAAGACGCTGAACCACCGACGTCATAGTCACTTCTTCTTCGTAAGGATAAGGTTCAGCCAATCCGCATGGTCATACGCATTGTCACCGTTGGCATCCATTTCAAGATTGATGGACTCGCGACCGGACACGTTGACCTTGCCCCAAACAGGAGCTTGGTTTCCGCGGATGACATCGCTAGACCAGAGGACTTCATCAGAAGAAGTAATGCGGAACTTGACGGAACCGCCACCCGAAACTTCGTCATCGACGCCGACCATGAATTCCAGCGTTTCAGCATCGGCAGGCAACCTGAAGAGAATCTTAGATGCGGCGTGAGAACCAATACCGTTATCGAATGAGCGCCCCTTGACGGCAAGCTTTTTACCATCGACGCTCCTGTTGATTCGCGGCTTGCCATATTCCTGCGTGTACGCTTCGATCGGCAAGTTCGTCAGGTACATTTGATTCGGGAGGAGCTGGACCGCAATCGGTCTGGAGTCCCTGATTTCGCAGCCAAGATTCACCGCAAGAATCACAGACAAAAGCACATACGGCGCCACACGCGGAATGCGGACGTTCTGGATGGCGCCACCCAGGCAAGGGAAGAATTTCGGGAAAAGCGAATGGATGATCGCAAACACAAATGCAAGGACTGCGGCGCACGAAATCCAGGGCCAAAGATTGGCGCCCGACAAGCCGTTGACCACTTCGATGTTTATGGCGCAGAGAGCTGTAATGATGACCGCCCAGAACCAGGACTTCTTCAAATCCAAAGCCATCCAGACGCAAGCAAACGGAACGGCGTAGGCAAGGTAACGTTCGTGCATTCCCGGCAAAAGCAAGAAGAACGCGAACGCACTCAGCGTTGCAAGTTCAAAAGTCCTGCGCAGGCTCTTTGCAAAAAGCGAACACTTCAAGATGTAAACAGAAACGATGACAAAGAGAATTTTTCCGACCCACGAAGGCGAAAGGAGGAATCCAGCACCGTCTGCCGACAAGCCAAAGAACGGCGTAGCGTCACGGCTCAAGTTGCCCACGGTGAGCATCCAGAGGTTCGCCGCATTGTAAGTGGCAAACGGATACTGGCTTGTGGTATTGACGTAGGCGTGCGAAAGCATTCTGCCCAGGTTTCCCGAAACGATGAACGGCAGGAACACAAGCAGGATGGCAACAATCATTGCCGGGAACCCACGCCACGAAATCTTGTACTGACGGATAAAGATTCCACCAAACACGGGCAGCAAAAGGATCATCTGGAACTTCGCCAATACGGCAAGTGCAAAGAACATGGCGGCATACTTCATCTTGTGCTTGAAGTTTACGCAGTAAAGGGCAGCAATGCCAAAAATGCAAGGGAACAAATCGACCTGTCCCCAGACAGGCCCATCAAGCAAAAGCGCCGGGTTGAGAGCGACAAAGGCCATCACGAGATTAGCCATTACCGGCTGCATACGGGACTTGGCCACAAAACGGCTGACGGCATCGACCAGGCCCAAATGCACAAAGAACACCGGCCACAGGCAAACGAACTTCAGCATGAACGTCCTATCCACGGGAATATCCGTCAAGACGTAAATCTTGGACACGACCCAGAGCCAAAAAACGTAAAGCGGCGGGTAGTTCCCATCAAACTTTTCAAAACCACCGTTAGCCAGTTTTTTAACCCAGTCTACCCAATAGTTCTGATCGCCACCAAAGGCATTCGCTTCTGTGCAGAAAAGGTTTGCCAAAAGACAGAGGGCGCCCCAGATTAAAAACAGACGGGTTTTGTAATCCCAACGTTCCGGCAATGTCATATAGTTCTTGATTTTATTGATAAAATTTTTCATATCCTTCCATGTACTCTTTAACACAACGTAAAGATAACAAAATCATATTTTAACAATAACGGAGCGCCACGACATCAAGCGAAAAACGTTGTCACGAGTTTGATCATATCCTCATGATCTTTTGCAGACATCATTTCGCGGATGCTGTGCATACTGAGCATCGGTTCGCCAATGTCCACCGTCGGGATGCCGAGATTTGCTGAAACCGTCGGGCCTACGGTCGAACCACAGGGCATATCGTTACGCGTGATGAACACCTGAAGCGGAATGTCGGCCTGTTCGCAAAGCAAGCGAAGGTTTGCAGAACTCATCAAGTCGCTTGCATAGCGCTTTTGAGAATTTGTCTTTAGTACAATGCCCTTGCCCAGCAGCGGGGCGTGATTCGGTTCGTGCTTTTCGGTGTGGTTCGGATGTTCGGCGTGCGCCATGTCGATGGACAATGCAATGGACTCCGCTAGGTATGAGGTATGGGGTCGCTCGCAAGCTCGCTTTGAGGTTTGGGGCATTTTTGCAAATACTTCATCCAAAACGCTCTGCAGGAAGTTGCCGGCGGCGCCTTCGCGCGTCGTGGAACCGACTTCTTCGTTGTTAAAGAAGCAAGCCACAAGGCAATCGTCTTCGCTAGACTCGGCGCGAACAACCGCTTCGGCAATGGCGTGGCAACTACTCAAGTTGTCGAGCCTGCCCGAATAAATCCATTCGTCGTTAAACCCGCCACGATTGGCAGGCTGGGCGTCAAAAAGCTGCACATCGAAATCAATCAAACGGCCACCTTCGGGGAGTTCCTTTTCGAGCGCCGATATGAACAAATTCTTGTCATTTTCGGGAGCGCCACTCCAGAGGGCGTTAAAATCTATTTGCGGATTGAGCTTAAGCCCATCCTGGTTCACGTTACGGTTCAAGTGAACCGCCAACTGCGGAATCCTGAAAAGCTTTTTACCACGAAACAGCTTCGTCTTGAGAGTCTTTGAATCAGTTGCATCCACATAGGCCAGCGCACCCGCATAACCCAGGTCACGATCAAGCCAGCTCGTATATAACGGCGAACCGTACACTTCCGTGTGGAGCGTACACACGCCCGCATTCATACCATCCGGATTCGGGGAAATCTTGAGCGTCGGGAAATCCGTATGGGCAAGCGCAATCCTGAACCGCGACTGAGCGCTAAAATTCTTCGGAGTGCGGAAGGCGATAATCGAAGCCCCGCGGCACACGAAATAGGCCTTCTGCGGAGCAAGCGTCTCTCCAGAACCCAAATCGACAAAGGAATTTTCTTTAAAATATGACTTCAGGCAATCCACCGTGTGGTACGGGGTCACTGCGGTATTCAAAAATTCAAAAAAATCCATATTTCCTCGAAAAAAATCAATTATTTTCAATTTGACAATATAATCTATTTATATTTCTCGAAAACAATGGCATTTCAAAAGATAAAACAGATTAACTGGATGGAAATGTCCGGCCTCCTGGTCGGCATATTGAGTTCTGTTGCCATCATGATTTTTGCACTGGCACTCTACCACCATCTCAACGACCGAATCATCCAGGCCAACGAGTACAAGCTCTACAGTACATTCGAAAAGGCGCTAGGCCTTAAGAAGGGAACCCGAGTACAGATCAGCGGTGTAGACGTCGGACAGATAACCGAAACAAAAATCCACCCCAACGGTTCCGGCGTCCGCATGGAATTTTCCATCGAGCAGAAGTACCAGGACCTGATCACCGACAGTGCCATCGTCTATGCCATCCGCGACCAGAACATGATTTCGGCGCGAGTCATCAACATCGACATTTCAAAGGGCAAAGGAAGCAAGGTTCTGCAAAACGGCGACACCCTTAGAGCCGGCAAGGCTCAAGACATCGAAACAGTCCTCGAAAAAGCAGACCAGATTTTGGGCCGTGTAAACAACCTCATCGACGCCGCCGACACGCTTATCGCCATGGCCCTCGACACAGGAACGACCATGGGCGCACTGTTCGGCTCCCGCACACTTTATGACAACTTGAACCGACAGTTGTACCGTCTCGACGAAATCACGTACGTCGGCAAGAACGTGCTAAAAAAGACCTCGGTTTTGCTTGATACAATGAAGACAAGCGTTCCGACACTGATAAGCCGCGCCAACGAAGTCACGGACAACGTAGGCAACCTGCTCGAAGACTTCAAGCCTCTCCCGGGTCAGGTCACGTCGCTCCTCAACTCCATGGATTCGACCGTTGGCCGTGTAGACAACCTCGTCAACGACTTTGGTACGGTCACAGTCGGGCTGCAAGACTTCATGAACACGACGGAATCGACGCTGCAAAGCGCCGACGACTTGATGTCAGGCATGTCTAAAATGTGGCTCTTCCGCAGCAACATACCCAAGCACGATTCTGTACCCTTTGTCGTGGAGACGCTATGGTAATGCGAAATGCAATCAAGCTAGCCCTTTGCTTTGCCCTGAGCGGGGTCGCCACGTCTTTTGCCTCGGAATCGGGGCTGCTCGCCGCCCGCGCCCAAAAGTCCTTTAAGGCAGGAAAGTTTTCCAAAGGATACTCGCAACTGGAACGCGCCCTCGTCGCAAGCCGCAAGGAAGCCGACAGGAATGCCGAAAGCCGCATCTTCATCGCCATGGGCCAGATCCGCACCATGAGCCTTGACTTCGAGATGGCCGATTCGCTATTGAACTATGTCAAAAGCGACTGGCTGGACGTTTCAACGCGCATTATGCTCGTCAAGGCAAAAGTGGGCCTGAAGAACGCCAAAGAAAAATATAGCGAAGCCGTATCGCTCTGCGAAAGCGTCAACGAAGACGATCTCGACAAGCTCGACGACCAGCTGCAAGGAACGCTTTATTCGGAATGCGCGATTGCATACGCCGGCGTCCGCAACGAAAAGCAGGCCAAGAAGGCCCTCAAGATGGTCGACAAGCGCATCGACGACGACACAGGAATTTACTACTGGACAGAGGCCCGCCTGGCAGAATTATGGAACCAGGGCGACGCCGACAAGATCTACAGCAAGGCCGAAGCAAAGTCGGTCGAAGCCAACACGCCCTACACAACGGCAAACATCCTTTACCACCGCGCAAAGGTCCTCAGCAAAACAGATCCCGCCAAATCCAGGGAACTGTTCAACCGCTGCAAAACAGCGTTCGAGCTGATGGGACTGCCGAACAACGCAGAACGCTGCGCGAAGTAAATCACGTCATACAAAAGCTGGTAATCCAAACAATTGTCATCCTCGACCATCAAGGGAGGGAATCCATTATTTTTAATTACGAGATTTGACTGTATCTGCGGCAGTACTGTCCGCGGCATTTATTTTAGTTGAGTCCACAACAGGTTCCTCGACTTTCTTCATAGCGAGGAGTTCGCGGTAAACGATTGCAGGATGGATTCGTCCTTCGGTCATACCATCGACAAGAGTCTTGACCTTCTGGTAGTTTTCATCCTTGTCGTAATCGGCAATCAGGCCCTTGTAACCGAGGAGCTTGAGAATCTTTGTATAAAAGCTTGCACGGAACTTCTTGAAACGCGGCTGCATCACGTCGTTCAGGATCGTTTCAAGCGCGGTCTCGGTCTGCATGGAGTCGAGTTCAAAGCTGCGGTAAATCGTGCGGATATGATCCGGGATCGTAGAATCCGGACTATCGAAATACTTGCGCATCACGTTGGCGGCTTCGGTCCTGTTGGGGTACGGTCCGCGAGCAAGGCGCAGTGCGTAGTAAAGAGAAAGGCGCCAGTACTCGGGATAAACGCGAGTCGCACGGCGCAACACGGAAAAATCAGAAGTGTCGGGAGCGTCGATCGGAGTTACGCCACCGACAAAATAATAGGGAGTGTAGAACAGCGAATCCAGGCTCGTCGAAAGTTCGGCGACATGGCCCAGATACGCATATTCCTTACCCGTGAGGTAGCTTTCGCCAAGTTCGGTGAGGCCCTTGATCCAAAAGAGCCCAGCGACCGAAGCGTCGTGCCCTGCAGCCACATAGCGAACAGACGAAGCCTTCGGCAAGAAGGATTCGTCAAAGTTCGTGCCCGGCAGCGGTTTCGCATAATGGAACGCCACTGCAATGATGGCAATCGAAAAGATTATGGCAGCAAGGAAACGCATTAGATAGTAGGAAGTCGGAAGTTAGAAGTAGGAAGGCTTCGTTAGACGAAAGAACGCCGCGTTGCGGCTACAGACGAGAGACGAGAGAATAACAGAAGCACTACGTGCAATAAAATATCTTTCGTCTCTGGACAAGTCCCAAATGCAAGGCTCATTTATAGGTCTGCAAGCAGCCCCGCAACATTCGCCTTTTGCATTTGTCGTCTATCAGCGAAGCGATCTTTCGTCTAGAAAGCGCAGGCCTCGGCGAGTTTTTCGAGGGCGTCGACGCAGTCATTTGCATAGTTGGCCGGCGTATCGTTACGCTGCCATGCAAAGTTGAGTCCACTGCTCGAGTTGAGCACATGGAACTTGCGCTTGCCGCCACCGTTTGCGATAGCCTGGAGAACCGTCTTGGCATCACCGCCCTGACCACCCGGAACACCCGGAATGGACACGCCCGGAATGAGGAACGGAATTTCGTACTTCTTTTCCTGAGACATGTAGCGGGTGATGTTTTCGAGTTCGCCCGGATTGGTAGCACCGACAACAGCACCGAGGTAGCCCTTGCCAGCGTCCCATTCCACAATCTTGTCAGCAACGGAGTAGAATGCTTCAGCGGCGTCGCGGACCTTCAGATCCTGGAAGTCGTGGGCACCCTTGTTGCTCGTGCGGAGGAGTACGTAGGCACCGTTCTCGCTATTTTCGCGGATAAACGGACCGACGGAATCGGCACCCATCCACGGAGAGACGGTCACGACGTCTGCACGGTAAACGTCATAGGCGGCGTTTGCATAGGCGGCACTGGACTTGCCAATGTCACCGCGCTTTGCATCCAAAATCACCGGAATGCCGGCGCTTCTGTAATCGGCAATGAGCTGCTGCAGAACGAGCATCGCCTGCACGCTCACGCATTCGTAATAAGCGCTGTTCGGCTTTACGACGGCGGGCTGCACGTTACGCTTGAGGCAGCATTCCAAGATGTCGGAATAGAAGCGCTTGATGCGGTCTTCGGGAGTGCCTTCGAGCGGGATGAGCTTGAGCACAGGATCCATGCCCATGCACACCGGGTTGCCGCACTTTGCAATACGCTGTTCAAGGCGATCGTAAAAGCACGTCATTACTTCAATTCCTCCTGAATCTGGGCGGCTTCGTAAGAGAGAATGCCGTGTGCAACAGCCACATTCAGAGATTCAAGTTCGCTACTCATCGGGATCTTCACCGTTTCGTCGGCGAGTTCAATGAAGTACGGGTTCGTGCCGGCACCTTCATTACCCACGAGGAATGCCATCTTGCGGAGCTTGTGCGGAGCGATTTCGCGGAGGGACTGCTTAGCGTGCAAATCCGTGGCGATGATGGTGTAGCCCTTGCTGCGCAAGAAGTTGATCTGGTCCACGAGATCCACGTCGAATTCAAACGGAACGCGGAGGAACGTGCCCGAGGAACCACGGACAACCTTCGGGTTGAACGGGCTCACGGTACCACGACCGAGAATCATGCCCGAGGAATTGAAACCGAGACTCGTGCGGAAGAGCGTACCGAGGTTACCCGGATCTTGTACGGCATCCACGAGCGTAAGCACGCTGCGGCTCGTTTCGTAAACAGGCTTCTTGCTTGCAATGTTGCAGTAGGCAATGATGCCCTGAGTCGTGATCGTAGAAGAAAGACGCTTCATCTGTTCTTCGGTCAGCACGTGCAACATGATTTCAGCTTCGTTGATGGCTTCGAGGAGTTCCGCATTTTCGAACCCTTCGACCATGTAAACGGAGATGACGATTTCGCGGTGGTGCTTCACGAGTTCTTCGACAACGTGAACACCTTCGCCAAGGAAACGGCCTTCGCGTTCGCGACCCTTTTCGGTCGTGCAGGCGATAAGCTTCTTGAACCAAGGCGGATTGGAAGCAGCTTCGTCCACCGTTTCGATCTGGGCGGCGCGTGCTTCGAGTGCGGCTTCGTCAAGATTTTCGTCAACCGGATCCTTCTGTTCCGGACGCTGGCGATAGACAGGTGCGTTTACGGCACCGTCACGGCGCGGGCCACGGTCACGGCCAAACGGCTTGTCACCAAAGCGGCGCGGACGACGGTCGCGGTCAAAGCGGCCACCGCCACGGCGTTCGTCACGGTTGAACGGACGGTCTTCGCGGTTTTCATCGCGGTCGCGATCAAAACGACGTTCGCCACGGTCAAAGCGGCGGTCACCGCGATCACGGTCGAAACGGCGTTCGCCACGGCCAAAGGGCTTGTCGCCAAAGGAACCACGATCGTCGTCGTTACGGCGAGGGCGGCGTTCAGGAGCTTCGCTAACTCCAAATTTACGGTCAAGCGTCATTCTTACAGTGCGCTTCGGTTTGTTTTCTTCTTCACTCATATTTTTTCCATCAACTGTTTGGCGACGGATTCCCCGTCAATTTCTAAGATCTTGTAGAGAGCCTTGATTTCTCCCTGTTCAACGAACCTGTCCGGAAGACCAAACCGGAACAGCTTCTTGTCCGTATAGCCGAGATCGGACAACAATTCCGCAATGGCTGAACCATAGCCACCCACAAGCGTGTTGTCTTCCAAGGTCACAATGACATTGTGGCTGTCGAACAACGAACGGTAGCATTCCTGGTCAAGCGGCTTAATAAAACGGGCATCCACAAGCGTCGGGTTGTATCCGTTTTCACGAAGCACGGAGGCTGTTTTCTTGAGTTCATTTGTCATGAAGCCGGCGCCCAGAAGGAGTATGCCGGAGCCCTTCTCAAGAATCCTGGGGCTTTTATGATCGAACGGACCTTCCGAAGGCTTGAGCTCAGCTTCAAGCGCAGTGCCTCTCGGATAGCGGATAGCCACAACACCTTCCATATCGATTGCGGCAGTCAACATGTCGCGCAATTCGTTTTCGTTGGAAGGAGCCATGACAGTCATTCCAGGAACCGTTCTCAAGAACGACAAATCGAAAGCACCATGGTGCGTCGGACCGTCGGCGCCAACAAGGCCAGCACGGTCAAGCACAAGCACCACATGCAAGTTCTGCAAAGCAATGTCGTGGATAATCTGGTCGTATGCGCGCTGCATGAACGACGAGTAAATTGCGACAACCGGGACAATGCCTTCGCAGGCAAGACCCGCGGCAAACGTCACGGCATGCTCTTCGGCAATGCCCACGTCAATCACGCGTTCCGGGAGTTCCTTCATCACGATATCCAAGCCGCAGCCCGTAGGCATGGCAGCCGTGATACCCATGATGCGCTTGTCCTTTTTGGCAAGTTCCAAGAGCGTATTGCCGAACACGCTCGTCAGAGACGGATTCGGATTGCCCGGAGCAAGCGGGAGTCCGCTTTCGGGATCAAACGCGCTGCAACCGTGATACTTCGTCGGGTTCTTTTCGGCAGCCGAAAAGCCGCGCCCCTTTTCAGTAAGCACGTGGACAAGGCACGGGCCCTGCTGGTGCTTGACGCGTTCGAGGATCATCACGAGTTCGTTAATGTCATGACCATCAATCGGACCAAAGTAGCGGATGCCCAAGTCTTCAAAGAAGCGACCAGGCTTCACGGCGTTCTTCGCCGCATTCTCGACCTGCAAGAAGAGGTCACGGAAGCGAGAACCCAGAATGCCCGGCAAACGATTCATCAGGCGATCCAGGTCAGTACGCATCTTGTTGTAAACCGGATCCGAAATCACGCGGTTCAGGTACTTGCTAAAACCGCCAATGTTCGGAGCGATACTCATCTTGTTATCGTTCAAGATGATGGTCATGTTCTGCTTGGAGGCGCCAACATTATTGATAGCCTCGTAAGCCATACCGCCCGTCATGGAGCCATCTCCAATGACGGCGACCACGTTGTTGTTGCGGTTGAAACGGTCGCGAGCGACAGCAAAGCCAAGAGCCGCAGAAATGGACGTCGTGGCGTGTCCCGCTCCAAAGCAGTCGTAAACGCTTTCCTTCCTCTTCAGGAATCCGGAAATTCCGCCCTGCTGGCGCAAGGTATCAAAGCGGTCGTAACGGCCGGTCAATAACTTGTGCACGTACGCCTGGTGCCCCACGTCCCAGATGATCTTGTCATCGGGTGCGTTGAACACGTAGTGCAGCGCAAGAGTCAGTTCAACAACGCCAAGGCTCGACGCCAAGTGACCACCGTGCTTGGACACCTGGCCGATAATGGTCTCGCGGACCTGCGTTGCCAGGTGGTAAAGCTCGTCGATGGAGCAGTGCTTCAAGTCCTGAGGCGACTTTACGTCTTTCAGTTCCATTTATTTTACTCGGGTAATGATGTATGCCGCAATAGAACGGAGGATAGAGGTATCACACTTGAGGCCGTCCAATGCCTTGATGGATTCCTCATAGAGTTCCCTAGCGCGTTCTCTAGACTTCTCAAGTCCCACGATAGACGGGTAAGTGGCCTTGCCCTTTTCGATATCAGAACCGGCATCCTTGCCCAGTTCTTCGGTCGTAGAGACAATGTCCAAAATATCGTCCACAATCTGGAAGGCAAGCCCGATGGAGCGGCCGTAGTTGCGAACGATTTCCATATCCTTTTCACTTGCATCGGCAAGCATTGCACCCACCAAAAGCGAAGCTTCGATGAGGGCTGCGGTCTTGTGGTAATGAATGTAATCGACAATTTCGAGATCGACCGTCTTGCCTTCGCATTCGATATCGGTCATTTCGCCACCGATCATGCCGTACGTGCCGAGCAGGTGTGCGAGGACTTCGATAGCCTTGGCGTTACCGGTCTTGCCCATCATCTCAAAAGCGTGGATGCAGAGAGCGTCGCCAGCCATCACGGCAGTGGATTCGCCAAACTTCTTGTGGCTCGTGAGCTTGCCACGGCGGTAGTCGTCGTTATCGACGCACGGAAGGTCGTCATGGATAAGACTGAACGTGTGGAGCATTTCGAGAGCGCTCGTCGCAAGCCAGATCTTGTCACCCTTGCCGCCAAACATGTCGAACGCGGCCTTGGCAAGGCCCGGACGCAAGCGCTTGCCGCCTGCGAACATGGAGTAGCGCATAGCCTCGTGCAAACGGCACGGACGGTCCTTTACAGGGGGGAGATGTTCATCAAACTTTGCCTCGGCATCCTTAGCGATGCGGGCAAGATATTCCTGAGCAATTTTTGCTTCTGATTCAATAGACTGCATATATACAAAGATACTTAATTCAGACCTATCTTAAAAGGGCTTTACTAGCAAAACTAGAGTTTTAAATCTTTAATTTAAGAAGTTTAGCACGCAGGCGAGGCCCCAGCTCGGAGTGGCGAAGGCCGCACGGGCCCCTCCCTGCCCCCTCCTGGCGCAAGCGCCAACCTTACGGCTCAACTATGACCATACAAGTATGGTCACGGCACTCGCCTTTTAAGGTTGTGGCCGACGCTTTTTTCTCTAAATAGCGCCCTTGAACATCAAAAAAAACAAACCCGCTTATGTTCGAGCGGGTTGCTATTTATTTAATTTATTAGTAAAAAACTGTTTTCTTTTAGTATTTAATGCTTAAATCTTAGAAAAGTGCGCCGTAAAGCTCTATATCGTCCAGATAGAATTCCGTTCCGTTACGGACGAAGAAATGCAGCTGGCGGACATCGTCCTTCAGCGTATTCCAGGCGATATAGCAATTTTCCATATCCTGGGCCGTATAGCACAGGTCATCGTATTTCACGACGTAACGCGTCCATTTCTGCGAATTCAGATCCTTCCATCCCGAGGCGGCCTTGAGCGAAAGCCCCGCCACTTCGGATTCACGAGTCCAGTTTTCAAGAGAAACACGGATCTGGCCCGAACCCTTTGCATAGAACGATATGGAATCCAATGAAGAAAGGTTCCAGGCTTCGTCACGAAGCATCATACCCGTCACCACCCAGGCATAGGTATTGTTCGTCCCAACCAGGCTGTACTTGCCATGGAACACCCTGGACTTGCGGTCTTTATCCGTTTCGAAGGACTGCGACAAGACCTTGGAACCAATGGAATCCACGCTAAAGTACCAGCTTGCGGTATCCGTTTCAAAGTCCTGAATCATAACGGACGGATAATCGAAATCGACATCGCCTTCCGAGAGCACAATCTTCTTGGTCACATACAAACTATCTTTTTCGTCAATGACGTAGATTTCAAGGGAGTCGTTCGACGGGAGCAACGGAAGCGAGAACACGCCTTCTTCGTTCGTCTTCGTCACCACGTCCAGGCCATAGACGCCCACCCAGGCAAAGCTATCGCCCGCATGGAGGGTCACACGGCTCATGTAGTTCGACGTTTCCTGGAGTTCAACCGTATCAAGCGCCGCAATCTGCTTTGCAGAAAGCACCTTGGAATACGAAAGTCCCGACTGCATCACCGTCAGGCGGTAATCGCCAGACTTGAGGGAATCAATCGCAAACAGACCGTCCTGGTCAGCGTAAACATCGGCATCGACAACGACGTTGCTCACACGCAGGGATTCCACGCGGGCATCGGCCTTGCGGATCGCGAGGGACGCATACGGAACAGCCTTGCCGTCAGCAACAGCGACAAACGTGACCTTTCCTTCGTTCGGATCCGGTTTTTCCGGCTGGAGGTCAATCATTTCGGTCTTGTTCGGTTCCAGCTTCACGGACAAGTTATCATAGACCGTGTTGTCGTCACCGCGCAAGAAGTACACATCCAAAGAATCGTTCGACGGCAACTGCGAGAGCATGAAGCGGCCGACAGAATCCGAGCGCACAAGCACATCCATGCCACGCACTCCCACCCATACGAAGTTACACTTTTTGGGAACATCGGCAAAGCCACGGAGAGAGGCCGTCGGTTCAAGATTGATGGAGCCGATGCTCGTATCGCCCTTCGTCGTATAAAGACCGGTGTAAGCAGATCCGCCATGCACAATCGTCAGGCGGTATTCGCCATCCGGAGCCTCGAACGAGAAGCGCCCAAGAGAATCCGCATAGAAGCCAGAATTCACAAGCTCGTTTGTAGCGCTGTCAACGGACGACGTGTAATCGACACTACGTACGGCAATTCTTGCATACGACGCCACAGAGCCATTGCCCAAGTAGGCAATGCCGTTCGTCGTCTCGCTACCGGGACCTCCGGCAACCTTATCCGAGCAGTTCCAAAGCAAGAAAGCTGAAAGTAAACAGGCTAGCCGTTTCATTTTCCCTTCTCCTGCAACTTCTTGGTAAACGCAAGCGGGAACAGCTGAACATTCAGCTGGAACACCGTATCGTCTCCCGTCCCGTCCTGCGACAAGCGGAGCAAGTCCGAACGGAACTCCTTAATTTTTTCGCGGATGAGCTGGATATCGTTCATATTGAACGTCATCGTCACGGTACTGATGTCGCGCAGAGGAGGCGCATGGCGCTCAAGCGATTCACCCGCAAGGCGAATCGTCTCTTTCTGGAACGTCCGAACAGCTTCGGATCTCCAGTTGCCACCGGTGCTCACAAACGTGTCGTTCACCTTCCAGTACCCATCCTTGTTCTCAGAGATCATGTTCAGGTCGTGCAAAAGCTTAACGGCATCCTTAGCCTGTTCCACCGTGATGGCCGGCGTGCAGCATTCTGCAAGACCCTCATAATCATCTTTAAAATTACAAATACCGATAACAGAACGGATAGCGTTGTAGTACCAATGACGGTAAAATTCGAGTTCTTTTTTGGCAAGGCGCTTCAGGGGAATTCCCTTGAGGGCCTGCATCTTTTCGTAATGGTTGAGCGCTTCCTGGTCGCTCTTGGCACGACCAAAGTAAACAAGTTCCGTCCAGTATGCCGCTTCCTTTTCATCAAGCTCGAAGAATTCCGCCATGGGCTTGATGAAGTTCACAGCCAGGTGAATCTTGCCCTGGGAAATGCGCAGGAGGTTTCCCGGATCCGCACCGAGCTTCATCGCCATGTATCGCCAGGATATGACAGTCTTTCGCTTCTTGAAATCTTCAAAAGCGTCTCTAATCCATTCGCGATAATCAGTGTATTCAAAAATCGGCTTCACAGAAAATCCTCACATCAAACGGCACCGGACACTGTCAACAAGACAACTTCCCTATCCTCATCCAAACAAGACAGTACGGGCGGTTTGAACCACCATAAAGATATCTTTATATGGCTCAATAGGTTAGGGCACAGAGCTATCGTTCGTTGTGGAATTTTACAACAGAAGCCGAACCGACACCACAGGTCGCCTGCCACGAACACTCCGTCAAATCGGCAAACCGATCGTCGCTACAGCGGCCATCAAAGGAAATTGCGCCCTTTTCGTCAACTCGATAGCTGACCTCGTAAGAGATTTCGACAAGCTGGGACTTGGTCACCACCGGGTCTCGCATAACCCTCGATGTGATCTCTATCACACAGCTGTCCTTACGTTCGGCGTTTTCGGCAGCTTCGTCAAACGCATTCCAATGCAGCTGGATCTGCTTGAAGTCATCCACTTCGGGGTGCTTCGAGCAAGAGACTACCAGGAGCGATGCAACACCAAGAGCGAAAGCAAGCGAAATGCGTTTCATCTCAGGAACCCTTAGTGATTGCGCCTGAACGTCGCCACGGTCACGCGGTTACGTCCGCCTTCCTTCGAGGTGTACAGCGCCTTGTCGGCACGGGCAATGAGCGACTTCGGATCTTCACCCGGAACCATCTCGGTCACGCCGAAGGAGCAGGTCACCTGCTGCTGGCTAATGAGGGCCGTCGATTCAATCGCCTTGCGGAGCTTTTCGGCAAGGAAGGCCGCATTCTGGATGCTCGTCTCGTCACTCAGGATAACGAATTCTTCACCGCCCCAGCGCACGAGGGAATCGGTATTGCGGATCATGCTCTGCACGAGCTTTGCGAGATTCACGAGGACTTCGTCACCGACGAGATGGCCGTAAGTATCGTTGACGTCCTTGAAGTGGTCAATGTCGAAAATCATGAACGACACAGGATTGCCGGTGCGGCTGAGCTTCTCCTGTTCGCGGAGCAGCACCCCACTGAAGCCGGCACGGTTGAGGCAGCCGGTAAGCGGGTCTTCCTTGCTGGAGCGTTCGTATTCGCTCTTCTCGATTTCGAGGGCGCGGAGGTTCTTCTTGAGTTCCTCCTGCTTCTTCTTGTTGGCAGCGCGTTCACGGCTGTAGTCAAAGAATCTGATAATCAGGATGATAAGGAAGGTGACGAACCAGAGCGCGACCAGCGTAGTCACGAGGTCCACCTGCGAAATCTTTTTGCCCTTGAAGCGCAGCCCCTTGATTTCCATGCCGCCATAGCCCAGCGGAGCGTTCGTTCCGGTCTGGATTTCGATAAGCGGAATGTTCGAGAGATCGACACGGGCCTTGTGGACGTTGATTTCGTTCTGGGACACCCACCAGCCAGCCACGCGGAATTCCTGCGGAACAAACACGGCCGGATACGGTTCCTTGATCGGAGTAAATTCGATTTCGTTAAACTTGAGGGAAGTTTCGTCGTTCTTGCGGTAAAGTACGCTGTCGTAACCGCGCATATACAAGCGGACGGAACCTTCGTTGCGCGGCTTGAGCCACACAAAGATACTGTCGAACTTAGAGAGGTCACGGCCAGCCGTCTTGCCATCACCGAGATAAATCTTGATACCCACATACGGGTAAGCGTAGCCTTCGCGGAGTTCGTACTCGACAAGCACCGAGCTATCAGTACGCACCATCGCAATGGCCGAAGTGCCTCCGTCAATGGAGTCCGCACTAGCAACCACATAGGGATACTCGCCGAGATTGATGTCGTAAATGTCGTCCAGGAAATGCCTATAGGCAAACATGGCTATGACGGTAACCATCAAAAGCACAATGATCAGGAAATTCATCCTGAAAAGGGTATAGACCTTTCGCATAACCTTTGTCGACATAATCAATTATTCCAATAATACAACGGCTGATTTAAATATACTAAAAAGGTCTTTTGATATCTTAAATTATCTCGAAAGCCATCGTCCAAGCCGAGCTATTATGGGTCTCAAGGAGCTTGCAAGCTCCTCCTGGGAGTGTGTATCGGGGTGTCCATGCAAGCCGACATTCGACGTAAAGACGTGTTTGTATTCCAGATCGTTGAATCCGGCAGCGACTTGTTCGTCGTAAATGGACTTTACGGTAGAGCCGAGGTCGTCATTGGGCCAGACTTTCGTCGAGACGAGCAAGAACTTTACGCCCGGATGGGCTTTGCGGAGCTTTGTAAGAAAATTAAAATATGCTTTTTTGAATTTTCCTTTATCCGCATACGGAGGATTGCCCTGAAAATCGTTGATTCCGACAAAAATCACGATGACTTGCGGGTGGAAATCCTCGAAATTCCAACGTTCGGGTTTGGCATATTCAGTCACGGAGCCCATGACCGTGTAATCGTAAAGGCGTTCGAGCGTCCAATCCGGAACGATGTTGTCGTAATTGCGCACAAGCCCGCGACCGCTGAAGGCGTTCACCTGGTAGTCGGCATTGAAACCGCTTGCAAGGAGGTAGGCGTAGCTCTTGGAGGCGTTCGTCTTGTCAAATTCGGGAGCATCTTCGGCAGAAGATCCTTCGCAACCGTAGCCAACAGTAAAGGAATCCCCGATGAACTCGATGCGGCGCTGGGACTTTTTGGGGGCATCGCCAAACTCGCCCTGAACAGAAATGCCGTAAAACTTGATTTCGGGAACACCGCTTTCGCTAATCTTGATGAAGCGGTACTTGTGGAACGTGCCGTCATCCTGGACTTTGGTCGTGTGCTGTTCTTTCGAGCCGACTTCGAACTGGTCGATTTGCTTGCCGTCGCGGTCGAGACGCCAGCGGGAGTGTCCTTCGAGCGTCACCGTAACTGCGGAGGCCTTGGCGTTGAACGTGATGGAAGCGGCTGGCGCACTGGCGCGGCTCACGCCGTTATCATGGGCCCAGCGGCCATTAAACAGAAGATTTTCCATAGAAGAGGATGCTCCGAAAGAGAACGCGGCGAGGGCGTTCACAAGGATTAGGATGCGAACAAGTTTCATTGAAGGAATGATAGAAAATAAAAAGGAGACCCCGGAACAAGTCCGGGGTGACAAACTAAAAAAACGGGAGACAATACTAGCGCTTATGCTTGGGGGGCGACAGCCTTCTTGCTCAGAACCTTGATTTCCTGGATGAAGGAGAGGTCCAGCGAGAAGCGTTCTTCCTTGCCGCTTTCCTGGATTTCGACCATCGAGGGGGACTTAGCAAGATGGAGTGCATGCACGTAGAACATCTTTTCTTCGAGCTTTGCGTTTCGCTTGGTCTTGTCCATGATCTTTGCGGCAAGCGGAGTGCCGACCGTCTTGGCATAGCGAAGCACCTTCACGAGATCGAACGTACTCAGTTTCTGATAAATGCTACCGTACTTGGTAGAGTCCATCGTCGCCTGGGCAGAAGCCTCGTCAGCTTCGTCCTTCAACTCGTAATCGATCTTCTTGGATTCGGGCCATGCAATAGTGAACTCGGCCTTCCATTCTTCTTGAGCAGCCGGCGTGCGATTATCCGTCGATTCACCGGCATACGGGAAGAATCCGTAGTTCTCGAGAATTTCGAACGCACGGGCTTCCTTTTCGGGATTAAGGATGAACCCATAACCCGGAATGTATTCTTCGGTGCATTCCGTGAACTGCGGGAAACGAGAAAGTTCGCTCAGCACCTCGACGCTTTCGACCTTCAGGAGTCGAGCCGTGCGGACCTTGGCACCGTAGAACGAAGCGTTCCATTCGGCAAGAGTCGATGCCACATTCTCGGGAGGCTTGATCCAGTTGCGGAGATTTTCCACTTCGGATTCGGGGAAGCCGCACTTGAGGCCAGCCACATAGGTTTCCTTTTCGAGCGTGAAGCAGAGGAACGTTTCGTCGTTCTTGACCTTAGCAAGGCAAGCAAGGGAGTAAAGCACGCGAGGAGCCATACCCGTCGAAACGACCAAGTCAAAGTTCGGGAGTGCCGTGAGGTTCGCTTCGGGAATCGAAGCGAAGGACGTTTCAAGCCAATCCTTGCCCGACTGGCTAAGCACAACAGCGGTAATCTTGCCCTGAGCCATACGGAAATCGACAAGGCCCAAGATCCAGAGTTCACAAAGCGGACGCGGCAAGAATTCCCAAGGCTGCACCTTGCTCTTTTCCTGAATGCGGAAGGACGGATCCATCACCCAGAAGAGGAGAGCGGCATCCGTTGCCGAGAGGCCATCGCCCAGGCAGCGAAGCAGACGGGCGCACAGGTCGCGATCGCCGTGGAAGCGTTCCTTGATCCACCAGGTAATCACTTCTTGATGGAGACGGAAGCCGTTCTTGTGAATAAAGTCAATCGCCGAAGCAGACGGGAGCAAGAACGAATTTTCGCGTTCGAGCCAGCCGTTCTGAACGAGGAAGCTGAAGATGAGCGAGATTTCGGATTCACTCGTCTTTTCGGAAACGCGGTTTGCCGACGTGAACATTTCCGCGCAGATCTGGCGGCCACGACGGTGGAGCGTCCCGTTGGTGTTGATGCGGAGCTGCTTCTTCTTGGCATTCGCAAGCACTATGCAAATGTGCCAGTCCAAAAGGTTCTGGTAAGAAATCAGCGGAGAGGTCGTGTCAATTTCGCCTTCCGGTGCAATTTCAAAGCAGTCGATAAAGTCGCTAAAGCCCGTATAAATCGGAGTTCCGCCAACAAAAGAGCGCCACAAGATGTATTCACGGCACATCGTGAGGAGGAACGTCTGGAGTTCGCGGCTCTTACCTACAGGAACAGTCAGACGGAGTTCGTTAAAGGCGAGTCCACGGGATCCGCTATGATAAATCAAGTTCAGGCAGCGGCGCTGCCACATTTCCATCTTGGAAAACAAGCCCGCAACACGTTCCTTGTCGGAATAATAAGACAAAGTTTCGGACTGGATGAGAGCATTGTTTAAAAGGCCCTTTTTGCCGAACGCCTTTGCGTGGGCGTTACGAAGCAGGGGCTTGGACATTCCATCAAAAAAAGAACTTAAATCAAACATTATCCACCTTAAAACAGGAAGCCAAATATAATAAAAAATGGCCCGTTAGTTAAGGGGCTACACACGTGAACAGGTGTTGGTTAGTAGGAAGTAGGAAGAGTCCGTCATCCTCGACCGTCAGGGAGGGGATCCGAAAGTCACTCCTGATAGAAATCTTTTGTAGCGGGGGCAATTTCGCAACGGAGAACAGGATATTTAATTTTTTTTGAAATATTAAATGGTCGATTCATCGCAGAATGCGCCGATTTCATATCAAGACAAGGGATATCTATGATTATGGTTTGACCTTTTTGAATTTTCGTAAAAGGCTCATAAACGCTTCCTGGCGGAATCCGACAACCATTCCGTTCCATAAAGTTTGAGTCAACCCAACGCAAGGTCATTGAATCATTTTTTGTTAATTCCTGAATTTTCATATAATGGGGACATTTCCTCTTCAAAAAATGTTTTCCCTGATCGCTATAGATTTTATTATTCGGAGGAACTAATTTAAAATGAATTTCATTAGAATCCGTTTTTATGTAATACGGATGACGCCCACCTCCTGACCAACATTCATTTTGATATTGATGCGACACAACCACATGCAAGCCCATCGAGTCCGCATACAATATTTCTCCTTGACACAGACTTTCTGCAAACAAAAAGCTTTGGAGGCACAAAATAGATGTCAGAAAATATTTGGGCATATTTTTCAAAACATAGATGCAGATAGATTTTAAGAATATACAAAAAATTCGTTTGTTCCGATATAAAAAGGAGATGCCGCAACAAGTGCGGCATGACAATGCTATGGTAGATGTATAAGGTGATGCCGGCACAGTGGCCGGCATGACATCGTATAGGGAATGTGCAAGGCGCCCCCGTCCCGGAACAGAGTCCGGGATGACAGGCCGGGGTGACAATGCTCAAAACGGAGCGAGCCCACTCCCCCATAGCTAAATTACTTCACGAAGCGGAGGATGTCTTCGGCGGAGTTCGCGATGCGGTTCTTGAAGTTCCAGATGCGGGCGAAGGTCTTGCCGTAGCGTTCGAGGACAACGCGGTTGTCCAGGATGAGGACCTTGCCAGAATCGGAATCGGAGCGCAGGAGGCGACCCATGCCCTGACGGAGTTCCATATAGGCTTCCGGAATAAAGTAATCCTTGAAGAAGTTCTTGTTGGCAGCCTTCATCTCGTTCGAGAGGCCAGCGACAAGCGGATCGCTCGGATTCGGGAATGGGAGCTTCGTAATGACGAGCAACTTGAGCGCATCACCCGGGAAGTCCACGCCTTCCCAGAGGCTCTGGCAACCAAGGAGGCAAGCGCCTCGTTCCCTGCGGAACATCGCCACGAGACCGTCCAAGGATCCGTCGACATGCTGACAGAGCAAAAGCTTGTTGCGTTCGGCAAATGCCGGAGCAAGGGCAGCCTGGGCGCTCATCATCGTCGCAACACTCGTAAACAGCACCATCGTATTTTCTTCGATGGTCGGAAGCACCTTCAAGAGCGTTTCGTTCAGCGCTTCGCCATATTCCGGAGTCGAGGGCTTCGGCAGATACTTGGCAATCATCACGGAGCGGCGATCGTTCACGTCGGAAGGTTCCGTATAAATGCGGACGAACGGCTGCTTGACGCGAAGCGTATCCATGCCCATCTTTTGCAGATAGTACGAGAGATCAGCCTGCACAGAAAGCGTTGCCGACGTAAACGTTGCAGACTTGATCCACGGATAGAATTTTTCTTTCCAGACGCTTTCGGAATGGAGCGGGAGCGCATGCAGCTTGATGGTATGCGGATTGAACGGTTCTTCCATATAGAACACCCAATCGCTACGACCGGCCTTCGTCACAAATTCAAAGTCAGAAATAAAGTGACCAATTTCAGTCATACGTCCTTCGAGGTCGCTCACGACGCCCTTGAGCTTTTCGGCACCCGATGCCGCGGCGACAATCTTGTCGGCCAAGGTACGTGCATTGGCGTACTGTTCAAGGAACGTTGCAGGGTCAGCCTCGTATTCTGCCAAGATGCTCTTGACATACGTGAACCCGCCACGTCCATTCTTCTGCTTGGCAAGCTTCTTGCCGATCTTCATAAAGAAGCGGTGCAAAGCCTTTTCGGCTTCGCCCAGAGCTTCGGAGAGCTTGTCGCAGAGTTCGTGGAGTTCCGGCTGATCCGCCGGAATGCGGCTTGCGATTTCGGCAATGAGGCCATCGCCACCAGCCTTGGAAGGTTCAAGCGTCTTCGCTATATTTCTGAATCCAAAGAACGATATGGAGCGGCCAAACACCTGGTTACTGATTTCAGGCAGGCGATGCGCTTCGTCAAACACGACATGTTCGTAAGCCGGGAGCAGCGCAAAATCGAGCTGCAAATCAGAAAGGAAGAGCGAATGGTTCACAAGCACCATGTTCGCATTCATAGCCTTGCGCTTGGCAATGAGCGCCGGGCAGTTTTCGTGGTGCGAGTGGTTTTCGCCGCTGCAGCAAGAGGCACTGCACGAAAGCTTGGACCAAAGCACACGATTGCGGCTCTGGCTAAAGGAATTGCATTCGTTGATGTCGCCCGTTTCGGTCGTGAGTACCCACGGGATGAGAGCCATGAAGGAATCACGTTCTTCGGCAGAGAGGAGCGTTTGCGGGTGCATCAGCAGTTCTTCGAACTTGCGGAGGCAAAGGTAGTTGTCACGGCCCTTCAAAATTGCCGGACGGAGTTCGCCATTGTAAATCTTGGAGATCTGCGGAATGGACTCTTTCCAGAGCTGTTCCTGCAAGGTGCGCGTTGCGGTACTGATAAGCACGCGTTCGCCCGTGATGGCCTTGTTAGCAGCGGTAATGAGATAAGACAGAGTCTTGCCGGATCCGGTCGGAGCTTCGAGTACGCAGAGGCCGCCCTTGTACATGTTGCGTTCCATAACCGAGGCAAAATCCTGCTGGTTGTGGCGCGGCTTGTAATCGTCAACGACAAACGAAATGAATCCGCCTTCCTTGAAGAATTCGCTCACGCGCGGAGCCCTGGACTTGGGCAAAGCTTCCACAGCAGGGGCGGCAGGCAGCTTGTACTTCGGAGGAGCGAGCGTCTCGACATCCGAGGTAAAAAGCGTCTCGTAGCCGGAACCCTTGGCCACCTTGGAAAGGGCATCATAAATCCACGGATCCATCGTAGAAATCTTTTCGAGAGCCTTCACAAAGAGGCGTCCGCAAGCATCGGCATCGGGCAATGCGCGGTGGGCGCGGCTACGTTCAATGCCGAGTTCAGCAACTAGCGTGTCGAGGCGATGGTTCGGAACATCCTGGAATGCAATGCGCGAAAGCGTGAGCGAATCCCAGAACACGTGCGTGTCATAGGAAATGCCGACCTTGGAGAACGTCTGCTTCAGGAACTTGGAATCGAAGAGAGCGTTGTGCGCCACGATCGGAAGGTCGCCAATGAACGAGCAGATCTGCCCTGCGACCGTCGCAAAATCCGGAGCGGCTTCGAGATCAGCCTTGCTAATCCCGGTCAGCGTTTCGATAAACGGTCGTAGTTCTGCAGTAGAGGGCTTCACCAAGAAATCGAGATTGTCTTTCGGTTCGCCATTTTCAAAACGGACAAGCGCAGCTTCGATGATTTCGTCTTTCTCGAAATCAAGACCTGTCGTTTCTAAGTCAAGCGCCACAAATGCAGGGATTTTATCCATCTTCTTTTCCATCCTTTTAACGCAGTGCCGGCAACTTCGGCAACAGTTTTTCTAAATCATTCGCACCACTATTGATCTTCAGGGTATCAAGCGAGGCACGCCAGGCAGAGCCAAAACGGAAAGGGTGCATCGACCCGCCATCGGGCAAGTCAATTCTCCTTTCGGCAAAATAGTAATCGATAATATAGCCACCCTCGATAAGGTCGCTAAAGGTGAACAAACCGTGAGCAGAGCATTCAGCATATTCGAACTTGCCCGTTTCTACAGACTTGAGGCGCACCACATCGCCGGTCTTTCCACCCGGGATTCGGCCCGCAAGCGAAGCGAGCTTGAGCTTGGAAACGGATTCAAACGTCAACTTAGATTCGTACTTTGTCTGGATCACCGTATCACGGACACCGTTGCTGTCGGCCTTGGCCAAGGTCGTGTCACGATAACCTCGCAACAAGCTGAACTTGGAATCGGTTTCCCAAGGCTTTCCACGATGCACCACAAAGCGGACAGGGTCCATCTGCTTGACTTCAACCTGGACGGTATCCTTGCCCTCGACTACAAAGAACAAGTCCTTCAAGGAATCCACAACGGGCTTGTTGTAAATGACGACCAGCGAATCCTTCGGGAACGCATTCTTGGCCTTGCCCCAAATGGACGCCGTCTGGATTTTCGGAGGGAACGTATCCGAAGGCATTTCCTTCCATTCGATCTCTGCAAAATTTCTAGCCGTATCTAAAGTGCGGTTCAGCGAATCCTTCGCGATGTCGCATGCAAACTTGTACAAAATTTCGTCTTTCGGCTTCGGGTCAAAATAGAATCGCGGAGAGCCCGAGGTTCCAAGATAGACGAGGCTCGGATAAAGCGTGTCGCCATCGGACGAAGTGAGGCGGCAGTTGGTAGTTTTTGCAAAGACAGAATCGAAATACACGTGACGCGTAAAAGT
Organism: Fibrobacter sp.; assembly: GCA_045224895.1. GTDB lineage: Bacteria > Fibrobacterota > Fibrobacteria > Fibrobacterales > Fibrobacteraceae > Fibrobacter. The sequence continues at coordinate 37,578 of JBGVAT010000233.1, forward strand.
CGCCTCGAGGACATTGGCAAACTGCTGCGACACATTGTCAAGTTCCACCGGCGTCGTATCCTGATCGGCGAGCGGAATCCACAGCGTATCCTTGGTCGATTCATCCAAATTCAAGTCCGAGATCCAGACGCCCGCAAGTTCCGACGAAGGTTCGATTTTGTGGTTGCCGTTGCCATCAACGAACGCGACAACGCGGTAACGGCCAGCCTTGATACCCGTAAACGTAAAGTTTCCGATGCTGTCGGCAAGCGTCAAGTAAAGCGGTTCTTCCTTGGCTAGCAGCGGGAGTGAATCCAGCACGTGCGTCACCGTATCGCGATACTTTTCGAGGTAGCGCTTCGATTCACGTTCCGGCCCCATCAGGTACAGACCGACGCTCGGGTACGCCTTCTTCTTGACGAGCGAATCCGAGACCATCACATGACCAGAAATCGAAAGCGAGTCAATGGTGGCGCCAGTCGAGAAGACCACCTGGAAGGGCTTTGCAAGAGCATTCCCGTGCAAGTCCTTGATGCCACCAGCAAACGTGACCGTGTAAGTCGTTCCGGTATCGAGTACCGCGCGGGAGTACACTTCGAGAGTCTTGCCGTGGACTTCGGTCTTAAGCTTCTTTTCGATCGGAGGCGAAATGGTAACGGCTCCACGCGGAACCGAAGCATTGATCCATTCATCGAATTCGAGTTTTACATAAAGTTCGTTCGGATGGTTCGCAGTATTCGGCGCCGGGTACATAGCGGCAACGCGCGGCGGGAGCTTGTCTTCGGGACCGCCGGACGGAGCGACCTGCGTCGCACAGGCGACGAGGAACACGCTAAGCGCAAACAAATATGCAAACTTCGAAAGCTTCATGCCTACTCAATAAAGTCGATAACTTTTCCTATGCGGGTGTAACGGATTCTGAACGGGATGCGCCACCAGGTGAACGGATTTCCGAGAGAGAACTTCTGGTCATCGTTTTCGAACGAGAAGTAGATGACAAAAGCCTTCGCGCGAATATTGCGGAGCGAGACCACGCCCCAGTAGCGGGAGTCGGCCGAGTTATCGCGGTTATCGCCCATCATAAAGAATTGCGGGTACTTTACCACGTAGCGGTCAATCTTTTCGGAACCCAGGTACAAATTGCGCTGGATTTCAAAATGGTTCTTTTCCGGAGCCGCAGCGAGGGAATCATCCGTTTCCGGAGCGGGCGCCTGCACCATGTTCAGGCGGTTCACGTTGCCTTCGAGATCCTGGAGAATGGAACCTTCGAACGACGTGTAGCTCACCGGGCGAGTCAAACCGCGGTTCAAGTCCGGATCGTGCGGGTCGATCATCGGCAAGAATCCGATCTTTGCCAGTTCCCTGAAGTAGTTGAACGGCATGGAGCCGGACAACGTATCGCCAAGCGTCAGACGCTGCTGGATGACGGACTGGTTCCTGGAAAGCATCGCATTCAGCACAAGTCCACGATCGTTCTCGACCGGGAACCTGAAGTCATTGAAAACATAATTGTTGTTTTCGCGACCGTTGCGCAAAAGTGAAAGTTCCAAGCGCACAGAAGAATCCGGATTTTCCTGGGCCACGAGCGAGCGCAGCCACCAGAGCTTGATCATCGGAAGCGAATCCACGTAAAGCGTATCACCCACAGACGGAACGACAAACGCTTCGACTTCGTCTCTCGGCGAAGACGTTCGGACGCTAGCCGTCCACTTGCCGAATGCGGGGAGCGAATCCTGACGCTTGCCGTTCAGGAAAAGCTTGCCGCCGTGTACAGCGACAGTATCGCCACTCACGGCCACACAACGCTTGATGTAATCCTTCGGACCATCGGCGTAATGCACCAAGTGCGGCTGACCGTTTTCAGGAGCGTGATCCCAGTAATAGTTGCCAAGCATGAGCGCATTGAACAAGTGCGTGTAGCGCTTGGGATTGTTATCGGGATATTCCGGTTCACCCGGATAGCGGAAGATGACGACATCTCCGTGCTTCGGTTCGGCATAACCAGGGAACTTCTGGTTCGAAAACGGAATCGGGGATCCGTAGGTAAACTTAAGGCCCAGCAAAAAGTCTCCCGTCTTGAGGGAATCTTCCATGGAGCCGCTCGGAATCTGGAACGCCTGGATCACATACTGGATAACAATCAGCGCAAGAATAACCGGTACAATCACTTCGCGCGTAAAAGACTTCAAGAACTTCTTCATCGATTTTTTTGGAGGTGTCTGTTCCATTAAAACTCCCAATTACAGGCTCTTCACGGTTTTCACAAAGTTGCGACTCACGGTAATCTGAGTCCTGTTCTTGTCACGCAGCACAACGCACAAGTGGCCGCTATCCGTCTTGCGGATTTCCGAGATGTAGTCGATGGCGACCAGATGCGCACGATGGACTCGGACGAACTGTTGTGGGTCAAGGCGTTTTTCCAGCTCCACAAGTGTGAGGTCGATCACATATTGCGATGTCGTAGTATAGGCGGTCGTGTACTTTTCCTCGCTCTGGAAGCGGATCACCTCGTCCATATTCACAAGCAGAATGCGGTCCGGAAGCTTCACCTGCAAGCGCTGCATGTAAAGCGAACGGGTACACATCATTTCCTTGAACTTGTCCCACGAGAAATCAGCCGGTACGCCAAGTCCACTTTCATGTGGCATGCGCTTGCGCAGCTTTGCCATTGTCGACTGCAGGCGTTCCGGATCGATCGGCTTCAAAAGGTAATCGACGACATTCTCTTCGTAAGCACGGAGGGCAAAGTTGTCGTAAGCCGTCGTAAATACAATTAGCGGGATATCGTCTTCGTTCAGCGACTTGAGAACTTCGAACGCGTCCATGTCGGGCATCTGGATATCCAAGAAAACGACATCAGGATCGAGTTCGTGGATTTTCTGGATGGTCTGCGTCCCAGAAGACGCTTCGCCCAGGATTTCAATCTCTCCCGAATACGCCTCGAGCAAAGACCGCATTCGCACGCGGGCAAGTGGTTCGTCATCAGCAATCAGTGCAGTAAACATATTCTCCCGCTATCACTTAATCTTTTTATAGAAACGGACCAGCACGGACTTCATGCCATCCGCATCACGATAAACTTCGCCAAGTGTCATGTAGGCAAGGTTTCCAACCCTGTCACGCTTGAATGCCCAATGGATCGAGTTGTCGGAAAGGTTCACCTTCACAATGCTATCGGCAAACGTGAACGTCCCTCGCAAAGTATCGACCTCGAGAGAGTCCTTCATCACGGATTCGACCACCTTGGCGGTTCCATCCTTGAGCAAATCCATGTCCAGCACGCGCTGTTTGCAATCGTCGCACGGCATTCTTCCCGAGTAAAAGCCAAAAACATCCGTCGGAATTTCGACCGGCGGCAATTCAGGAAGCGGCTCCGGCTTTTCTTCGGAACATCCCACAAAAAAGCCGCAAAACAATGCGGCTAACACATAGACACACTTCATACTAAAAATCTAAAAAATTTCAAACAAGGCAAAGGAACAGGATTCTAAAATCCCGTTGAATAGACCAATCTAAAGCCAAGAGTAGGCTTGGATGTTACCGGGTCCAGTTTTACGCGTTCCCTGGGAGCAATATCACTTACCTTGTCCGACCAGCCACCACCGCGGACAACGCGGTAATCGCCATCGCCCGGGCCGCTGTAATTGTCGCTTTGCTTCTTAGGATAAGCGTCATACCAGTCATTGACCCATTCGGCAACATTTCCCGCCATATCATATAGGCCAAAGGCGTTAGGCAGTTTTTTCGCCACTTCGTCAGGACCGGTACTTTGTCCATAATAAGCGTACTTGGAAGCCACATCGGTATCCCAATAGTACGTCGTAGTCGTCCCCCCGTGTGCAGCGATTTCCCATTCGTTCTCGGTCGGGAGTCGCACGGAAGCAACGGAATAATTGATCTTCAAGCCAACCAATGCAGAATCATTTGTGATGGACTTGTAAACGTAAGCGGTATCGAGACCGGCAAGCTTTGAATACGCATTGCAGAAAAGCGCTGCACGGAACCAGTTCACATTAGAGACGGCCCTTTTAGCACCATCCTTGAACTGCTTCGGGAGACTGCCCATGACAGACTCGTATATTTCCTGGGTTACCTCGGTCGTTGCAATCGAGAACGAATTCACGCCAAAAGCAGAAACGCCACGCGTGATGGTCGATGACGGAATCTTGACCCAGTCAAACTTGCCCAAAACGACAGGATCCACATCGGAGCGCTGTGAACTCGAAGAACTTTTGGAACCCGGCTTGGCAGATCCGCCCCCATCGTCGGTATAGACGGGCTTTCCTTCAATGGGATCGCCAGTTGCCGTACAGGCAGCAAGCGCAAACGGAAGGCCAAGCAATAAAAGTTTCAGGTTCCACATAACGACTCCCCTGTTCCACCTTAACGGACGACACCGATACGGTAAAGCTTCTGCTTTGTCTTGCCGCTTTCGAACTTGACCTTGAGACGGGCCGTATAGACATCACTGCCGAGGTTATGCAAGTCGAGGTTTTCCTGGTTCTTGCCGGCAACGCCGTCGGCGATGTCCTTCTTATAGACGCACAATCCCGTGATATCGTAAATTTCAAGCTTGATGGACTTCGGCTTTGCGCCCAGTTCCATACGCACCTTCGCTTCACCGCCGCGAACCGGGTTCGGGTAAATGAAGAAGTCCGTGATTTCGTCCTTCGCCTTTGCAGCATTGACATCAGAAAGCTTGGAAGCATCGAAGAATCCGGTACGTTCATTGCCTGCAGCAGGGAGAGCCCACGCCGCGGCAGCCGACTCGGCGCCATTGGCGGCCTTGCTCAGACGGAACGCCGTCACAGAATTTCTATGGAATGCATAAAGTTCCGGACCCTTGGATTTCTTGACGCCATCCGTCACATAGATGCTCATCGGAACGGCCTGCTGCAAGGAATCCGTCATTTCGTAACTGCCTGCCGCCATCGGGAATCCGTCAGACAAGCGCTTGCCCTTGCCCGTGTAAGCGTACACCAGGCCATCGCTACTCGGCACGAGAATTTCAGGAATTTTGTCGCCCGTCACGTCGACAAGAATCGGATCGCTGTGGAATCCAGCCACAGGCGAGCCACGACTAATCGTCACCGGGAAGCCGTCCACAGAGACGCCAAAACGGTCAAGTGCGTAAACGAGGTTATCGCCAAGGAACACGATTTCCGGATAGCCGTCGCCGTTGATGTCGCCAAGAGCGAAGCCAGACGTTTCGTCCTTGAGGCCGCTCGTGCCACGGGATCCGCGCTTGTATTCACGAGACCAGATTTCGTCCATTCCATCCAGAAGATTTGCCCGGACATGTCCACGGCTGCCGACGAAAACCGGTTCAAGCTTTCCGTCCCTATCCAAGTCCGTGCAAGCGACCTTGAAACGTTCACCCTCGTGCAATGACTTGCCAACGACAGCAATGGACTTCGGCGATTTACCCGTCTGCTCCTTTATATTCGTCGAGAGCCAGCGTCCATCTTCGCCAACAACAACAAGATTGTCTTCCGACTCGTCCTTGTTCTTGCACACGGCCATATCTTGCGGCTTAAACCCATTGTACAAATCAAAACTTCCACCACGGCCAAACACGCCGTCCTTGTTTTCGTGAGCATACACGAGCTTGGAATCCGTCGCAAACCAGACGAGACCGTTATAGACCACCGGGCCTGCCATCGCCTTGCCAGAAACCTTCACCGTATCCATCTGCGGGATTCCCGAAGAGAACTTTGTGCGGACCAAGGCGTTCTCATGCAGGCTGAACACGTCCTTGCCATCGCTTGCGATCCCGACGAGCGGTCCATAGCTCGGACCCAAGCGGTACAAGGAGACATTCTGATCGGCGTCATCACGGGAGAGCGTCTTCTGCTTCACCACCGTGTCGGCAACAAAAAGCGTATCGCCCATAGCGCTAAATGCCTGGAGCGTTCCGTCTTCGGCACCCACGACTATGATTTTTTCGCCATCGTTTTCGGGATCTTCCACGAACACCGCGCCACGCACGGCATTAGCAAGCCCGACATTACGCGGGAATTTGCTTCCCTCGATGCTGCCGTCATCGACGCTGATCGTCACGCGGATGACCTGAGCCGCAAAATTCATGACGCTATCGCCCATGAACGCATTCGACGTTTTTTCACGGCGGGCATCCTTAGGCACTTCGACATCGATCTTGATGCCCGTGTAACCGCCAGAAGTCGTTGCCGTGTTGGCATAACCCGTCGGCGAAATGGCAGTGACAGTATCGAACTTCTTGGACTTTGCATAGCGCAAGTGCGGGAGCAAGTCCGTACCGCTACCGTAATCGTAGGCATCCTCGCCAAGCGCATTCTTGAACGTCTTGCCAATGCTCAGGATTTCGTCGGCTTCAACAAGCGAAAGGCCGAACTGGTGATCTCTAAAATCGTCGCCACCCCAAAGGTTCGCATAACCGTAACGCAGCGATTCGCGCAAGTACCACTCGTTCACCTTCCATACCGCAATGCCGCTTGCCGGGAGACCCGCATCGTACGAATCGAGACCGACAACAAGCCCCTTGCCCTTGTTCTTGTTGCGTTCGCACTTGCCCTTGTTGCAGGTACTGTCTTCGAACACGATGTTCACGCTATCGACGGGAACCTTTTTCTTGGTAATGTAGGTGTTTTCGTTAGGTTCATCAAGAAGCACTTCGACCGTACCGTCCTTGTTCCAGGAACGCTGGCGGTTTTCGATCAACAAGTATTCGCTTGCGCTCAGCGGAACCTTCACAATTTCGGTACCCAAGCCCGTACCGGCAGCAGCAATGTCCACCGTCACCGGATGGCCCGCCGTGGGACGCACTTCCTTGACCTTGGACCAGCCCATGTAGGCACGTTCCCAAGCCGCAGGCAGCACAGGGAAGAATCCGTTACCGGCGCTGTAGCCCGCAAAGTCCATCACATCGAAATAGCCCAGGCGAGAAATACCCTTCACACCGTCATACGTATTGGGCATTCCCAGTTCACGAGCAATCTGGTTCACCACGAAACCGTTGATGCCCCAGTTGAGACCATCCTGCGAAGCCGTTTCGCTCACCACCATGATGGTCCTGAGCGTATCAATTGCAGAACCCTTCAATACAAGTCCATTGCTAACGGAATCATCAGAAATCACGACTTCCGGAAGCGAATCGGGCTGCAAGTAGACCCACGCATCCCTCGAAACATAGCTATCCCAGAAATCACCCGGCGTATTCGCGCCCTTCGTTCCCATGCCGCCACCATCCACAAGGCGGTTTGCACCGGCATGAGCAATCATGAACACTCGCTTGGTATTCGATGATTCCGGAAGCGGGGCCTTAAACGGAGAATCCTTGGAGTCATGAGCCTTCATCACTGCGTCATAGATAAAGCGCATATAATCGTGAGAGCAGGCGGAATCGTACTGGGCCGTCTTTTCGCCCTTCATCTTCTGGGTGCGATTGTATTCAATGATCTGCTTGTCAAGTTCATAGGCAGTTCCGCTCTTGGGGTATACGGTCACCTTGACGAAAAGTTCGCCACCGCTTGCGACACGGAAATACTCATTAGCAAATTCCAGATGCTTTGTCCAGTAAGGAATACTCCCGCGCTTTCCGACCGGGTCGAGATTGAAGCTCGACGTATCGGAATCGAACGTGCCCATACCCGTTGTGAGCGAATTGTCCGGAGACTCTTTTTTAAACTGCACGCGCAGAACATACACGTCCAACGTATCCACGGCATGCGCCAAAGAAAGCAGGCCAAAAACCAATGCAAAGATCGTAGCATTCAACTTCATGATTATAATTTATAAAAGTCGGCAACAAGAAGTAGGAAGCCGCCTTCGGACAGAACCGGTTTTCATAAAAAAACACCGCCCAGGGGCGGTGATGTTCTTTACATTCTCTGGTAGCTTCTCGGGATATTCAGGCGCCACGTTCCCGTGCCAAAGGGCTTTTTGCGCTGGACCTTTTTTACTCGAATATCGAGGAACAGCACGTCATCACGAATAAAGGAAATCTTGGATGGAGTCTTGACCCCTTCAAATTCCTTGAATTCCTGAATAGCGAGAATCTCGTTCTTACCGTCTCGCCCTAGCGTTTCGAGCCATGCGATGTCACCATCCTTTTCGCCATACGTGTAATGACGGCCTGCAGCATCGCGGATTTTATGAACCTTGAATCCGAGCGTGTCACGCGAGGATATCTCGTCATATTTTTCCGGCAGCACCTTGCCCTCGAACAGCCCCGCGACCTGATGGATGTGAACCAGCGGTAGCGAGGTATCGTACATAAGTCCCACCATATAGCCAGCTCCCTTCATATACATCTTTTCGGTCGGGAACACCATCTGCCAGCCATCTTCTAGCCACAAAAGCGAGGCAACACCAATGCCAAGCGCCCCCGTCAATTCCATACGGTAACGCTTGTTGGGCACAGAAAACAGCACGGCGTCCAGGTCCTGCAACTTGCCGTCTTCGGAATGAATGGTAATCGAGAATTTGGCCTTCAAGCTATCGGCAGGGGCTTCTGCCTGAGCTGTCACGGGAGCGGTAGACTGCTTGCCACCAACACAACCCGTCAAGAAAAAGGACAACAACAGCAGTAAGAAGAATCCCTGCATAAAGGTCCCGCATTTTGCCACATTCCATGACATAGGAACCTACTTCTTTTTGCCAAAGAACTTGAGGACGGCCGGATGCTTGGGATTCAGCTTCCGCAATACCTTGTAAGACTTCTTGGCTTCGTTCTTGAGGCCGAGCGCCTCCTGGATGGCGCCCATATGTTCCCAAAACACGTCGTCACGGTTCATCTTACTGTGGTCAATCAGCTGCATCACCTGGAGGGCTTCTTCAAAGCGTCCCATACGGTACAGGCCCCAGGCCTTGGAATCGAGGTAGGCATCCTTCCCCTCGCCATTCTGTTCAAGGACTAGCGCTTCGAGGACGAGCTTGTAGCCTTTTTCGACTTCGGCAGGAGTGCGGTTCAGCTCGATCATCGAGTAACCGTAATAGTTAAGCGTCGAGGCCATTTCGTGCGGAGAAAACCCGCTCTGCTTTATCAAGAATTCGAACTGGCGGAAAGATTCATCATAACGCTTGAGGCGTTCCAGGTTCATCGCCATCGAGAGGCGTACCCTCATGTACGTGGTATCCTTGGCAAAGAACTTCTCGAGCATCGTTTCCGCTTTTTCGCGGTTCGCGACAGCACGGGCCTTCTTCGCGGAATCAGCACGTCCGTTCTTTTCGATGTCAAGAGCTTCGCCAATGAGCGCCCTGGAATAAATGTCCAGAACCTGCAGGTACTTGATCTGCGCTTCGTTTTTCAACTGGGCCAGATTCGAAGAATCCACTACACCGGGGAGCGGCTTCCACGTTTCCCAGAACTGCATCAGGGAATCCAGCAGGGGGAACGCCTTTTCGTACTTGTCGGCCAAGGCGTACACGGACGCCAACAGCATTCTCGTATCGCCTTTCGATACGGAATCGGACTTTTCGGCATACTTGATCGCTTCGGCGTAATTCTTTTCGCTGGCAAAGATGTTCACGAGTCCGAGGTAACCGCGGTTCGCGTACTTCGGCTGGCCCTGGAGCTTGCCCACGGATTCGAGAAGGTGGACCTTGGCACTGTCGTTTTGCCCCACATCGTATTCGTACTGACCAATGAAGCACAGTACCGCAGGAGTCCTCACGCCATCGTTATAATACTTTTTCCGGGCAAAGGCGTATGCGCTGTCGCCGCTCATATACGGGAGCGTCATGATGACCATTTCTTCGTCTTCGTTCTTTGCACTCGAAAGCGTATCGACGACAGCAATAGCTTCCTTGTAACGCTTCATTGCCACGAGACCGCGGACCATCTGCAAAAGCATCTGCTTGTCGCCAGTCGCTTCGTGAGCCTTGCCAAAAAGATCGACCACCGCCGAATCGCGTCCCAAATCCAGGAGAAGCGAAAGCTGGCGCTGGAATAAAGTCGAAATGTAGTTGACCTTTGGCAAAAGAAGATCGTAAATGCGGACCAGTTCCTTTTCGTCGCGCATCGCTTCGAGGAAAAGGCTATAATCATAAAGGAGACCCATATCCTGGTAACGCGAGGAGTCAAGGCCCATCACAAAATACTTGCGGCAAGAATCGACCTCGCCCGTCTTGACGTAAAGGCGAGCCAGCAAGGCATACTGCGAAGCACTGCGCTTGCCCTTGAGGTTCACAGCCTTCTTAGCTTCTACCAATGCGAGGGAATCTTCACCGGCCATAGCCAGGCGTTCAGCCACGCCGAATGCCAGGTAACGGCTCGTCGGGTCGGCCTTGTAAGCCTGCTTCCAGAAAAAATCTGCCTGACGGGCGTCGCCACGCAGTTCCATGTTCTTTGCAAGAATGTAGAACTCGTGAGCCGCATCCAGGTCCACTTCGACCTTGGGTGCCGCTGTCTGGGATTCGACGACCTGCTTGATCAAGGCGGAATCTGCGGCCGTCAGCGTCTTGGAACCTGCATCACTCTTTTTTGCAGGTGCAGAGCTACAGGCGCACAAAGTCGCCATAGCCAAAGAAAGCACCCATGTAAAAAAGACATGACGCATCAATACACCTTAATCAGCAATAATAAAATCGACCCTGGCGCCCGGCTTCAGGTAATCGCCGAACTTCGGAGAAGTTTCAATGACAGAACCGGGACGAGCACCGTCTTCGCTCTTTTGACGCTTGATGCGGCCCACCTTGAATCCGAGCCTGTCCATTCGCGGATAAACTTCGTCCATAAGAATGCCGCTGAAATCCGGGAGCAGAACGCGACCCGTCGTCATACCGGCAGAAATCACGACCTTCACCGTATCGCCCACGCGAACCGTATCGCCCGCCATCGGGATCGTGCGGATCACGACGCCACGCGGGATGCTCTGATGGGCGCCCTTGACGACTTCACCCTGCACAAGACCAGCGCGCGAGAGCGAAATATCGGCCTGGTTCTGGCTCTTGCCGCGCAGATCCGGAATAATGACCTTGCGAAGCCCGAGGCTCTTGGTGAGCTTGACCGTGCGGCCAATCTTTGCAGTACGTCCGGCCTTGGGCATCTGCACAAGCACCATACCTGCCGGCACCTGCGAACTGTAGCGACCTTCGGTCACCCATTCGAACTTGAAACCAGCGGAAGTCAAAGCCGATTCGGCAGCCTCCTGCGAAAGGCCTTCCAAGCTCGGGACAACACCCGTCTTTGCAAAAGCACCGGAGAAAGCAGGCATCAAAAGCTTGTCGACCATAAAGACAAGCACGATGACAACAACTACCCAAATGACAAAAGCCTTGAAAATGGAGGTCTGTCTAACCTTGTTCCAAATCGACTTTATTTTATTCATAACAAACTTTACCAGTATTAACCTTTGGTGGCTTTTTCCTGAAGCACATCTTCGTCAAAGATGACGATATCCTTGCCGGTCATCGCAATGGCGTTCGTCTTTACCAACAAGGAGCAGATACGACTCACCGTTTCACGCGTCGTGCCCGACATATCGGCAAGCTGCTGCTGCGTCGGACGATTGTGAATAACAGTCACCATGTTTCCGTTATCTGTACGGATGCGCATACCGCGTTCTTGCATCAAGTTGAGAAGCGTCCCTGCCACGCGTCCAGAAACAGACATCGTAGAGAGCGAACCGATTTGCTTGTTTGCCTTGCGGAGCCTCTTGCAAAGTTCGCTCATAAGGCCCATCGCAATTTCAGGAGACTTGCGGATAAGGCTAAGGAAGGAATCACGATGAATGATAAGCAACGTTGCATCAGTCGTCGTGCGGACGGAGGCAGACCGGGGTTCGCCGTCAATCAGCGACATTTCCCCGAAAAAGTCTCCACGTTCAAGGAACGACAAAATGGTTTCGCGTCCATCGGCACCAGTCATGTAGACCTGCACGGACCCCACGGCAATCAGGTACAGAGCCTGTACCGAGTCATCACCTTCAAGGACCACCGTTTCATCACGATTGAAGTTCTTGACGATTACCAAATTAGCAATCATCCCCAACTGTTCTTCGTTGAGTTCCGAGAACAGTTCAACACCTTTCAGCAAATCAACAGTGGTCGCGTCCATTCTATCTTCCCCTTTTTTCTTATTTAGTCGAGATCAACGATGATGCTCTGATCGCGCTTGGCACCGATAGAGATCATGCCGATCTTCACGCCAACAAGTTCAGCCATGCGTTCGAGGTACTTGCGAGCGTTAGCCGGCAATTCTTCGAGCTTGCGGCACTTGGTGGTATCGCACTTCCAGCCCGGCATTTCTTCGTAAACCGGC
>JBGVAT010000234.1:0-10949 GCA_045224895.1 Fibrobacter sp.
TTTCTTTTCGAGTTCGTCTTGCGGCACGATGTCGGTAACGCCGCGCATCAAAATTTCAAGCTGTTCTTTAACAGGACGGAATTGCATAATTTTCTCAGTGGTTAGTGGTTGGTGGTTAGTGATTAGGAAAAAGCGCTAATACAGCTAATCACACAAAGCCCATGAAGAAGGAAAATATTTTCATAACAGGGGTAAAGATAGCAATTAGTAGACAGTAGGAAGTTGGAGGTAGGAAGTTGATAGCAGGTCGTAAACAGCGAAATTGGGAAACTTCAACAAACTACGGTAAATTATTTTCGCTTTTTTGATTGGCGCTGGAGAATGTACTTCGTCAAGAAGTTGAAGAACTGTTCGGTCTTGGAGTTGTCCTGCTTGTTGCGGCGGAGCGAAACCACGATATCGCGCTTGAAATCCGTATCGGTAATTTCAAGGAGCTTGACGCGCTTGTGGTCCATCTTGCCCCACGAAAGTTCTGGCCAGAAGCCCACCCCGATACCCGCAGCGACGGCTTCCTTGACTACGGCGGCGTTATCACTTTCGAACGTCACGTTTGTATGGAATCCGATGCTATCGCAGAGTTCGTTGCAAATCTGGCGGTACTGCTTGGATCCGTAAAGACGGATGAACTTTTCGTCCTTGAGGTCAAACAGCGAAATGGAACTGAGCTTCTTGTACTGCGCCGTATTCGGAACCGCAAGATAAATCTTTTCGGAATGGACAAACGTCTCGTCGCTATTCGTATTGTCGAGTTCAGGCCTGTAAGTGGCGTACGTGCGCACACAAATATCGAAGACGCTCGTTTCTTCGTTCTGCACAATGTCCACGTCGATATCGGAGTTGCTCCGTTTGTACTCGATCACGGCACTCGTGATGAGCGTCGATGCGGCAAGGACATTCAGCTTGACATTATTGTTCAGCTTGTTCGCAGTCGTCTTCAGAAGTTCCGGGAGAGCCATCATGTTTTCGTATAGCGGCTGGAGCTTTTCGTAAAAGAACTTACCGCTATCCGTAAGCTTGATGTTACGACCGGAGTTTTTGAACAGCAAAACGCCGAGTTCGTCTTCGAGCTTGTGGATAGCCTGCGTGAGGGCGGGCTGGACAATGCAGAGGTTCTTGGCGCTTTGCGTCACGTGTTCCGTGCGGGCCACTTCCAAGAAGTATTTAAGCTGTGTGAGTTCCATATAGGGAAATATAGGATTTTAGCAGTAGGAAGTAGACGGTAGGAAGTAGGAAGTTGAAAGGTGATGCCCGCTCGGGGGCGGGCATGACAGTGTGAGGAAGAACGTATCTGCTATTGGTACTGTGTAAGGCGATCCCGGAACGGGGGCGGGCATGACAACGCGAGGGGTAACGTATCTGCTATTGGTACTGTGTAAGGCGATCCCGGAACGGGGTCCGGGATGACATCGAGGGCGGGGATGACAACGCGAGGGGTACGGCTACTTGCTGAAGGCAGAAAGGTCAATGCCGAGCTGCTTGATTTTGTAAGTGAGGATGCGCGGGGTGGTCGAGAGGCTACGGGCGGCAGCGGCCATCTTGCCCTTGCTGCTCTTGAGCGCATCGCAAATGATGTCGCGTTCGTACGCCTCCACCATCAGCTTCAGGTTTCCGCTTACAGGCGTTCCACTCGTTTCGTCCGTCTGGATGGTCGGCGGGAAATGATGCGGATAGATGACATCTTCTTCGGTCAAAAGCACCGCACGTTCAATGGCGTTTTCGAGTTCGCGCACGTTGCCCGGCCACGGATAGCTCATAAGCATTTCGATGGTCCCGCGGGCAAGGCGGCGCACGTTCTTACCGACAAGACGGCAGTAATGGTCAACAAAGTAATCCGCCAAAAGCACAATGTCGGTACGGCGCTTGCGGAGTGGCGGAACGTAAATCGGAACGATGTGAAGCTGGTAATACAAGTCTTCGCGGAAGGTTCCTTCGGAGACCATCTGTTGCAAGTTCCTGGTCGTCGCACAAATGACGCGGACATTCACCTTCTTGGGGAATCGTGCGCCCACACGTTCCATTTCGCCCTGCTGCAAAAGGCGCAACAACTTTATCTGTAAATTCGGAGTCAGTTCGGCAACTTCGTCCAAAAAGAGCGTCCCGCCTTCGGCTTGTTCCACGCGGCCCGGCGCCTCGTTGACGACGCCAACCAAGGCGCCCTTTTCGCTACCGAAAAGTTCCCGATCCAGAACGGACTCCGGGAGGGCCGCACAATGCACACGCACGAACGGCCCCAGGTTACGGTCGGAGCGGAAATGAATCGCTTCTGCAACAAGTCCCTTGCCCGTGCCCACTTCGCCTACGATCAGTGCCGGGAGCGGACTTTTGGCCACCTGGTCAATCTGCGTGTAGACCTGCTGCATTTCGGGCGTTTTACCGATGATGTTATCCGGCTGGAAACGCGCCTTGAGTTCCATCGCCATACGTTCGTTTTCGGCCTTGAGGATTTCGTTTTCTTCGCGGGCCTCGCGACGGAGCTTTACCGCCGCCGCCAACATTTGCGCAATGATTTCGAGCAGGCGGAGCTTCTCGGGGAGTTCGTTTTCGACCGGATTCTGCACGTCGGCACTGAAGGCGCCAATCACCTGGTGTTCCATGATGACCGGAACGCAAAGGAACGCCTTGTCCTCGGTCTTGCCGCGACCCGTACGGTCCAAAAAGTCCGGGTCTTTCGCCACAGACGGAATGATGATCGGTTTACCCGTCTCGACCACGCGACCGGTAATGCCTTCGCCCACCTTGTAGCGGCCCTTGCGCGCCTGGCGGCTCGAAAGGCCTTCTGCGATTTCGATGGAGATTTCGCCGGTATGGCGGTTGTAAAGCGTGAGGGTCGCATGCTCCACGCCCATCGTGGACTCCACCACTTCCAAAATCGGATGCGCGACGCTTTCGAAATCAAGCGTCTGGTTCAGAATGGAACTGATCTTGTAGAGGAGTTCCAGTTCCTGGATTTTGGACTGGGTGTTGGGCATACGCTTTCAATATAAAAAAGGAGACCTAAAAAAGGCGACCCCGGAATAAATCCGGGGTGACAAAGCTTAGGGAAACTGCGTAAGGCGATCCCGGCACGAAGGCCGGGATGACACTTCGTGTCACTTCCGTGAGCTACAAGTGCCTCGTATCAACGAGGCGTGGTAGCGAGAGCGAGGCGAATGCGTAGGTTCTTTACCTACGATAGAGCCGAGCGGTTATTTAAGAGCTTCCTGTACGAGGGCGGAGGCGCGCTTTGCATCAAAACGGCCCTTGACCTTAGGAGAGAGTTCCTTCATGATCTTGCCCATGTCCTTCGGAGAAGATGCGCCCGTTGCAGCCTTGATTTCGGCGATGAGGGCCTTGACTTCTTCTTCGCTCATTTCGGCAGGCATATACTTGCGGTACAGAGCGATGCAAGCTTCTTCTTCCGGAATCTTGTCCAAGAAGCCACCCTTCTTGAGGATTTCGATAGCTTCCTGCTTCTGCTTTACGCTCTTGGCAAGAACGTCGATGCACATGGCGTCGTTAATGGTATCCATGATCTGGGCGGGAGCAGCCCCAGCCTTCATGGCTTCGTTCTTGATATCGGAATGGAGCGTACGGAGCGTTCCGAGTGTTGCGGCATCGTGAGCCTTCATGGCAGTCTTGATGTCGTCGAGAATCTGGGTAAGCAAAGCACAACTCATATTGACCTTGGGCGATTGGACGCTTCGCCTCGAGCGAAAGAATTTTTACATAAAACACCTAATGAGTCATCGACAATCGCCGATAACTCATTAAAGTTTAGCAAATAATCCGGTTAAGGAATCGAATTAGTAGAGACGCTTGCGGTTCTGGTCAGCAATCTCTTTGAGACGCTTGCGACGAGCAGCCGTTTCAATACGCTTCTTTTCTTCGGAGGGCTTTTCGAAACGCTGACGCTTCTTGACGTCGGAGATGATACCATTCTTTTCGCAAGACTTGGTGAAACGCTTGAGAGCGCGTTCGAAAGGTTCGTTGGACTTAACAATAACGCCGATCACGATAATCCTTTGGTTAAAAATTCAATTTTTTTTGGATAGCCAAATATACCTAAATATTCTAAATCCGTCAAGGGTAACATTTTACCCCTTATAATCCAGCACCAGCATGGTGATGTCGTCGAATTGCGGAGCATTTTTCGCAAAAGCGTCAATCTGGCGCTTGACAAAGCGGCATGTTTCCTTCGAGCCCTTTCCGCCACCATGGGCAACCGCATCCAGAAGTCTGTCGTTTCCGAACATTTCGTTATGCACGTTGATGGCCTCCGTCACGCCATCGGTGTAGAGGAACAGCGAATCGCCCGGAGCAAGATCCATCGTCTGCAGCTTGTAGTGGGTGTTGTCCATCGCGGCCATGACCATCCCGGCCCTGTTCTTCGCAAATTCCACCGAGCCGTCCTTATGGCGGATAACCGGAGGATTATGCCCAGCCGACACATACTCCACATGCCCCGTATTCAAGTCCACAAAGCCCATCCACACCGTCACGAACATGTTCGCCTTGTTGCGCTTGGCCAGTTCCGCATTCGTATTGTCAAATGTTTCGACAACCGACTTCAAGTTCTTCGCCATGGTGTGCAGCACAATCCTTGCGACCATCATGAACAGCGCTGCCGGGACGCCCTTGCCCGAGACGTCACCCACGACCACGCATAGCCGTCCGTCATCAAGCTTGAAAAAGTCGTAAAAATCACCGCCAACTTCCTTGGCTGGCAAAAGAAGCGGAGTCAGCTCATGACGTTCGTCCTGGGAGTTTTCTTCGCGTTCGTCCCCGGACAAAAAGCCCAGCTGGATCTCCTTCGCAAAATCGAGTTCGCTCTCGATGCGGTCCAGGTCCTTCTGCTTTTCGATGTGTTCCTTGAGCGAGGTGCGCATATTCAGGAACGCCCAGGCAAACTGCGCAATTTCGTCATGCCCAGACAAGTGCGGGATCGAGACATCGAAGTTTCCCTTTCCCAGGTTATCCGCCGCGACAGCCAGTTCCTTGAGCGGACGGGACACCCTGGTCGTAATCACGATGATCAGGAGCAGCATCACGACGTAACCGCCGACGCTCATCCACGCAAACATCTTTTCCAGGGAGCGTTGGCTTTCCATGAATTCATTCGCAGGCCAGACGATCATGAACGTCCAGCCGTTCGACTCCATCGCCTTGAAGTAAATGACCGCATCCTTGCCGTCAGCAGAAGTCCCCATAAAGAGGCCCTTCTTCATACTCTGCACGGTCTTTTCGAAATCCGTAACCGTCTGCGACCCCTCGCCACCGGAAAGGTCAGACAAACTTTCCTTGAAGACAATCTCGTTCTTAGGATGAGCGATAATGGTATTGTTGGCCGACAGCACAACGACGTAGCCCGAGTTCGACACCGGAATCGACGCCACGGTTTCCTTGAGGAACGCGATCGACATGTCGACGCAAAGAACGCCCGCAAAGACCGTGTTCCCGTAAGCATCCTTCTGGTAGATGGGCGCCGTGTAAATCGCAATCGGCTCCTTGATGAAGTCGCCGACAAACGGTTCTTGCCAAAGCCCCTTCTGCAGGTTCTTGGTACTCTTGTACCAAGTCTTTTCGAGGTAGTCCTTGCCCTTCAGAAGCTTGATGTCGTTACCCGAATACTGGGCAAGGCGCATCACCTCCTGATGCCATTTGGACTTGGGAGCCATCCCCGGTTCGTAAGCGACCACCACAGCGAGCACTTGCGGAAGCGCCTGGCGCGCATCAAAGACCGCCTGCGTCAAGAAGTCGTCGAGGTCCTTCCCCGAAAGCATCTCCTTGCCGAGAACCTCGGCATATTCGTCCCCCAGCTTTTTGCCCTTTTCGAAAAGCTTTTCGATGATGGCGACATTCGCAAGACTGATTTCTTCGCCCTTTTCCGTGAGCAACGTCGAAAGCTCGCTCTGCACCTTGAAACTAAGCACCCCGAACAGCGTCGCAAACACGATGCTGAAACCAACGAGGGTCATGATCGACTGTTTAAATGCCAATCCGTGGACATTGAGGAAACGCATAGAAACTTTTCTTTTTACTACAAGGATGAACCTTTTTTGATACAAAAAGAAATATATCTAAAAAAATTCAAGTCGATTGGCAATCTTGTGTAGCTTATACGAAACATTAAAATTTTTTTTCGTTCCGCAGCGCCGTTACGTAAACATTTGGGCACCAAATGTAGTTAAATCATTCAAAATTTCACGAAAAATATTGTAAAATTTCAATTATTTTTACAAAATTTCATCTCCGTAACTTGCGAAGTATCAACGACTTATGTATATTTTTCGTAAGAAAATTTCCCAACATCCAGAGCAAGACTTTTCAAACGCGGAGTTTTAGCCATGAAGCTGCAATCGGTATCTCTCATCGGGGCAATAGTCCTCTCCTGTTCATTGCTTTCTGCATGCGGCAGCAAGAAAGAAGAACAACCGGCGCCGCAGGTAGAAGCCGCTCCGGCAGCAGAAGCTCCGGCTCCAGTTGAAGAAGCCCCCGCCCAGGAAGAACCGGCACTGGTTCCCATCCAGTCCCTCAGCGAATCCGAAGAAAAGGCAGCTCCGGCAGCAGAACCGGTCCAGCAGTCCGCAGGCATCGAACAGGAATCCTCGGGCCCGTTCGTCATCCAGGTGAGCATCCAGTCTTCCAAGAAGGCCGCCAACGGCATCGTAAACAAGCTCTCGGATCAGGGCATCAAGGCATACGTCGCCGAAGTCGAAAATCCGGGCGAACTCGAAGGCACGTTCTACCGCGTACGTGTCGGCTACTTTTCCACAATCGCACACGCACAGCAGTTCGGCAAGGAAGTCCTCGCTCCGCAGGGTTACGCCGGCTGGGTGGACAACCGCAAGAACGACCGCATCGGTCAGCCTGGCGCAAGCGAAGACATGTAATTTTTTTTGATAGCAGCGTCATAAAGGCCCCGCAATCGCGGAGCCTTTTTTAGTACACCATTTTCCTTTACAACCGATAGTCGCAAAATCTATATTTGGGCTATGCCTACTAAAAAGCCCAAAGTATTCGTTGTGCATCTCGGATGCGCCAAGAACCAGGTCGACGCAGAGAACCTCGTCGGCGAAATGCTCCACGCGGGATTTGTCACCTGCGATTCTGCCGCCAAGGCCGACTACATCCTCGTGAACACCTGCGGTTTCATCGAAGCCGCCAAGGAAGAATCCATCAACGCCATCCTCGCCCAGGCGAAAGCGAAAAAAGCGAAGCAGAAGCTGATCGTCGCAGGCTGCCTCAGCGGCCGCTATGGCGAAGAACTGATGAAGGAACTGCCCGAAGTGGACTTCTGGGTCGGCACGTACAAGCCGGGTGAACTTTTGAAAAAGATGGGCATTGTCGCTCCGCAAGGTTGCGAAGCCGAGAACCTCGCCCGCATGAACCTGGGCGGATTCCCGCACCACGCCTACTTGAAAATCGCGGAAGGTTGCAACCGCCGTTGCGCCTACTGCGCCATTCCGCTCATCCGCGGAAAGCAGGACTCGCGCTCCATCGAAGACATCGTCGCCGAAGCAAAGAACCTCGAAGCGCAGGGCGTCAAGGAAATCACATTGATTGCCCAGGACACGACCTACTTTGGACGCGAAAAGGGCAAGAAGGGCGGCACGCTCGCCCAGCTTTTGCGCGCCATTCTCGACAACACGAGCATCCCGTGGATCCGCATGCTTTACTGGTACCCGATGTTCGTGGACGACGAACTTTTGGACCTGATGGCCAATGAGCCGCGCCTCGTGAAGTACGTGGACATGCCGATCCAGCACGCAAGCGACAACGTCCTCAAGAACATGAAGCGCAACTACCGCAAAAAGGAACTCGTGGACATTCTGCACAAGATCCGCGAACGCATCCCGGGCGTGACGCTCCGCAGTACGGTACTCGTCGGCTTCCCCGGCGAAACGCACGAAGACTTTGAAGAACTGATGGAACTTTTGCAGGACATCCAGTTTGACCATCTGGGCGGATTCGTGTTCAGCCCCGAAGAAGGCACCCCCGTGATGGAAATGGATCTGCCCGCCGTTGACGAAAGTGACGCCCGCGCAAGGCTCGAAGCGGTCACGGACTTCCAGGAAGAACTTGCCGCCGAATACGCCGAAAACATGATCGGAAAGACGGTAAAGATCATCATCGACCAGGTCGCCGAAGAAAGCGAATACCACTTCTACGGCCGCACGGAAGGCAACTCGATGGAAAACGACGATATCGTGAAGGTCATCGAAGGCGACGCCGACGTGGGAGAATTCCACAACGCGCTCGTCGTGGATGCCGAACCGCACGAACTTATAGTGAAGATTGTAGACTAGGAAAAGGCGACCCCGGCACTGAGGCCGGGGTGACAAGCGCCTTTTTTACTATATTATACCCGCCTTGAAGGCTCACGCCCGTGTATCACAATGGATAGTGTCCTTCCCTCCGAAGGAAGGTATTCCGGTTCGATTCCGGACATGGGTATTAAAAGCAAACAAAAAGCCCACCAGTTCTTTCACTGGCGGGCATTTTTATTAAACCTTTTGGGAACTACTTGGCGGACTTGCGTTCTTTTTCACGCTGACGGCGACGCTTTTCAGTATCATCCGGGAAGAATTCCGGCAAGGCAAAGCCAATCGTCACACCAAACACGATACCCGTCTTATCCATGCCATTGGGCTTATTCACGACGCGGGATGCATAAGTATCGACGGCTTCGGTTCTGGAGTCCTTCGTCTTCTTGAAGCTCGGGTTCTGTTCGGGAGCCTTGCCCAGATCCGGGGCGTAGTACATACCGATGGAGAACTGCAAATAGTACCATTCGTTGGAAAGATAGGAGACCAAGACGTCGAACTGGTAACCATTCACAGAAATCAATTCACGGATGCCTTCAGCATTCGGTTCCATGTCGTGGTCGTAATAGACCGTACCATAAGAAGCAGACAAGCCCAAATGCATAGGAAGTTTCGGGAAGAAGTAATAGTTGATACCGATCTTATAGCCAGTACCGCCTTCAAGCTTCATATTTTCGAAATCGCTGTCCTTGACCTTCGGCAAGAAGCCGTACGAAGCAAAGAGACCGACATGCCAGCGCGTAATATATTCAGCACCGATACCAAAACCGACGCCCGATTCGCCCATGAACGGCATACGGGAACCGAGACCCATTTCGAAAATCAAGCGGTCCTTGAGCCAGTCACGACGGCGTTCGGAATTGGCGTATTCATCCAGACGCTGTTCTTCTTCGAACTTTTTGCGGGTGTAGTAGTCCTGCCTCTGGGCGGCAGACATACCAGCAACAGAAGCTTCGGCATTCTCTTCTTCTTCGTCGTCATCGGACTTTACAGCAGTCTGGGCAGAAGAGGAGCTTTCGGCTACAGAAATAAAGCCATCGTCTTCATCTGCAGCAGGAGCTGGTGCTGGAGTCTCGACGGTCTGTTCAACAGTAGTAACCTTTTTCTTCGATTTCATAGTCGCCTTACGCGACTTTGCAGGGGCAGCCCAAGCAACCAAACTAGCCAAACACAACAGCAACAACAATTTTTTCAGCATTAAAAGCCTCTGATAAAAAACTACGCTTCGAATATAACTTTTTAAAGCAGTTTTTTTTCAAAAACTTCATGTAAAACTTGTGTTTTCGTTTGATTTTACATTTTTGTAAGTTTCTAATAAACCTATCGCATCTTCGTCAGCTTGGCCTTGATGGAACCGAGCTTGATTTCGCACTGCATGAGCACCGGAATGCGCTTTTCGTCATCGGTAAACCAGATGAAAATTCGGCCGCTGGAGTTGAAAATGCCATCGCCATCGAGTACCGGCTCCACCTTGACGGTATTGAACTCGCCAAGGTCTGTCTTGATCTTTTCGCGCTTATGCGTAATCACCTTCAGTTCGTAGCGCTTTTTGCCACTGACAGCGGAGAATTTCGAAGTCACACCCTCCTTGAGCGGAAGGGTACGCACAAGGTAGAATGCCGACATGATGCTGTGTTCGAGGCCTTCGATGGTCACGGACGTATCGGCAGAGCGCTTGACATAATGCTTGACGGGGTCCTTGAAGACCGTATCGGAAAGGACGGCTTTTTTGGCGTTGCGATCAAAGCGGATCAGAGACTTGTTGTGGAAGGTTCCTTCATGGAGAGACTTGCGGAAAACATCCGTCATCAGCCCATTATTGCGAACAAGCGTGTAAACGGTATCGTGTACCGGGTAAAATTTATTGACCGTCTTGTTGGCGGTTGCATAAGTGTAAATTTCAGATTTTCCATCATTACGCGGCTTGACTTCAATCGTCGCATAGCCTGCCGTGACAAAGCCCCAAGTGAGTTCATATTCGAGGCGTTCGCCCTTCATCCAAGGCGCCTTGACTTCGGGAAGGGTCTGCCACTTGGGGAGAGGCTTGGCAGGGACACTGGCGCTTGAGGAAGAAGGGGCGCTTTGGGACTGCGATTCGAGAGTCGCCGAGGATTGAGTCACCGTATTTGAAGACTGCGCGGACGAGGACGAGGCCGAAGAATCCGCCGCCATGGACGAAATTGACAAAGCAAGCGACAACAACAAAACACTTTTCAAAGCACGATAAAACATAAACCCCAATACTCTTTATAAATGGATAAAATTTAAGATAAGGACAATATATAAAAGAACGCCCGCGGAAATCGCACAGGCGCTCTATTTTTTTATTCTATATGGGAATAAAATTAGCCTTCGATGTCACCGAGACCCTTGCGGTAAGCGACGAGCTTTTCGCGGACGCTTGCATCAGAGAGGGCGACGATGTGGACGGCGAGGAAACCGGCATTCTTGCCGTTGCCGATGCCGACCGTGGCCACTGGGATTCCCGGGGGCATCTGCACGATGGAGTGCAGAGCATCGACGCCGTTGAGCGGGCCGCCCGCGCAGGGGAGCCCAATCACCGGAAGAATCGTGTGCCCTGCGAGCACGCCCGGGAGGGCTGCAGCGAGGCCAGCAACACCGATGAGGACCTGGAGGCCTCGCCCG
>JBGVAT010000235.1:0-8488 GCA_045224895.1 Fibrobacter sp.
AATCACCTTGCGCTGTTCGTTCATCACGTTATCGTAGTCGAGCAAGTGCTTACGGATATCGAAGCTCTGGCCTTCCACGCGGCGCTGGGCACCACGGATGGAGCGGGAGACGATCGGGTGGGTGATCACTTCGTCTTCGCCCACACCAAAACGGCTCATCAAGTTCTTGACGTTGTCGCCACCGAAGATACGCATCAGGTTATCGTCGAGGGAGAGGAAGTACTGGCTGGAACCCGGATCGCCCTGACGACCGGAACGACCGCGCAACTGGTTGTCGATACGGCGGGATTCGTGACGTTCTGTACCAAGCACATGCAAACCACCGAGTTCAGTCACGCCCGGTCCAAGAGCAATGTCGGTACCACGACCTGCCATGTTCGTTGCAATCGTCACCTTGTCCTTATGACCAGCGTACTGGATGATTTCAGCTTCGCGACCATGGTTCTTGGCGTTCAAGACTTCATGCGGGATGCCTTCCTTTTCGAGCATACCGTGGAGGATTTCGGACTTTTCGATGGAAGCCGTACCCACGAGGAGCGGCTGACCCTTGGCATGGCGTTCCTTGATTTCTTCGACAATGGCCTTCCACTTGGCGCCTTCGGACTTATAAACGAGGTCCTGCAAGTCCTTACGGATGCACGGCTTGTTCGTCGGAATGACCCACGTGTTCATATTGTAAATCTTGATGAATTCCGTAGCTTCGGTTTCGGCCGTACCGGTCATACCCGAAAGCTTCTTGTACATACGGAAGTAGTTCTGGAACGTAATCGTCGCAAGCGTCTGGTTTTCGCGACGGATAGGCACGTTTTCCTTGGCTTCGATAGCCTGGTGGATACCGTTGGAGTAGCGGCGGCCTTCCATCAAGCGGCCCGTATTTTCGTCGACGATGATGATTTCGCCGTCACGGACGATGTAGTCGACGTCCTTTTCAAAGAGGTACCAGGCGCGGAGAGCGTTGTCGAGGAAGTGAACCCAGTCGGCATGTTCGCCATAAAGGTTCGTAATGTGCATCAAGTCCTGGATGTGGAGCACGCCCTTTTCGGTGAACTGGATATTCTTGTCCTTTTCGTCGACAGAGAAGTCCTTGTTCTTGACGAGCTGCTTCGAAATTTCGTTTGCCTTGGCGTACTTTTCGGTAGCGTCTTCGGCCGGACCACTGATGATGAGCGGGGTACGGGCTTCGTCGATCAAGATGGAGTCCACTTCGTCGACGATACAGAAGTTGAGTTCGCGCTGCACCAGCTGGCTCGGTTCTACAGCCATATTGTCACGGAGGTAGTCGAAGCCGAATTCGTTGTTGGTACCGTAAGTCACGTCGGAGTTGTAGCTTTCGCGGCGCTGTTCTGGATTGAGGCCGTTGATGATGAGACCCACCGTGAGGCCGAGGAACTTGTAGACGAGACCCATCTGCTTGGCGTCACGGCCAGCGAGGTAGTCGTTCACGGTCACCACATGCACGCCATGACCAGAAAGGGCGTTCAAGTAAACCGGGAGGGCGGCAGCAAGCGTCTTACCTTCACCGGTAGCCATTTCGGCGATGGCACCTTCGTGAAGAACGAGGCCACCGATCATCTGCACGTCAAAGGGCAGCATGCGGAACGGCTTGACAGAATCCGGATAGAGTTCGCGAACCTTGGCGTAAAGGGCAGCGGGGAGGTAGACTTCCCATTCGTTCTTTCCGCTTTCGAGTTCGGCCTTGGCCTTATTCACGGCTTCCTGAAGTTCCGGGCCGAGGCGGCTGAAGTCAAAGCCAAATTCCGGCTTGAAGATGTTGAAGATACCCAGACGGCGGTCGCAAGCTTCGCGGCAGACAGCAAATGCCTGAACCTTGATATCGTCGAGCGTCGAGCCGTTCTTGAGCATGTCGCGGAATTCCGCACTTTTTGCAGCGAGTTCCGCATCGTCCAGCGTTTCGAGAGCCTTGCAGGCTTCGTGAATCTTAGCAATCACCGGGCGGAGTTGCTTCACCTTGCGTTCATGAGGTGTACCAAAAATTTTATGGAGTACTGTATCTACAATGCTCATGGTTATCCTTTATAATTGCCGTGGACATACCGCGGCTCATGATTTAAAATTAAACGTGGTTAAAATTAGCAAAAGATGTGCCAAGTTTATTTTTGTTTCAAGTTGAAATGGCGGCTAAATGCCTAAAATCCACCTTTTTTCAGGAAAGTACGTTATGCGGGCGGGGCACTCACCTTTTAAGGTTGTGGCCGACGCTTCTATTCTCACGATGTTATCTTATCATTCCTTTAAAACAAGCTAACATCTCACCTAACGCTATATATTGCAGTCATGATACTCATTTTTATTTTTACTTGAATAAACCAAAACATCAATAATGTTATATTAGCAATATGAAAAAAATGGATTTTGCAAAAGGGATTTTTGTACTCGCGGCAGGATTTTTCCTTGTCGCACCCGTGAATGCACAAGTAAGCGATGCCGATCTAGCAAAGCATCCGGAATACACTTCCAGCAACTACTTAACATACCAGGAACCCATAAATATCAAATACACTAAGGTTCCCGCCGGCTACAAGCCGTTCTATATCAGCCATTACGGACGTCACGGCAGCCGCTATCACCACAGCAGCGAAGAGTACACCTACCTCTTTGAAACGCTTGCCAAGGCCGATTCGGCCCAAAAGCTCACCGAACTCGGAAAACAGGCGCTCGCCTACGCCAAAATACTTGCCACCGACGCCGCCCCGCGCAAAGGAGACCTCACGCAAGTGGGCGTCAAGCAGCACGAAGGCATTGCAAGCCGCATGTCCAAGAATTTCGGGGAAGTTTTCAAGGACTGGAGCGTCGGCGGGAAAAAAGTCACACCGTACGTGAAATCCTACGCAAGCACGAGCGGACGCTGCATCGTGAGCATGGCCGCCTTCATCGGGGAACTCCGCGCGCTGAATCCGAAAATCAAGCCGGAACTCGTCTCCGGCAAAAGCTATATGAAGTTCATCAGCGCCTTTGACTGGGGCAAGCTCGACTATTCCAAAGTCAAGACGTACACGGACGAAAGCGACAAGCTGTGGAAAAACGTGAATTCGCAACCGTTCCTGAAAAAACTCTTCAATGACAGCAATTACGTTGTAAAAAACATCGAAGCAGACAAATTCTACAACCGCTTCTTCGAAATTGCGACATCGCTACAGGGGATGGACAAACCATTGCTCGACGACATCGCCCAGGCCGCCAAAGTGCCCGCCGACTCCTTCGTGAACCTCTTCACGACCGAAGAAAAGATTGCACGCTGGAAGGCCCAGAACGCCTGGTGGTACAGCCTCGTGGGAACAAGCCCGCTCATCAACCGCCCCGACGGACTCAACTTTGCAAAGCCCACATTGCAGAACATCTTGGAAGAAGCCGACGAAGCGATCGCCGTGGATACCGCACGCAAATCGGCAGGCGCAGGAACCTCAAGGCCGATCGCCGCGACGCTCCGCTTTGGGCACGACGCCACGCTCCTCCCGCTATCGGCCTTGATGCAGCTCCCGCTTGCAAGCGCCAAAGTTTCTGACCTCTCCAAACTGCATGAACAGTGGACGGACTTCAGGATCATCCCGATGGCTGCAAACCTGCAAATGGTATTCTACAAGGCGCCCAACAAGCCCGTCCTCGTCAAGGTTCTGTACAATGAAATCGAACAGACATTGCCCGTGCCGTGTTCTGAAAAATGCCCGGCCGCACCGTACTACCGCTGGGACGACCTCCACAAATTCTATAGCGACATCCTAAACAAATAACTATGAAAAAAACTCTCGCACTCATTTTCGGTCTTGTCGCAAGCGCTGCAACCTTTGCGGCGCCAAACGTCGTAGACGAACTCATTGGCCAGGGGGTACAGCTCCACGAACAAGGGCAATACGACGAAGCCATCGCCAAGTACAAGCAGGCCGAAAAGAAGGCGCCAAAAAATGCACTCGTCAAATACGAGATGGCCTTTTCGTACCACGCCAAGCATGAATTCGACAAGGCGCTCACCTACGCAAGAGCAGCCACAAAGCTCGACAGCAAGGACATCGACGAAAACCTTTACAGCCTGATCGGCACCATCTACGACGAAAAGGGGATGCCCGATTCTGCTCTGGCCATTTACCGCGAAGGCTTCAAGAAAGTTCCAAACTCGTCGAACATCCCGTACAACGCGACCATCACCTATATGCGCAAGAACAACGCCGACAGCGCATACGCCTGGGTGCAACGCAGCATCAACAACACGAATCTGCACGAAGGCAGCTACTACTACGCCGGTTTTTTGGCTAGCCAGATCGGAAAGTGGCCCGCATTCTACGCCTATACGATGTACTCCACGTTCATCTCCAAAAAAGACGAGATCATCCGCGACAACATTTCCAGACTTTACGGAAAGACCAAGTACATCGTCATCAAAAAAGGAAACTCCGTCGAACTGAACACTCCAAGCATCAAGCAGACGGGGAGCGATTCCACGCTCAACAACAACTTCATCCTTTCGCTCCAGACAATGTTTGCGACGGATTCTCTCGGCAAGAGAAAACTCTATGACAAAGATTCGACATCGGCGCAACAGGTCGAGTTCCTGATCCACGTCCTGAAAAGATGCGTCAAGGAAATCGCCTTCACGGACGAATTCGAAGATCCGATACGCAGGTTCTACCAGGAACTGATCAACGAAAGACTCCTGGATGCCTTTGTCTACAGCCTCTGCGAACCGGTCGACCGTCCGACATTTGCCCAATGGCTCCTCAAGAACCGCGGCGAACAGGCGCGACTCTACCATTGGTTCAACAAGTCATGGCTCATGCTGTAAAGGAGACCCTATGCGATTTTACGTACCGACCGATATCTACGTCGAAAAAGACTGCGTGAAAAGACACGCGAAAGAATTGCTCGCCGTCGGGAAGCGCGCGCTCATTGTCACCGGACACAGTTCCGCCAAATCAAACGGCTCCCTGAACGACGTGACCGAAGTGCTGAACGCCGAACAAATCCCGTACCAGGTTTTCAACGAAGTCGAAGAAAATCCGTCGACAGACACAGTGCAAAAGGCGACCCAGGCTGCAAGGGAATTCAAGGCCGATTATGTGATCGGAATCGGAGGAGGATCCGCCATCGATGCCGCAAAGGCAGTGGCGCTGCTCCTCATCAACCCGGACGTCGATGCCGACGATCTCCATAAAATGCCAGGCCATCCGCTGGACCACGCACCCGTCGTCGCCGTACCGACAACATGCGGAACAGGTTCCGAGGCAACTCCGGTTTCCATCATCACGAACCACAAAATCAATCTCAAAAAAAGCATCCCGCACGTGATATTCCCCGCGCTCGCGCTCGTTGACGGGAAATACCTCGCCTTCGCCAAAAAGCAGCTGATCGTGAACACCGCCGTCGATGCGCTCGCCCACATGGTCGAAAGCATCCTCAACGTTAAATCGAACCTGTTCAACCGTATGTGCCCAGAATATGGGCTCAGTCTCTGGGGAGAATGCAAAGGTGCGCTCCTTTCGGACAAGGACATCGACGAGAACCTCTACGAAAAACTCATGCTCACGTCAACCATTGCCGGAATGTCCATCGCACAGACAAGCACCGCCGTACCTCACGGAATGAGCTATGATCTCACGCTCCATCAGGGCGTCCCGCACGGCCCCGCCGTCGGTTACTTCCTCGCCGCCTACGTCGAAGTCTGTGCCAAGTTCGTCCCTGGAGACGTCGAAAAAATCCTTTCGCTTCTAGGTCTCCAGAACATTAGCGAATTCACTAACATGATCCGGCACCTCATCGGCACATGCACCACCACCCGCGAAAAGAGGGAACAGTTCGCCAAGGCCATAAAGGTGAACCGTTCCAAGCTCGATCTCGTCCCAGGCAACATCACCGCCGAAGACATCGACTACATTTACGAAAAATCGCTTATTGTAGGGTAGGGGAGTCAAATGCGTATTCTTGAAAAGGTTAGCGAATTTGTTGGCAAGTGGATGGCGATTGTCGTACTCGCGATTGCAGCGCTCTCGTTGTTCGTCCCGAAATCGACACTCTGGATTGAACTTTCATGGGTGAATTATCTCCTGATGGTCGTGATGTTTGGTATGGGTCTCACGCTCAAACTGAGCGACTTTGCCCTGGTCTTTGCACGGCCGAAAGAAATCACCATCGGTTGTGCGGCACAATTCATCGTGATGCCCGCGCTCGCGTTTTTGCTTTCGAAAGCATTCGGGCTCGACGCCGCGCTGATGGCGGGCGTGGTTCTCGTGGGCACTTGCCCGGGCGGCACAGCAAGCAATGTGATCACCTACCTCTCGAAAGGCGATGTCGCACTTTCAGTCGGTATGACCAGCGTAAACACCTTGCTCGCCCCGATTTTAACTCCGGCGATCACCTACCTGTTGCTGCGCACGACCGTGAACGTGGACGTGATGGCAATGTTCCTTTCCATTGTGAAAGTCGTGATCGTCCCGATTGCACTCGGGTTCGTCATCAACAAGTTTTTTGGCAAGTGGACCACCCGCGCCGTGAAAGTGCTTCCGCTCGTTTCCGTGATCGCCATCGCAATGATCGTGGCCGCCGTCGTCTCGCACAACGCCGCAAAGATCATCTCGACAGGCGCCGTCGTTTTTGCCGTGGTGATTCTCCACAACCTGCTCGGTTACGGCTGCGGCTTTGGACTCGGCAAGCTGCTGCACTTTTCCACCTCCAAGACAAAAGCGCTCTCCATCGAAATCGGGATGCAGAATTCCGGACTCGCCACAAGCCTTGCAGGCACCGCATTTGCGTCGCTTGCGATGGCGACCGTCCCCGGCGCCATATTCTCCGTATGGCACAACATTTCCGGTGCGATACTCGCGAACATTTACCGCCGCTAAGCAATCCACGTGTCACCCCGCACTTGTTGCGGGGTCGCCCATTCAAAGTCATCATCTTGAAATTTATATATTGACACCGTAAAAACCGGAGGCCTTATGAAAAAAGCTTTAATCGCCGTCATCGTAGTCGTCGTCATCCTGCTCATCATCGTCGGGAAGGGAATCGGCACATACAACAACATCATCGCCCTCGAAGAAGGCGTGAAGGCACAGTGGGCACAAGTCGAAAACACCTACCAGCGCCGCTTTGACCTCATCCCGAATCTCGTCAGCACCGTGCAAGGCGAAGCCAACTTCGAAAAGAGCACCCTCACCGAAGTGATGGAAATGCGCAGCCGTATGGGTGGAACCGTCAAGCTCGATGAAAGCCTCATGAATGACGAAGCTGCCCTCAAGCGCTTCCAGGAAATGCAAGGCACCCTCGGTGGCGCCCTCCAGCGCCTCATGGCCGTCTCCGAAAACTACCCGGATCTCAAAAGCAACAAGAGCTTCCAGGAGCTCCGCGTGCAACTCGAAGGCGCCGAAAACCGTATCGCTGTGGAACGCAAGCGCTACAACGAAACCGTGCAGGCATTCAACACCACCATTCGCCAGTTCCCGACAAATATCGTCGCCGGATTCGCAGGCGCCTCCCCGAAGGCCCTCTTCTCCGCTGATGCCGGCGCAAGCGTAGCCCCTAAAGTTCAGTTTGATGTGAAGTAAATACTACTGTCAGAACCTATTAGTGTCATTCGGGAGTTCGTCATTAAATTGTCTCAAAGCTTCTAGCATACCCATATATTTGCGGTTATACGTATTACTATAGCTTTTCTCAAACGATTCAATATCGCTAGAGTCTTTCACATTCCAATAAAAATAGTAATAATCATTTATACGATATAGATGATTTTTAAATCTATTTTCTTGTAATAAGCTATCATCTATATACTTCCTTTTTATTCTGCATTTTCCCGGTTGAATCTTAGGTAATCCATTTTCATTATCTAAGTATGCATCCACATATGCCGGCCCATATAGGGGAGTTTTTTGAATTCCCAAAAATTCAATTCTCTCACGATACGAAAAATACCCATAAGCAATCGATGTGGTTAGCATAAAATTTTTTTTCAACATTTTTTTATTTATATTTTTAACTACACTTAAAAGTTTTTCAAATTGAGATGCTTTATCATCTCCAGTTGTATACAATATTCCACAATCAGACACAAACAAACCGCAAACGTCCGGTTGATTTTGCAGTTCTTTATATCCAGATGTATATAGACAATCCAAAGCCTCCAAAGCTTTTCCATCTTTCATAAGTTGCTTAAATCCAGAAATATCGGTAAAGGCAACAAAAGCATCACCTTCAAAATTTCGTAATGACATTTTATTACTCCAAAAAAAGTTTATGTTAATATATATCCCATCTTCAAGTAAGTACTAAATAATTCAATACAATTTCATTACACAATTTACAACGTATAACGTTTAACAAATTATCACCATTCCCTTTATTAGAAGTAGAACTAAATAAACTTTATCCGCGATACTACGATATTGCTAATGAAAATAGGTAACGTATATTTTCTTTCGCAAATTCCTTTAAGGGAATAAAAAAATAGGATGTTCCAATTTTTAGATTTGAAATAACCACAAAT
>JBGVAT010000236.1:0-13852 GCA_045224895.1 Fibrobacter sp.
TACGGCCTGGCCTAACAGAGCCAGAGGGTCATTTTCGCAGCGTTTTCGCAGTTTTGACTCAAAAGTACGGTCTGGCCCGACAGAGCCATTTTAAATACTATATTTTTGTGCAGTAAAACAAATGTTCACTATTTATAGGTTGCGTATGGCTCTCTCCCAAGAAATTAAAGGTCAGGTCGTAGTTGATTCCCTTGAGAGGGAACGTTCCCGGTTGGACAAGGAACAGCTGGAGGCGGTTGAAACGACCGAAGGCTATGTGCGCGTTGTGGCCGGGGCCGGTTCTGGCAAGACGAAGACGCTCACGCACCGTTACCTGTATCTTGTGAAAGAGATGGGGGTTTCGCCGTCGAACATTCTTTGTGTGACGTTCACGAACAAGGCCGCTGCCGAAATGAAAAAGCGTATCCGCTCGATTCTGGGTGGGGACGATAGCGGTTACATTTCGACGTTCCACGGTTTTTGCGTGCGCTTTTTGCGCGAAGAAATTCACGTACTCAACTATCCGAAAGAGTTCATGATTCTGGACGAGGACGACCAGAAGTCACTTTTGCGCAAGGCTTATGCGGATCTCGGCTATTCGCTCAAGGACTTGAAAATCAGCAGTGTTCTTGATTTTGTTGGCGGACGCAAGGCGAACGACCTTGATTATGTTTCGCTTTTTGCGGAGCTGCCCTCGGAGCGGGCGGATGGCCTCAATATGGAAGGTTGCGAGCAGCCCAAGGATCATTTGCTGGCTCTTTCGGATGCGGTGGACGACAAGTGGATGAAGGTTTATTACCACTATCTTTACGAGCAGAAAAAGAATTATGCACTGGATTTTGATGACCTCATCCTGGTGACATTGTACATTCTTCAAAATTTCCCGGAACAGCTCGACAAGTGGCGCAAGCGGATGATGTACGTGATGGTCGATGAGTATCAGGACATTGACGGACAACAGTACATATTGGCGGATCTGCTTTCGAGTTACCACAAGAATTTGTTTGTGGTGGGGGATCCAGACCAAACCATTTATGGATGGCGCGGGGCCGATGTCAACCGCATCCTGGATTTCGACAAGTCGCACGAAAATACGAAGACGATTTTGTTGCAGAATAATTATCGTTCGACGCCGAGCATTTTGAAGGTTCCTGACGCCGTCATCAAGAATAACAAGTTTAGAATCGAAAAAGTCCTGAAGCCCATACGAGTCGGTGGTAAGACTCCTGTATTTTACCATTCGAAGAACACTCGTGAAGAGGCTAAATGGATTGTGGAACGCATCCAGAATGCCGTGCAGAGTGCAGGCGGCATGCATTACAAGGATATTGCTGTGCTGTACCGTATGCATTCTCAGTCTCGTTCGGTCGAGGAAGCCTTGATGGCCGAAAATATTCCGTACAAAGTTTATAGCGGTGTCGGCTTTTACCAGCGCAAAGAAATCAAGGATGTCATTTGCTATTTGCGTATGCTCGTGTACGCCGATGACTTGTCGTTCTTGCGGACGGTGAACACCCCCAAGCGTCAGTTTGGACCGCGTAAGGTTTCCATCTTGCAAGCGTTTGCGGATGCACGTGGAGTCGGACTTTACGAAGCTCTTCTGGAAATTGTTTCGGAAGCGGGGCTGCTGAACGATGTGGCGCGTGATGTATCGTCGCAGGCGGAGATTTCTTCGGTCGGAAATGATCACC
Organism: Fibrobacter sp.; assembly: GCA_045224895.1. Taxonomy (GTDB): domain Bacteria; phylum Fibrobacterota; class Fibrobacteria; order Fibrobacterales; family Fibrobacteraceae; genus Fibrobacter. Next base: position 1,671 of record JBGVAT010000236.1, read on the forward strand.
AGAAGATTGATTTTGACTGCAAGGGATTCCTGGCTCGGAGCAATGTCGTTGAGTATGTGAAGCTGATTGAAAAGTATCGCTCTTGTTACAGGGATATGAGCGTATCTGAAATCTTGGCGAAGATTTTGCGTGAAACAAATTACGAGGAAATGCTGCGCTTGGATGGCGACGAAGACCGTTTGGATAACCTTGCCGAACTCAAGCAGGGAATTCTCGAATTCGAAAATTATTACGAAGAAGACGCTTCGCTGGACGAGTACCTGCAAAATATTGTGCTGTTCACGAATGTCGATGAAGATTCCGAAGAAAAAGATCGTGTGCAGCTGATGACCATCCACAATGCCAAGGGACTAGAGTTTCCGTATGTATTTGTGTGCGGCTTGAACGAGGGCTTTTTCCCGGTAAAGCGTGTGCAGAATAAGGTGCAGCTCGAAGAAGAACGCCGCCTTGCTTATGTGGCGTTCACGCGTGCCGAAAATGTGCTGTGCTTAAGCGATGCCGAGGACGGCGTCGCAGGCGAGAGCGGGACGCGTTATCCTTCAAGGTTCTTGCTTGAGATGGATATGGGTGAATTGGATGTCGCTCGCGGATTTTCTGAAGATTTGCTCGAGGCGGCGAAGGCGCATATTTCTGGAGTCGATCAGGAGCGAGACTTTTTGAGCGACGAGAGCCTTGGAATAGTAAAGAAAGCGCCCGCGGCTGAGTTTTCCGTAGGCGATCGCGTTAATCACAAGATTTTTGGCGCAGGGACGGTCCGCGTTGTGGACGAAAAGAACTTCTGTTACGAAATCGCATTCGACAAGTTTGCGACACCGCGCAGTATCCAGTTCGATTTCCCGTTAACGCGGGGTTAATGTTGCTGTTGTCTTCCCGGCCGATTTCACTGTCTTCCCGGTCTTTTTTGTCACCCCGGACGTTATTCTGGCCGAGCCTGCCGTTTTTGCTCTGTCATGCCGCACTCTGTTGCGGCATCGCCTTTTTATCGTCTACGGCTTCTTTGAAAGTTGTTCTCGGGACGCTCGATGTGGAGCGGCTTCAGCTGCCTGATGACGCTCTGCAGTTCCTTGGGGAGCGGGCAATCGAAAACCTTGTGTTCTCCTTGCCAGTCGAATTCCAGACGGCAACTGTGCAAGAATAGACGGTTCAGCCCGAACTGCTTTTTGACTTCGCGGTTCAGCGCAAAGTCGCCATAGCGTGTATCGCCGAGAAGCGGATGCCCGATGCTTGCGAAGTGGGCGCGGATCTGGTGCATGCGTCCCGTTTCGAGCTTGATTTTTACGAGGTCATAGCCTTCGTAGTGCTGCTTGACTCGGTAATGCGTGATGGCTTCTTGCGCTTTGTCGTCGTCCTGACCGACGAGCATCTTGCTGCCCTTGGCGCTGTCCGTGCGCAAAAGCGATTCGTTGATGGTGCCGCGGTCTTTCTTAAGGTTCCCTTTGATGAGCGCGAAGTAGTACTTGTCGACTTCGTGTTCGCGGATAAGGCGAGTGAAGTCGCGGAGCGTGTCGCCGTGGAGGGCCGCGATAATCATGCCCGAAGTTTCTTGGTCGAGTCGGTGGGCAATAGTCGGCTTAAAGTCGAGTCCTTCGTCTCGGCCCCATTCCCAGAGGTATTCCACAAGGCTCTCGCCGGGGCGCGTGCCGCTGCCGGGCTGGCTCGCAAGTCCCGAGGGCTTGTTGACGATCACGTAATCTTCGGTCTGGATGACAAAGTCGAGCTCGTGGGCGCCCCAGTGCGCTTGTTTCTGTGCGGCTGTTGCGGATTTGCCCCATGTAGATTTGTTCTTGGCGAAACCGGCTGCGGTTTTGGCTTCGGGGCGTTGCGGGGTGGCCCCGCTCGAAGGGGTGGCGGGAGCCGCTTCGGCGGCGGAAGCGAGGGGAAGGCTTTCCCCATTTATATTCCTTTCGTCTCTCGTCTCTCGTCTCTCGTCTGATTCGTTTACCGATTTGAAATTTTCGTAGATGTTCACCACGTCGCCTTCGGCGAGCATCTGGTTTGCCTTGCCGACGACTCCGTTCACGCGGACTTTCTTTTTGCGGATGACTGCAAAGAACACCGAGAGCGATTCATCGGGGAATGCCTTGCGGAGGTACCTGTCAAGGCGCATGTTGGCAAAGTTGCGGTCGATCGTGCGAGTAATCATAATTTGTACCTAATACCTAACACCTATTTTTCTTTTTTGGCAAAGTGGGCGAGTCGCACGCCATCGGCGGCGCTGGTGACGATTCCGCCGGCGTATCCGGCTCCTTCGCCAAGAACGAAGAGTCCCTTGGTGTTGATGCTTTCTAATGTCTCGTTGTTGCGCGGAATGCGGAGAGGCGAGCTGGTGCGTGTTTCCGGAGCGACAATCAAACCCTGTTCGATAAAGCCTGGAATTTTGCGGTCGAAGTTCTGGAATCCTTCGGCGAGGCTTTTGCAAATCGTCTTGTCCATCCAATCCCAAAGGTTACTTTGTACAAGTCCACAGGGGTAGGTGGATTTGGGGAGCGTTTTGTCTTCGCGGTGGGCGAGGAAGCTCTTGATGGTTTGGGCGGGGGCGGCGTAAACTTTTCCGCCGACGTCGTAGGCATTGCGTTCAATTTTTCGTTGCAGGTCGAGGCCGCCAAAAAGCGAACCGCTTGATGGAATTTCGAATCCTTCGGCTCCTGCGGTAATCGGGACGGCAATGGCGCCGTTGGCGAACGCTCCGTTGCGGCGGCTGTAGCTCATGCCGTTTGTCGCAAGCGTTCCCGGTTCCGAGGCGCATGGCACAAGGACTCCGCCGGGACACATGCAAAAGCTGTAGGCGCTCGATGTCTTGTTGAGCGTTGGCGTGGCGAGGAAATATTCGGCGGCGCCGGTAAGGTTCGTGTCGACGTTGCCGAGTTGGCGCCTGTTGATGAGAGTCTGCGGATGTTCGACGCGGACACCCATAGCAAAGGCCTTGCTTTCGAGGGCGACGCCACGGGCGTGGAGCAGTTCGTAAATGTCGCGGGCCGAATGCCCGACGGCTAAGACCAACGCTTCGCATGGTTGCCAATGCGATTCCGCGATTCCCGTGTTCGCGTTGGATTGCTTCGCTTCGCTCGCAATGACGTTTTTCAGCTTAATCGCCGTAATGCGACCGTCCTTGATTTCGATGTCTTCAAGGCACGTGCTAAAGTTGATGCGTCCACCGAGTCGTACTATTTCGGCACGGAGCTTGCGCAACATGAGCACGAGCCTGTCGGTGCCGATATGCGGCTTTGCGAATGTGACGACGCTTTCGTCGACGCCGAATTCGACCATATCCTTGAGGACGGTTTCGCTGAACAGGTTGCGGCTGCGGGTGTTGAGCTTGCCGTCGCTGAATGCGCCTGCGCCGCCTTCGCCAAAGAGTACGTTACTGTGGGCGTTGAACTTTCGGTCGACAAAGAATCTGCGGATGTCGCGGAAGCGTTCTTCGACTTGTTTACCTTGTTCGTAGATGTCGACGGAAAAGCCCTTGCGTAATAAATGCAAGGCTGCCCATAAACCGCTAGGCCCTGCGCCGATGATGTCGACGTGGGTGGCCATCGGGACGGTGCTCTTGCCCGGTTCTGCATCAAGGCTTTTGATTTCGCGTTTGGATTCGATGAGCCCGCGGGCGTTGTTGCCGGTGGCGCGGACTTTTCGTTTCAGGTCGAATACGACGTTGTAGGACCAGCGCAAATCGCCTTTGCGTCTGGAGTCCAGCGAAAAACGTTCCACTTCGAGGTTGAATATTTCTTCCGGGTTCACGCGGAGCGTTTTGGCGAGTGCAGAACGGACTTCGCCCTTCTTGTCGAGGGCGACAGCGAGTTCTCTGTAGCGGTAAGTAAACATGTATGCGTTATAATTTAGAAATATGGCGAAAAAATATTTTTTTGGACTTGAGATGGTGGTTTACATTTTTTTATAATTGTCAAAAACACTCAAACTGGTATTGAAATATGTTTAAAGTTGGTTTTGATAACGAAGCTTATCTAAAAACTCAATCTGAAAAAATTCAAGAACGTATCTCTAAATTTGGCGGAAAACTCTATCTTGAATTTGGTGGCAAACTTTTCGATGACCATCACGCAAGCCGAGTCTTGCCGGGCTTTGCTCCCGACTCCAAGATCCGCATGCTCGAAAAGCTCAAGGACAAGGCCGAAGTTATTATCGCCATTAACGCTGGCGATATCGAAAAGAACAAGGTTCGTGGCGACCTCGGCATTACCTACGATCAGGATGTCCTTCGCTTGATTGACGCCTTCCGCGGTTACGGTCTTTATGTGAGCAGCGTGGTACTAACCCGCTGGCAGGAACAGCCGAGCGCCGTTGCTTACCAGAAAAAGCTTGAAACTCTTGGCCTCAAGGTCTATCGCCACTATCCGATCGCCGGTTATCCGAGCAACATCCCGCTCGTGGTGAGCGATGACGGTTATGGCAAGAATGAATTTGTTGAAACGTCCCGTGAACTCGTGGTGGTGACTGCACCGGGTCCGGGAAGTGGAAAGATGGCTGTTTGCCTTTCCCAGATTTATCATGAAAACAAACGTGGCGTTAAGGCTGGCTATGCCAAGTTCGAAACGTTCCCGATTTGGAACATCCCGCTCAAGCACCCGGTCAACCTCGCATACGAAGCTGCTACCGCCGATTTGAACGACGTGAACATGATTGACCCGTTCCACTTGGAAGCTTACGGCAAGACGACCATCAACTACAACCGTGATGTCGAAATCTTCCCGGTTCTGAACGCCCTCTTTACGCGCATCCTCGGCGAATCTCCGTACAAGAGCCCGACGGACATGGGTGTGAACATGGCTGGCAACTGCATCATCGATGATGCCGCTGTTTGCGAAGCTGCCAATGCCGAAATCATCCGCCGTTACTACAACACGCTTTGCCAGGTCCGCAAGGGCAATGCCGATAAGGATCAGGTCTACAAGCTCGAACTCGTGATGGAACAGGCTCACATCAGCGCCAAGGACCGCAAGGTCGCTGTCGCTGCAGTAGCCAAGGCCGAAGAAACGAACGGCCCCGCAGTCGCAATCGAATTGAACGACGGCACCATCATTACCGGCAAGACCTCTTCGCTCCTCGGTGCATCTTCTGCAATGTTGCTTGATTCCCTCAAGCACTTGGCTGGCATTCCGGACGAAGTCCGCCTGCTTTCTCCGATGGTGATTGAACCGATTCAGAACCTCAAGACCAAGCAGCTCGGCCACAACAATCCGCGCTTGCACATGGACGAAGTTCTCGTTGCTCTCTCCGTTTGCGCCTTGACCGATTACAACGCCAAGATTGCTCTCGAAAAGCTTCCTGAACTCCGCCATTGCGAAGTCCACTCCAGCGTGATTCTTTCGCAGGTTGACGTTGGCGTGTTCCGCCGCCTCGGTGTGAATTTGACATCGGAACCGAATTATCAAACCAGTAAGTTGTATCACGGGTAACTTATTCGATTTTTTAGCAGTCATCCCGAATTTATTTCGGGATCAACTTACACGGTTCTAATTGCAGATACTTTTGAATAAAGACTATCAATTATTTTGGTAGTCTTTTTCTTTTTGTATGTATATTTAAAAAGGAATTTGATAAGAAGGATGGGCTTGAATGGCTGATGATAAAGTTTACGACGATGTCGAAGTTCACGATATGAACGATATGCGTCATAGTGCGCGAACTGTAAAAACAGAGAATGAGCAGAATGGAGTTCCTGTGGTGTGGAAGGCTCTTTCTGTAATTATCGCAATGATTGCGATTGTTTACGACTTGTCGCCGATTGATGCTGTTCCAGATACGATTCCACTGTTTGGTTGGCTCGACGATGTGGGCTTTACCTTGATGGCTGCGCTCAACGCTTACCAGCAATTTTCAAAAGACCAGTCCGCTTCGATTGTTCGCTTGGCGAAGTATGTCAAGTGGATGATGGTTGCTTCTATCGTGTTTGCTGGCATCGCTGTTGGCGGACTGATCACGGCAATAATTGCACTTATCACGCACTAATTATTGCATTGTCATTCCCGCCTCCGAGCTCTTTGATCACTTAGTGCTTTAGCACTTATGTGAGCATGATCCGCGAATGGGGAGGGAATCTCCTTTTTTGGCGGCGTTCCTTACATTGTCATCCCGGCCCCTGTGCCGGGATCACCTTTCTCAGGCCACATTCTTGACTTGCATTCGATTCGCTTTCACAATTTCCTCCACGAAATATTGATGCACTCTTAAATCGCTATTGAGTTCCGGGTGGAACGAAATAGCGAGCTGGTTCTTGTAACGCACGGCAACGATTTGATTCTGGACGGTTGCAAGAATTTGCACATCCTGGCCTGCGCGCTGGATGAGCGGGGCTCGGATGAATGTCATCGGGATTTTCCCTATACTCTCGAAATTTTCTTCGGCGTAGAAACTCCCGAGCTGTCGACCGTAGGCGTTGCGCTCAACGGTGACGGGTGTTGTCGCAAAATACGTGTGACCGTCGTTGCTCAATTTTTCGGCAAGCAGAATCAGGCCTGCGCAGGTGCCGAAAGTTGGGAGTCCGTTTTCGATGCGCTTACGTAAAGGCTCGAAAAGTCCGAGGTCGTGCAGAAGTTTTCCTTGCACGGTGCTTTCGCCGCCGGGGAGGATAAGTCCGTCAAAATCTTGTTCAAGGTCTCGCAACTGACGAATTTCAAACGATTCGACACCGAGCCTTTCGAGAATTTGGCGGTGTTCTGCAAATGCTCCTTGTACGGCTAACACGCCAATTTTGATGTGGTTGTTTGTTTTGATTTCGCTCATTTACTTTCCTCGTTCAGCCATTAAAAGTGCAATTTCGTTTTCGTTGATGCCGACCATCGCTTCGCCCAAATCTTCGGAGAGTTTGGCAATGAGTTTGGCGTCTTTGTAATTTGTGACGGCTTGTACGATGGCGGCGGCACGCTTGGCCGGATTGCCGGATTTGAAAATTCCAGAACCGACGAACACGCCTTCGGCGCCGAGCTGCATCATGAGGGCTGCATCGGCTGGCGTGGCTACGCCACCTGCGGCAAAATTCACGACGGGAAGTCGCTTGTAATCGTGAACGTACTTCACGAGCTCGTATGAAACTTGCAATTCTTTGGCGCGGTTGAACAGCTCGTCTTCGCGCATGGAGGTGATGCGTGCAATTTCTTGATTCATAAGTCGAATGTGACGGACGGCTTGCACGATGTCGCCGGTTCCCGGTTCGCCTTTGGTGCGGATCATGGAGGCGCCTTCTTCGATGCGGCGGAGGGCTTCGCCGAGGTCGCGGGCTCCGCAGACGAACGGCACTTTGAATTCGTGCTTGTTGATATGGAATACGTCGTCGGCGGGGGAGAGCACTTCGCTTTCATCGATATAGTCAATTTCGATAGCTTCCAAAAGTTGAGCTTCGACAAAATGACCGATGCGGCATTTGGCCATCACTGGGATGGAAACTGCGTCTTGGATGCCCTTGATCATCTTGGGGTCGCTCATGCGCGAGACTCCGCCTGCGGCGCGGATGTCGGCGGGGATGCGTTCGAGTGCCATAACGGCGGCGGCACCGGCGGCTTCTGCAATTTTAGCCTGTTCCGGTGTGGTCACATCCATAATGACTCCACCTTTATGCATTTGGGCGAGATTCTTGTTGAGCTCGTAGCGGTTTTCTGTAGACATTTGGGTCTCCTTGTTGTTTTTGTTTCGTTTCGGGGCTTAAATTAGACTTTTTGTTGACTTTATCAAATGTTCAAATTTCTATTATTTTAATAGATTCAGTTTAATGTCAGTTTAGGTTCAGTTTTTCAAAATGGAATGCTTGATAATGCAAGAACTTCGCATCGTAAAAACACTCGAAACGGTCCTCGCTCGCATTACTCGCTGCGGAATGTTTCTCGCTCGTTTTTACAATGCTCGTTTACGAGAATTTCAGTATTTTATAATGAAAAAACTTGAGGCGGTTTCCGGTTTGCAAAAAGGAGGTTTCCTAAATGCTTTCATATGATATCTCAAAAGCGGGGGATGATACTCTTTACCATTTCTTGTATCGTTCTATTAGGGACGATATTCTGTCGGGGCGTCTTGAGGCGGATGCGAAGCTTCCGTCGAAGCGTCCGTTTGCAAATGCGTTGGGCGTGAGTGTCGTGACTGTTGAAAATGCGTACGAGCAACTTTTAGCCGAAGGTTTTATTTACTCGCTCCCGCGCAAGGGCTTTTTTGTGGCGACGATTCAATCAAAAAATCCGCAGATTCTCCCAAAGCCTGTTCCGACCAAGCAATCCCGTGAATCGCAACGCGTTGAACCGCCTAAAGCTCCACATTACATTGCCGATTTTGTCAATAATCAGGTGGATGCCTCGACTTTTCCGTTCTCGACGTGGGCGAAGATTACGCGAAAAGTCCTTTGTGAACAGCAAAATGAGCTGCTCACACGTTCGCCAAATTCGGGCGTCATTGCACTCCGAAAGGCGATTGCAAAGATGCTTTTGGAATTTCGTGGAATGCGTGTGGATCCGGAACAGATTGTCGTTGGCGCAGGAACGGATTGTCTTTACACTTGGCTTGTACAATTACTTGGCTTTGACAAAAAGTATGGCGTTGAAGACCCCGGCTACAGTAAAATTTCAAAAATCTATCAAAAGCTAAATGTCGTTTGCAATTTCATCCCGTTAGATGAACAGGGCGTTCGCATAGATCAGCTTGAAGAAACGTGTACGGATGTTGTTCATCTTTCGCCATCGCACCACTTCCCGACGGGCAAGGTGATGCCCGTGAGCCGTCGTTATGAGCTTTTAAGCTGGGCTGCAAAATCAAGCAATCGCTACATTGTCGAAGACGAATATGATAGCGAATTCCGTATGGTGGGCCGTCCGATTCCGGCTCTTCAAAATATTGATGTGCAAGACAAGACGATTTATATAAATTCATTTTCTAAAACACTTGCTTCTACAGTGCGCGTGGGCTATATGGTTCTCCCGAAACCGCTTGCGAAAAAATTTCGTGAAGAGTTCTCGTTTTACACTTGTACAATTTCAAATCTCGTGCAGTATGTGCTTGCAACGTTCATCAGCGGCGGGCATTACGAAAAGCACATTAACCGTATGCGCAATTTCTACCGCCATCGCCGTGATGCGCTGCTTGAAACGATTCGTCATAGCAAACTTCGTGACCGCGTCGAAATCGCCGAACAAGACGCTGGTCTCCATTTCATTCTGAAAATAAACACGACGCTTTCTGATGAAGAATTTTGCAAACAGGCGCTTGAAAAAGGCGTGCGTCTCGGAGCGCTTTCGGATTATTATACGATGGCGACTCCTTCGCAACATGAGTTTGTCATCAACTACTCATCAGTGCCTGAAAAACAGATGAAAAAGGCTATTTCGCTGCTCGAAAAAATTCTGGAGTGAGTTTTATTTACATTGTCACCCCGGCCCTTCGCTTTGTCATCCCGGCCTTTTTGTCACCCCGGACTTGTTCCGGGGGCGCCTTTTTCAATCTCTAAATTACTTATATTTACTCCAAATGTATGGGGAGGAGATGTTTATGAAAAAGTTTGCAAAGTTTGTGCCGTTCTTGCTTGTGGCGGCGATGTCTGTCTTTACCGCCTGCGGTGGCGATTCTGGCAGCAATGCTGAATCAGACGAACCGGTGTCCAGCAGCGCTGTGAAAAAATCCAGCAGTAGCAAGGCAAAGTCTAGTTCTTCAACAAAAAAATCCTCCTCCAGTACAAAATCTTCTTCGTCTTCAAAAACGCCCTCAAGTGCAAGCAGCGCTAAGGCTATATACGACGAGAAAAACAACACCATGAAGGATCCTCGCGACAACAAGACCTACAAGACCGTGAAAATCGGTGACCAGGTCTGGATGGCGGAAAACTTGAATTATAATTCGTGCTTTAGCTACTGCTATGGTGAAGAACCTTCATACATAAAAAATAGTAGCCCCGGCTTATGCAATAAGTACGGTCGTCTTTACAAGTGGGAATCTGCAACGGAGGCTTGCCCTGGCGGTTGGCACTTGCCCTCTAAGGAGGAATTTGAAACCTTAATCCAAACAGTCGGCGGTAGCGATAATGCGGGGATAAAGCTCAAGTCTGTTGACGGTTGGGAATTTGCGAAAAAAGCATCTGTCGGAACTGATGAGTATGGTTTTACGGCCCTCCCTGGAGGCTACAGAATGGAATATGATTTTAGTGGTTATGTCTCTCAGAATGTTAAATCGTACGATTTTATTGGTGACAAGACTGCGGCGTATTTCTGGAGTTCTACGGAAGATATTGAAACATCGACTAGGCTTGACCGCAACAGTATTCTGATCGATCACGCGATCAGCATGTCTTTGGATAATCGTTACGCATCGGCTGATATTGGGGGCGAGCCGATGGATAATGCTTTGTCCGTCCGCTGCGTTTTGGATTCCAAAACTTCGTCTGATACAAAGTCTAGCAGCAGCAAAAAGGCGGAATCGTCGTCAAGTGCGAAGTCTTCTTCATCTGCGAAATCGGGAAGTTCCGTGGCTGTGCCCAAAGGCTGCAAAACTTCAACTAAAGATAATTGCGAGTATGGCAAGTTGGTGGATGACCGCGACGGACAAACTTACAAGACCGTGAAAATCGGTGACCAGTGGTGGATGGCCCAGAACTTGAATTACAAAAGGGCGGCAAAATACAAAAACGATTATTGCTACTGTTACGATAATTCAAATAGTAATTGTGATAAGTTTGGCCGCTTATATGTATGGACTGCAGCAGCGGACGCTTGTCCTAAGGGATGGCATCTGCCATCAACAGCGGAATGGAAAACTTTGATTGACGCGGTTGGGGGCGAAGAAGTTGCCGGCATAGCACTCAAGACGAGTGGATGGAATCACGGTGGCGATGCGACAGATGCATTCGGTTTTTCTGCACTTCCCGCAGGTTACAGGGACTGGCTCTACCAAGACGATTATTACGAGGAGGGGTATCAAGCTATCTTTTGGACCTCTAATGAAGATAGTAACATTAGTGGATGCGTGTATTTTCAGAGTCTGTATGATGGTGCGGATATCCGCTACGAAGACTCAGACTACGGCTATTCTGTCCGTTGTGTGATGGATGTTGAACCTGAGATTACAAAACCCTCTGTTACGGAGCCAACGGCGAAAGCCTGCAAAACTGAAACTAAAGATGAATGTGAATATGGCTCGCTAACGGACTCTCGCGACAAACAAACTTACAAGACCGTGAAGATTGGTTCGCAGACTTGGATGGCTGAGAATCTGAGCTTTGAGACGGATAGTTCCTATTGCTATAACGATTCCGCTAAATACTGCTCCAAGTACGGTCGCTTTTATACTTGGACCGCAGCGAATTCGGCTTGTCCTAGTGGCTGGCATCTGCCGTCAGAGGCTGAATTTAAATCGTTAATCACTGCGGTTGGCGGTGAAGATGTTGCGGGCTCTAAACTCAAATCAGCGAATGGCGGCTGGGAAAGTTACTGGAGTAGTGACGAAGATGAATGGAAAAATGGCAATGGCTCGGATGATTACTCGTTTTCTGCGTTGCCTGTGGGGACTTGGGGGGATTTATTTTTCGGTACTTATTTTCACAGCAAGGGCGTTGTCGCTCAATTCTGGAATTCTACTGAGGCTGAGGACTATGGTGATGAATACGCATCTACCTTGTATTTGGACCAGCAAAACTATACTGGCCTGTCCCCCACCCCTAAGTACCTCGGGCTTTCCGTCCGTTGCGTAGAGGATGACGATTAAAGCGAACTCTACAGAATTGAAAAAAAGACCGCGAATGAATCGCGGTCTTTTTGATGGCGCTTAGCGCGTAATTACTTCACAGAAGCCGTCAGCAACTTCGTAATTGCAGCGACGTATTCAGCCGGGTTCGGAAGCGGAGAACCTTCGGCAAGCAAAGCCTGACCGTAGAGGGCCTTCGGCCAATCGCCAAGATCTTCGTTTGCTTCGGCCTTCTTCTTGAGCATTTCGCAAATCGGGTGCGTCGGGTTGATTTCCAGAATGCGCTTGCTCTTCGGCAAGTTCTTCTGGCCCATGGCCTTCATCATGCGTTCCATCTGGGCGCTCATCGCATCTTCGCTTGTCACGAGGCAGCACGGGCTATCCTTGAGACGGCTAGACACGCGGACTTCCTTGATGTCTTCGTCGAGGAGCTTCTGCAAGTTTTCACAGAGACCCTTGAAAATGCCCTTGTTTTCTTCTTCGGCCTTCTTTTCGTCTTCGGTCTTTTCGAAGTC
>JBGVAT010000237.1:0-2434 GCA_045224895.1 Fibrobacter sp.
GTCTGAGTGGTCGAAAGAGCCGCACTCGAAATGCGGTATACGCATTACGTCGTATCGGGGGTTCGAATCCCTCACTCTCCGCTTAAATAGATTAGGAGCATCCCGATGGGACGCTCCTAATTCTTTTTAGAGAAGGCTGAGAGCCTTCTCAACCCCCGATTGGAGGGTTCTTAGCTCGGATAAATCCTCGCACGATTATTGCTTCGCAATTTTCGAATCCCTCACTCTCCGCAGGGTAAATGAAAAGGATGTCCATAAACGGGCATCCTTTTTCATTTATTTGGAAATGAGGGCCTTCTCACACCCCTTCTCGGAGGGTTCTTAGCTCGGACAAGCCTCGCACGATTATTACTCATCTGCGTTATGCTACGTTCCATAATCGTCCTTGCCGCTTATGGGTAGCATATACGCATATTTCGTAATTTTCGAATCCCTCAGCCTTTGTCTTTTTTTCGCACTACAATCTTATTCCATGGTACATACCAGATAACAAACCAACCGGCAATAACGACGATATAAAGAACTATCACCATAGGAGTAAAAGTTATGCCACTCTGGTTAGAGAAGTTAAATAACGTGTGGAAACAAGCACAAGCAACAAGACTTTTCGTATCACGGGCTATGCAACCGATTCCCCACGTACCCAACAAAAGGACAGCTAAGAATATCAGGCTACCCATATTGAAGCCTATTGAGATATGCCAGAAAAACCACATGAGTCCAATGATGAGCACGCGCCAGATTGTATTCAATTCTTTCAGTTCCCCTTGCAGATAGCCTCGCCAACCAACCTCTTCGAGAAATGAATAAAAGACAAAACCAAGCAAGGTAAAACTCAGTTCACGATAGAGAAAAAAGCACAGACAGAACGGCAACAATACAGTCAATATGGATTTCCAAACAGATGTGCCCGTTATTGAGCAATAGAATTTTCGCTTAAAGACGAGTACTGCGACGATTGCTCCCAAACAAGGACCAATGCCACGTTCCCAATTCCATAGCCATGTTACGTACGTATGGGTATCGAGGTCTTGGTATTTCAATGCCAGCGCACGTACAATAACTGCAATTACATAGAACAAAGCGATTGCCATCCATCTATTTTTGGACTCTTTTGTTCCCATAGGTATATTTCATGTCAAACCATCAGATCACAAGCGTGTAAACGCTTTATTTCAATATGTTCGCGCACGCTTGCGCTATTTCCGGTTTTACGTCAGGGAGAAGGATGATTTATATTAAGCTGCCTTTAACAAATCAAGCACAGAATAGATGCGACTCATGTGCTCGAAGGTAAAGTACTGGTCGTCCAGAATCATCCATTCATTCCGTCTCTTAACAGATAAATGTTGGATGTCTGGGAACATAGACACCGGAACAATGATTTCACGCCCGTCCGTCAGTTTTGCTGAAAACTTACCACGCTGAATTGTGAAATCTAATGATTTAATACCTAATGTTACATTTGGAATCTTGCACATAATTGTTCCTCCTTATTTTTCAATATTTTTAGGCTGCGGTTTCTCTCCACGGAAAGTCTTTGAAATTTGATCATTTAGAAGCTCCCAGTGCCGATCAATCGCCGCTACTATCATGTTATTCTCTTTGGCCGTTAGCTCAGATTCTGCAATCTCTATACATTTCTCGCCGTTTTTCTCAATCCATATTTTTGCAACCGAACGTAGATGCCGACTACCTTTCTTAAAAACATGAATATGACGACGATTGTCATTTACATCTAAAGGAATGGCCACGAGTATAAATGTCTTCAAAAAAGCTAACTGTCCCATAAGCTTTGCAACTTTCGGCTGCAAAGTTACTGCTTTTTTTTGATATATGCAAATAAATTTTAGTTTTTTAATCTAAAGTTGGAAAATAGTTGGAAAAACTATATATCATTTTTATTAGAAAAAAGTTGCCAAAAAATTTGCATATATCAATAATTTTTAGTACCTTTACAGAGTTTTTCCAAGAGAGGAAAATCGTGTAAAAAACGGGTAAAGCTCGTGTGAACGAAAACAATTTTTTGAAATATTAACCCGCTGAACAGGCGTGGAAATTATACCCAAAAGGCGTTTGAAAGTACCGGGGGGGCGAATCCCTCACTCTCCGCAATAAGGAAAAAGGATGTAGCAAACGCTTCATCCTTTTGATTTTCAGCATATTGCAAATAATTGTTGGCTTTGTAAAATCGGGTCAAAACCGTGTCAAAATCGGGTCACGAAAGAGTTAGACACCCTTGTTTTTAGGTCGTTTTTAGTATCAAAAAAGGACTGCTCTGAAGAACCGTCCAATTCTGAAATATAGAAGTATGTTGTACTCCTTATTTAACCTCAGCGTCTACAGTTGGACCTTTCATGTAAACAAGACGAACTATTTCTTTATCAGGGTACGCAATTCGTGGTACCGGTCCCATAAACCAACAAGCAATCCT
>JBGVAT010000238.1:0-2981 GCA_045224895.1 Fibrobacter sp.
ATTTGTGCGACAAAGGTGGATCCCCAAAGGAATGCCGCCAGAACCAGTAAAAAACTATATCCAATATTTGCCATCTCGGGTGAGAAAGTTAGAAATCAAGGCGCTATTTTACATTGATTCTGTACACTTGGTTACCCGCTTGAACCAGATAATTGCCGGCACGACGCATTTCGAACGCAACATTTCCGGTTACATTCTCCGGCTTGCTGTAAATTACCCGGCCCTGCATGTCGAATACGCTTACCTTTGCCCCCATCTTGGCGCCATAGACTTGCAGAGTGCGACCTGCGACTTTGACACCGAACGAAGGCCCCTTGGAAATCGTGCGAAGCGAATTTCTTCCAATTTCTTCCGACCAGATGGTTCCATTGTATGTGTTGACGCAACTATTCAAAAAATTTGGATATGTGCCTTTATTCTCCGCCGGCCAAAAGAATTCCTCCCATACGCCTTGGCTGTAATAATCGTTGATGAATAGTCCCGAAATACTGTGATTGTTGGCGTAATAAACAGGGATGGAATCGCCTCTGCTTAGCACTCCAATTTCGTGCCACAGTACAATCCCATCAACCCAGTTGCCGCTCCCGTCCAAGATTGCTTCGTTTACGACAATGTCGTTTTTTTGCCAAGCGCAGGGGTGGGTTTCTGTAACTTTGGCGTTATCAAGTTTGTTGCTCGTGTACAGCGCAAACCAGTACAGCTCATTGCGATCCGAGATGATGTAACAACCACTTTCATTTGTGGCGGGTTTCTTGGGTTCAGGGAACCAGTGCGCATAAAGGTCAAAGTCTCGGCTGTAATAGTCCGTTTGAGGGAAACTCTTGATCTCGTTGGCATAGGTGAGTTTGTCAAACCAGCCTACAAAAATAAAGCCATCACGAGTCGGTTCTTTTAATGTGGTGATTGTATCGAAATTAAATGTTGCTGGATTGTCGGGATTGTTCTCGCCGCCGTTCAAGTGGTAGGTGATTTTATAGTTGTTCGTTATCCACTTTGCATATAATGTTATGTCGTCGTGACGCTCCGGCGTAAGTTCTTTCACTGGCGTTTTGAACGTGGAATCAGCGTACCAACCACCAAAAGTGTAGCCTATTTTTTCGAGTTCCTTTAACGTATAGGCGGCAGAATCCGAGGACCAGCGCGAGGGATTGATTTCGGGATTTATGCCACCGTTGGCTACATAGGTCAAGAAGTATTCGCTTTTCCACTTGGCGTAAAGGGCGTAGTATTTTTTTGATCCGACCTTGATGGTGTCGATTCTTTCTTTATACAGGTTGTCGGTGAACCATCCTTCAAAGGTGTCGCCTTCCTTTGTGGGGCTAGCCAAAATAATGGAGGTATCGCTTGTGTAATATTTGGGGTTTTGTTCGCTGTTTTTGCCCCCATTCAGTTTATAGTCAAGGTAATACTTCACTTTGGAACTTAAGACTGGGTGCGGGTCTATACCTATTTTTTGTTCCCATGCGGCGCCATAGGTGCCCTCCTGCAATTTCCCCAGAATGGAGCCATCCTTGAATTCGCTTTCCGTAGCTTTTAAACCACCGTATTTGGCTGTCGCATCGCCTGCGTAGTAGGCGTTCTTGATTTCGATATGGTGGAGTGAGCTGTCATAGTAACACCATTCAATTTTATGTAAGCCGAAAATAGCATCTGCACTGTCTGTAATGGTTCCGGTGTTGAATGCGTTTTCGAGAATAAAATCCTGTGCTTCACCGATAATGCCACCGGTTCTGTCTAGATTGTAAGAGTTGCTTGTAATGCGACCCGCATTGTATGCATTGATAATCGTTGTCACATTACTCGAGGCCATTGTTGGCCATTCGTGTGTTGCCTGCGTACTCTTTGCTAGAGCGGGGCTGCAAAGGCATGACCTGTCTTCTTTGCTTTTGATGGAGCCGACAATGCCGCCGGCGCTACCTCTGGCAACGACTGTAGCCTCGCTAAAAACATTGACAAGTAGCGCCGATTGGTCTATATAGGCGGTAATGCCTCCCGCATACGCACTTCCCTCAAAATAGGAATCTTTAATGCCCAAGTTCCTTACAACGGGGGGCTTGCCTTTCCCTATATAGAGCTTAGAGAAAAAGCCTGGGTCACCGAAATTTTTGGAATAAAGTCCTGAAATTGTGTGGCCGTTGCCCTCAAAAATCCCGCCAAAAGCAAAAGGCTTCCAGAACATGATGTCTTTGCGTGTGGAGTCCGGGTTTCCGTCTGCATCCAGTAGATTTTCGTTGACCACGATGTCATTCTGGAGTTCTATGCAATCAAGAGCGTGACGATCGGGGATGGCGTAAAGTTCCTCCTTGGAGGTAATCTGGTAACAGCCGTCATCACTTATCTGGGGTTCCTTGATGGCGGGGGCCCAAAGCGCTGTTAATGTGTGATTGGATTCGCTACAACGGGATATGCTTTTTCGGAGTAGGATGTTATAGCTGTAAGATGATTCTTCAAACCACCCCAAAAATCTAGAACCTTCGCGAGTCGGCTCGTGGAGTGTAATCTTGCAAGTGTCAGATATTACGGATGAGTAAAAGTCGCTACTCGTGTCTTTTACGATAATGTAGCTATCTGGGTTCGCGGGGTTGTTTACACCCCCGTTCAGGAGATAGGTGATGGTCCGTGTGTCGCCTACTGCGGCAAAGCCGAATCCCCCTAAAGACAACAGCAATAACATGGAATACAAACACTTCATATCTTTAATATAATCATTAAATAGTTTTAGCGGATGTAAAAAATCTCATTTATACGAAATTGCGGGTTGTGCGCTGTTGGTGGCGAATTTTTGAAAAAATGGGTTCTATAACCTTATATTGCCGTTATTTCGTCTCGTCTTTAGTCCCTAGTCTCTCGTCTATTTTCTAAATTTTTCCCGTAAAATTTTAAAAGGACCCTGTTATGGAAATCCCCGAATCTTCGAATTTTATTCAGGACATTATCGTTAACGACCTCCAGACTGGCAAGCGCGATCACGTGCTGACGCG
>JBGVAT010000239.1:0-9500 GCA_045224895.1 Fibrobacter sp.
AATGGACTTGAGCTTTGCGATAATTTCGGTTGCTGCTGCGGTGTTCATCGTGACCTCAATCGCCTTGAGTCCGCACTTTGCAGACGCATTCACGCACGCTTCTTCGGCGCCTTGAGGAATGTCGCGGAGTATGCCCACGACCGGCATCGGTTGTAAAAATTCAAGGAAATTCATACTATTAAATTAAAAATTTAAAGTGAAAAATGAAAATATTTTTCATTCTTCTTTATTTTTTTATTTGCAGAAATGTAAAAAAGGCGGGCTTGCGCCCGCCGAAATTGTTTACTTCAACTTGAAGGACTGTATTGCGAGTTGCCTGTTGTTTGACAGCACCTTTGCAATGAGGGTTCCACGATGCGGAATCTTTGAGAGCGAAACCTCAGTACGGACTCCGTCGAAGGCTTGTTCCAGCAGCTGGTTTCCGAGAAGGTCGAAGATCTTTACGGTTTTTGTTCCCTTTGCACTCGCTGTAACAAAGAGGCTGTTTCCGTTCAGTAGCATGCGGGCTTTGCCAGCGTTTGCGATGCTTGTGAAGCCTACGCGGTCATCGGTGGTCTTGGCCGGACCGTAACCCCACAGGAGTTCGTCCTTGTTGCGAATGACGATGTATGGATCCTTGGGTGGCATCTGGAAGTCGCCGTCATCCTTTTCCCAGTCGGGTGCGCCGTCGTATGCAGGGGCATCCTTGGTTTCGGTGTGGCTCGTGAAGCTCCAGCCGTCGGTAATCTTGATCTTGGCGGGTTCGTCCAGAGATTCGCATTTTCCTCCGGAACTCAATCCCGAAGAGGCAATGACGTCCAGTCTGATGTAATTGCCGAAGTCCATAGTCTGTACAGGAATTGTCTGGACCCATGTATACGTTTTCTTGTCTTTGTTGTAGGTGTCTTCCACTTTTTCCGGACCGTTTTCTTTGAGATAATTGTTTAATTCGCTAAAGTCAGAACACGGCTTGTTGTATCCTTCGATATTATGTTTTTCACACATATCGATATTGAACATAATGCCGCAGGATTTTACGTCATCTTCGGTTGCGTCAAAGTATATGTGCGCAACGAGGTTATCCAACTTTTCTGTAGTTTCGTTGAAAATGCGGATGTTGAAGACGTCAGACTCGTCCCATGTGTAATGGTATGCTGTTGCGTATACTCCGTCTGTAACGGGAGTGGCTTCGGTCTTGCAGTTGTCGCATTTCTTTTCGAAGTAGTCGTTGCCGCCATTGCTGACGAGGGTGAGTGCTGACAAAAGGACGGTAGAGGCATCAAGGCAAGTTTCGGAGATGTGGTAGTCTTGCCAACTCATATTGTCGGGAACCCAGGAGTTGGCTAGGCCAGGAGTGAGTCCTCCCAAAAGACCTCCGACAGGGCATACGTATTTATAGCTGAAGCCCGTAGTGCTTCGCCCTTCGGGGTTTGATGCCCTGTGGTGGGGGTGTGCGTCGTTCTTGTCACCAATGCCGTATACAAAGGAAATGTCCCAAGGGTTCACGCCGAGCATGTAGTTCAGCTGGTTGATGGCGAGCTGGCGCATTTCGTTGGCTTTCCAGTCCGGGGTGCTCACGTTCGGAAGGGTAATGCCCTGCTTTTCGATGTCGGCTGCGACATCGGCGTAGGCTAGCACTTCGAAAATGTTTCCTGCTTGGTAACGGTTGTAAATCCAGGTCTGGTCCGTGTGCATGGCGTACCAAATCGGATCGAACTGGAACGTGCGGGATTTCCAGTTGTCGACTGCCGGGAGCTCGATGGCGGCAGTCCCGCTTTCGCTCATATCGTTCAAGTTGCTGATCATATCGATGATGCAGTCTTCAATGGCGTTCAGTCGTTCTTTTTCGGTAAGGCCGTATTCGGTTGTTGCCTTGGTCTCGTCAGCAAGAATTAGTTTATACAAGGCGTATAGGGCGTAAGAGTGTGAATTTGCCCAGCTGGTGTTCTTGACGTCTTTAAGAAACGCTCCGTGATTAGCGCTTGCAAACCAACCGCCTTCAAAGAATCCCGCTCCGGTACTGAGTGATTTGTCGGAAATATCTTTGGAACGGATCATGTCGTTGGCGTATTTCTCTTTGCCGGTGGCGTACAGGAGTGCTACCGAGGCGAGCGCCATATCGTCATAAAATTCGTTATTGCCGTTATAGGCGGGCGAACTGAAAAACGGGTATATGTTGTTCTTGAACTTTTTGCCTCCGTCATAAGTCGATTTGCCTTGGGCGAGAGCCTTGGCGAAATCGTACATCTTTTCGGCGACGGTCAGGCATTTGTCTGCGAAGTCCTTGTCGTAAATGGCGTAGTCCTTGCCCAAGATGGCAAGACCTGCTGCGATTTCGCCTGCGATGTTAGATCCAAGTTCTCCGAGACGGACTATTCTGGATGCAGGACCTCCGCGGTCTGTTGCTGTGGCAGAGTTGTCTGTAGGTAAATTGTCCATGACTTCTGGGCGGCTCCAAAAAGCGTGGTCGCTACCGAAATTGCCTACGGAAACGGGCATGTCGTCAATGACGCCCTTGGCAAAATCGTATGCTTTCAAGAAAAAGTCTGCACCGTGCTTTGCTTCGCGCAGAACGTCGGGCACGCCGTCGGTACTGACAAAGTTTGCCTGGTTGTAGGCGTAGTGGTCCACATCCTTTGATGGATTGGTGGCTGACATCACGGCCAAGGCCATAAAGGCGAATGCCTGCGTCTGCGATTCCTTGAGGTAGTCGCCGCAGTCATACCAGCCGCCGGCAAGAGACCCTGCACGGGATTCGTCGAATGGTCCGCGTACATCTTCTGCCTCCGTCACGATGGCGCCGCCGCCGTCTTTCGTGTGGCTCGGACCGTGGAACCAGGATTCCGAATTGCCGCTGCGCTGGATGCCAAAGAACTTGAGCGCAGCGTCCTTGGCCATGGTGTAAACATCGTTGCTCACAATGAACGTGCTAGAAATTTCATCGCCGACCTTGATTCTCAGGCGCTTGTTTGTCGGGACGCTTTGTGGAATATGGCCCACAAAGATATTGCCAGACGGTCCCGTGAATTCCACTATGTAGCGTTTTTGGTCGGCTGTGTTTGCGCTTGAGCCAGCGATAATCGTCCAGTCGCTTTCTGTTTTGGCTCCGCTATTGGTGAAAGTGCCGGTCACTTTTTTGCTGAGCGATTTGCCGTATGCGTCAACAACTTCGAATTCCTTGGCGGAAGAGCCGACGAAGTAGAACTGTCTTTCGTTGTCGCTTTCGAGGTAGCCGGCCTGGTTTACGCGGATCGGCGAAATTTTGGTGTTGATGGCGTCGAAGTATGCCTGGTCCAATGTGTCGGGCATCATCTCGCCGGCCTTGAAACTTGCAGGTGTTGCTTCTTTCGGGAGCATCCCTGTTTTCTTGGTGATGGATGCATCGAACTTTTCGAAGACCTTCGCATCCCAGCTCAAAGGCCATGTCGGTCGAATCAGGTCGTAAGGGGTGGTTGCTGCAAATGCGGCTGAAACAGAAATTGCTCCCAATGTTGTGAAGGATGCTAATAGCCTAGTCTTTTGGCTGTGAATCATTTTTTCCTCCTTATTCACGAGGTCTAATAATAAAAAAAAATTCCCGCTTTCGCGGGAACTGTGTGTGGCTTCGCTGCCAAGGTAAAGTTTGTTCTGGTGCTATTCGAATCTCAAAGCTTCGATTGGATCGAGACGGCTTGCCTTGCGTGCGGGGTACCATCCAAAGAACACGCCCGTGGCAAAGCACACGCTGAAGCTTGCGACGATACTTGTGACAGAAATGCTCATTGGCCAGTTCATCACGTTCTTGACGATTTCGGATGCCGCGATGCCGAGGCCAATGCCAATCGCACCGCCCAGGAGGCTGATGAGGATGGATTCGATGAGGAACTGCAAGAGGATGTCGCGACCGCGTGCGCCGATAGCCATGCGCAGCCCGATTTCCTTGGTGCGTTCGGTGACGGAGACGTACATAATGTTCATAATGCCGATACCGCCTACTAACAAACTAATTCCTGCAATGGCGGTCAGCACGAGCGATAGCATATCAGAAGTGCTTGTGACCATCTGGATCATTTCTTCTTGCGTAAAGACACGGAACGGATCCGTGGGCTTAGTCCAGTTGCGGCGTTCCTTGAGAATGGTCATGATCTCGTCGGTTGCCTTTGCGGCGTAGCCTTCGCCGATGGAGTTCGCGAGAATCTGGCGGATCTTTGTTGTTGCGCCGAAGCGCTTCATCACGGTCTGGTATGGAGTGAAGATGATGTCGTCCTGGTCTTGACCGAAGTCACCAGAACCTTTCGCCTTGAGCGTTCCGATGACTTTTAGCGGAATGCTCTTGTAGCGGATGGTCTTTCCGATGGGATCGGTGTCCGGGAACAGGTTCTTGACGACAGTCTGCCCAATGACGCAGACTTTGGCCATACGGTCGGTCTCGTCGTCGAACATCACGCCGTCGGCGATTTCGTAGTTGCGGATCTTGAGGTAGTCCGACGATACACCGGAAAGCGAAGTCGGGGAGTTATTGTTTCCGACTATAGCCTGGCCGCCGACGGAAATCAATGGGGAGACGGCGTCGATGTAGGTCGCCTCGTTGCGCAGCGCAATGACGTCTTCTTCTTCGAGGGTTTCTGTGGAGCTGCTTGCATCCAGTTGCACGCCTCCGCGGCGGCTCTGGTTCGGCATGATGGTGATGGCGTTCGTGCCCATTGCGGTCATCTGTTCCTTAATGGACTTCTTGGATCCTTCGCCCATAGCGACCATAGTGATGACGGCGGCAACACCGATCACGATGCCGAGTACCGAGAGGAAGGTTCGCATACGGTTGCGGAACAAAGCGCGGATGGCAATCTTGACTAGGGTGAATACGCTCATGCTTGTTCCTCCTCTTTCTCCTCTTCGTCGTCTTCGAACGTTTCGGGTGGCGGAAGCGCTTCGAGGGCCGCCTTGGCGTCTTGCACGGAATAGTTCTTGACGTCTTTCTTGACGAGCCCGTCCCTGAGGGTGATGGTGCGTGTCGAGAATGTGGCGATGTCCGGTTCGTGCGTGACGAATGCGATTGTCTTCCCTTGCTGGTTCAGTTCCTGGAAGATCATCATGATTTCGTAACTCGTGCGCGTGTCGAGGTTACCGGTCGCTTCGTCGGCGAGGATGATGACGGGGTCGTTCACGAGGGCGCGGGCGATGGCGACGCGCTGCTGCTGGCCACCCGAGAGCTGGTTCGGCAGGTGGTTCATGCGGCTTTCGAGCCCGACTCTCTTGAGTGCCTCGATGGCTCGGTGGTGACGTTCCGCAGCCGAGATTGATGGATTATATAATAGTGGAAGTTCGACGTTTTCGATGGCGGATGTACGGCTGAGGAGGTTGTAGCTCTGGAACACGAACCCGATCTTCTGGCTGCGGATCTTGGCGAGGGCGTCTCTTTTGAGCGTCTCGGTGTGTTCGCCATCTAATATATAGTGTCCCGAAGTCGGTCGGTCCATGCATCCTAGAATGTTCAGCATGGTCGATTTCCCGGAGCCGCTCGTACCCATGATGGTTACGAATTCCCCGTTGTGTATGTCAAAACTGACGCCTCGAAGAGCATGCACGATCTCGTTGCCCATTTTAAAATCCCGGCGCAGATTTTGAACAGAAAGTATGGGTGAATCTTTTTTCATAAAGTCCTTTTTTCTTGCTCTTTAGATGCTCTAACCTGTTGATTGCGTTGCGTTTACGAAAATCGTGCTTGAAATTTGTGTGTTTACGGAGCAAATACCTCTAAAAGCAGGCAAATTTCATTTGAATGTGATGTTTACGAGCATAAACATTAAATTTTTTTTTATTTTATATTCCGAATTGGACTACAGCAGGTGGTCCGTTCAGTGTCCTTGGAGATTATTTGATGAATGAGAAAATGACTCAGAATACTTCGACGAAGTCGACTGATGACGAAATCGATATTCTTGAGATATTGGTGTATTTGAAAGGCAAGTGGAAATTCTTGCTCATTTTCTTGATTTTGGGAATCTCCTGCGGCGTTCTTGTTTCCAAGTGGCTTCGTCCGTCTTTTAAAAGCGATATTCTTCTTCAGGTTAATGTAAAGGGGAACAAGCAGGGACTCGCTCTTGGTGAAATGGGAGCCTTGCTGGATGTTTCTACTCCGTCCGCTGCCGAAATGGAGCTCATCAAGAGCCGCGTCGTTTTGGATCAGGTGGTCAATGACGAAAGACTTTGTTTTTCTGCCGTTCCTCAGGATAAGGTCGACCGCCTTATGCATCGCGAAGGCCGTATGGATCTTGAATTGCTGGTCATCCCGCGTGCGTTCGAAGAAGCCAAGGGTAAGCTTATTGCACGAGTTACGGCAGATTCCAGTAAGTACGAAGTGCTCGGACTGGAGGGCGAGGTTGTCTTATCCGGTTCTGTCGGTGAAACCTACCGCACGCCGTTTGCCGGTGACACTTTAGTCATTTGCGTCAAGTCCTTGACTGCGACTGTCGGTCAGACCTTCTTGCTCTCGGCTGCACATCCGCAGGTGGCTGCTGCCGCTCTCCTCAAGAATCTCAGCATATCCGAAGAAGGCAAGAATTCCGGCATTATCAGGGTTTCTCTTGAACATCGTTACGCTGATCGTGTTGCTGCTATTTTGAACACTATTGCGAATACGTACCTGAAGCAGAACATTGAAATGCGCAGCGCCGAAGCGAAGAAAACGCTCATGTTCCTAGAAGAACAGCTTCCGGGCGTCAAGGCCAAGCTCGACTCTGCTGAACAGAAGCTCACGACTTTCCGCCATTCGAAGGGTACGATTGACCTTTCAGGTGAAACACGCTTGCATCTCGAAAAGGATGTGACGCTCCAGCAGCGCATTATTGAACTGGAACAGAAGAAGCAGGAAGCTCTCCGCTTATTCCGTGCCGAACATCCGACCGTGCGTACGATTGAAGAACAGCAGGCCAGGCTCCGTCGCGAACTTGCCAAGCAGCAGCGTTCTGCCGCAAGCCTTCCGGTCGTGCAGCAAGAAGTGCTTTCGTTGCAGGAAGAAGTCGAAGTCAACAACAAGCTTTATACGAACCTGTTGAACAATATCCAGCAGCTCCGCGTGGTGCAGGCCGGTGAAGTCGGTAACGTCCGCATTGTCGACCAGGCCTACGAACCGATCAAGCCTGCCAAGCCGAACCGCAAAATCGTTTTTGCGGGCGTCGTTGTCGCGTTCCTGCTCTTGGGCTGCCTGATTGTCTATGTCCGCCGTATGCTTTCCAATGGCGTTACCAGCAGTAGCGAAGTGGAACAGGCGACCGGCATTGGCGTGTACGGAAAGCTTCCGATGCTCGACGGCAAGACGCTCAACGATGTGACGAAGCCTTACGTTTCTGTGCAGCCGGATGAACCGTTTGCCGAAGGCATCCGTGCTCTCCGTACGGCTCTTGAATTCTCTGTTTTCGCGGACGACAAGAAGGTTCTTATGGTGTCCGGCCTTGTGCAGGGGGTCGGTAAGTCCTTTGTTTCGACGAACCTCGCTGCTTCTTTTGCGATGTCCGGCAAGAAGGTCTTGCTTGTCGATATGGACCTCCGCCGTGGCCACCTCTTCAAGCATAACCAGAAGGGTCTGTGCGAAATGCTTGAAAAAGAAAGCTATACGGACGAATTTGTCGTCAAGGTGACGGATTCCTTCCATGTTCTTGGGGCCGGTGCCCGCGTCGTGAATCCGGGTAGCCTTTTGAATAGTTCTAGATTTAGCGCTTTCCTTGATGCATTCAGGGATAAGTATGACTTGATTGTTCTGGATACTCCTCCAGTATTCCAGTGCAGTGACGCATTGCTTGTCGAAAAGCATGCGGATTATCTGTTGTGTGTCTTAAAGCATGCAGCTCACACCCTTGAAAGCATCCAAGATGCCTTGAATACTTTTGACCGCAGTACGGAAACTCCTTTGCCGAAGGCATTTGTCTTCAACAAGTGTGAACGTCATGTGGGATCTGGCTATGGTGGCTACAACGGCTACTATGGCTATCACAAAAAATATTAACCAATAACAAGGAGAATAGATGAAAAAAATAATCGCAATGTCTCTCTTGGCTGGTAGCTTCGCATTCGCGCAGTCCGGCCTTCAGGGCGGAGCCGATGGTCTTAACCAGAAAACCGCCAATACCCTGGGTCAGGGTGGCTTTGCTGCCGGCTTCGGTGGCCAGGTTGCTTATGACGCATGGGCACTTTCCCGTGGTGGCCAGATTGTCAAGAACGGTCAGAAGGACTCGTTCCACGAATCCGCTGGTAGCCTTACTGCAAACATCAACTTTGCAGCTGGCGTGACGGACTTCATGGACCTCGGTCTTGTTCTTCCGCTCTACTACGACCATGCCAATGCTCACAATATTCCGGAAGGTGACTTGTGGAAGGCTAGCCGTGGCGACCTCGAACTCTGGGCAAAGGCTAAGCTCCCGTTCGATGAAATGACTGACGGCGTGTTCAACGCTGCTGTCGCTGCTCATTTCTACTTCCCCACTGGCGACAAGTCCGTGGGTGTTCGTCCGCGTCATGCTTGGTACTTGAACGCTGATGGCAACAGAACTCATCCGTACACCCTCAACGGTTTTGCATTCGGTGGCGAAGTGATCTTCACTCTCGACCTCCAGAATGTAGGCGCTCCGCTCCGCTTCAACACTAACATTGGTCTCGTGGCTCCGGTTAGCCGCGGTACCATGACGATGGTCTACGGCGGTGGCATCAACGTCCTCCCGACTGATTGGATGGACATCTTCGTTGAAGCCAACGGTGAATTCCGCGTAGAAAAGGGTGAATATCCGCGTGATCCGGGTTATGACCCGTTCACTCTTACTCCGGGTCTCCGCTTCCACCTCCCGGCAGACATCGACATCGCACTCGGTCTCGATGTGGGTATCCGTGCTCTCTCCAAGTTCACTTGGAAGTACAAGGACGAAATGCACAGTGCAGAACACTACCAGTTGCACTACGTTGACAAGCACGGTCAGGAAATCTCTTACGGTTATACCCCGACCCCGCGTTACGCAGGTACCGCAGCCCTCGTCTGGCGCTTCGGTAACGTCCGCGGTGCTGACGAAGATAAGGATGGCGTAAGCAATAAGCTCGACCAGTGCGCTGGCACTCCGGCTGGTGCTGTTGTCGATGCTAACGGCTGCCCGATTGACTCTGACAATGACGGCGTATTCGACGGTCTCGACCAGTGCGCTGAAACTCCGGCTGGCGCTGTTATCGACGCTGCTGGCTGCCCGGTTGACTCCGACAATGACGGTGTTGCTGATGGCATCGACCAGTGCGCTGAAACTCCGGCTGGTGTAGCTGTTGACGCTGCTGGCTGCCCGGTTGACTCTGACAAGGACGGCATTGCCGACTACCTCGACAAGTGCCCGAACACTGCTTCTGGTGCTCCGATCGACGCTGCTGGTTGCCCGCTTGATAGCGACAACGACGGTGTTGCTGACTACCTCGACCAGTGCGCTAATACTCCGGCTGGTGTTGCTGTTGACGCTAAGGGTTGCCCGGTTGACGCTGACAATGACGGCGTTGCTGACTACCTCGACAAGTGC
>JBGVAT010000240.1:0-6590 GCA_045224895.1 Fibrobacter sp.
TTGGAAATCCCCGCATCGCGCAAGCAGCACCATTACTATCTGCATTACACCGACCCGAGTTGGTACAGCAGTCATGGTTCGGCGTGGGATCACGAAGCCTCTTTTGGCGGTCATAAGGACGATAACGTGGACCGCTCGGCGGACTTCCATACTTATGCGGTGGAATGGGACGAATCGACGCTCAGCTTTTATTTTGACGACAAGAAATTTGCAAGTTACAACCGTCCGACTGAAATCAAGCAACTTTCGGCGCAGTACATCATCGTGAATTTGGCGATTGGCGGCTGGGCGGGCGACGATATCGAAATCACGTCGGACAAGCCTGCGTATTTCGAAGCGGACTGGGTGCGTGTATGGCAAGCGAAACCCGCAAAGCCGGATACCGTGCGCATTATGTCCATGAATTTTGGCACTTGCATGACGAGAACTGCCGAGGATAAGCTTGCGCTGGGCGACTGCGCTGGCGATAATGCGATTGCGACGATGACTCCGCTTTCTTCGACGACTTACCGCATCAACTTTGGCGATATCTCGCTCGATACGCCGAATGAGTCGACCGATGCGGGTATTACGATGGGCCTCTACAAGTGGAACGGCGGCGGCCATCAAAAAGTGGTCATGGAAAAGCAATCGGGTTACGAAGGCAATGTAGTCCGCATGAAAATGCAGCACAGCAATATGTATTTGCGAGCAACGACGGATGGTGAACGCGTGGTGCAGAGCTGGGCCGATGACTGGGAATGGAACCAGATGTGGCGCTTGCTCAAGTCCGGTGATGAAATCCCGACGAAGGATCCGTCTGTTGGAATCCACGAGGTTACACGGACGCCATCTTCTGTTTACGGAAGCAAGGTTTTCCGCAAAAACGGAATGCTGTATGTTCAGTTTGGCGACGAAAATGGCTCTAAACATACAATTCGGACATACGATTTTAATGGACGTTTGTTAAAATAATGTTATATTAAAAGTATGATGCGCTTTGTTTGTTTATTAGTTGTCCTTTTGTTGACTTCCTGTACCATCGTCCAGGATCCAGAAAAAGAAAAAATATACGATATCCGCTCGCTTTCGACGAGACTTTCGCCGGCTCCAGAATTTCGTGGGGCGGGTATGTACGTCGATGGCAAGTCTACCATATTAGAGGGCAACTTGGCTTTCCGCAAGGAGCTGAATTCTTCGACTGTAAAAGATAAAAGTACAAAAGACTTAAAGGATAACTATAATCAAAGGTTCGATTTGGGGAACCCTCCTGTTGAAGGCTCTTTTAGCTTGTCGGCAAAAAGCCAGGCGATTTTGTTTAAGCTTACGGCTGGCGTAGACGAAAACTTTTTCTTGGGACTCTCTTTGGGTGCCAAT
The DNA here is from genome assembly GCA_045224895.1 of Fibrobacter sp. GTDB lineage: Bacteria > Fibrobacterota > Fibrobacteria > Fibrobacterales > Fibrobacteraceae > Fibrobacter. Next base: position 1,357 of record JBGVAT010000240.1, read on the forward strand.
ACGAAGTATTTTGAAACTGGATTGTTTGTGTTTGACAGAATGGGGAGCAGAACCTATAACTTTGACGGGATCATGAAAGAACGGACCACGTATTATACTGGAGGGGATGGTTCTGGTTTGTCATTTTGTTTTTGGGATAAATCCCTGTGCCAGATTGATTCTGTAGTGGAAAGGACTTATTCAGATCAGTATGAAGAATACCTTGTGACGCATCAGCTTGGTGCTGGATTTTTCCTTTCGTTTTTCTTGAAGGATTTGGTACTGGAATATAGCGGCAGTTTCTATTCTTCGGCGATAACGGAAGATCCTGATATTGAAGGGCTTGATTTTGAAGACCGTGCTCCAGTCGTTACGACACAGCGTTTTTCCGTTGGGTACAACATCACTCCGAATGTTTCTGCCCGCAGTGGAGCCATCTACACGTCAGGCAGTTTTGAAGGCTCGTATTGGGCTTTCTTTGCGGGAATGTCGTTTAGACTGTTCTTGTGATATTGGCTGAATTTAGCCGAGTTCGACTTCTTCAAAGCGGTATTTCTGTTTGATATCCGGGTATTTCTCGTGATCGACTTCGCTTAAGAACATCGATTTTTCGCGAAGCCAGACTGTTTTGTCGCCGTAAAGGGCGCGGTAGATGACGTATTCGTCTTCGTTTTCGGAATGCTTTGCAATGCCTTCGACGATGTAGTAGCGGTTTTTGAAGTGCTTGTATATGCCGTGAATTTTGAGTTCTCTTTGTTCCATAAAAATCTTTTCCTGAATGTTTTCGGCTTGTGATTTACAATTTATTGTAGTTTGTTACAATTCTTGAAAGCGCCTTTTACACCATACGTAATTTTTTGAAATGCAAAAAAATATTTGTTTTGTAATTTACCTTATTTAGTGCGAATTCGCAAGAGCTTTTGTTATATTGCCTTGTGTAAGCCTCAAGAAATGGCTTCGGGAGTAATAGATGATCTCTTTGAACGACTACCTGTTTTCTGGAAATACGGTGCTGAAAATCTTGCATCAATATTCGAACGACCTCAGAAACAGTGCCAAGGAATCGCGGAACAGCATTGACCTTGCTCATTCAAATTTTCTGATACAGATTATTGAATTGCTGGAACACAACGACTTCTTGACCTCGCAGTCCCAAAGAATCAAAGAGTTCTACAAGTACATGACAAGGGAGTATCCCTTTCTTGCCTTTACGTTCAAGGGGCGCATCAAGTCATTGATTCGTGCCGAAGAAAAGTTCAACGGGTACATCCTTGAATTTATCTACAACTATTATCAAAAGAATGGTGCGTTTCCGTCCGAAGCTGAAATCAAAAGTAAGCTGAACTTCCGCGATTTGATCGCCTACCGCATTGTGATTTCGATGCCCGCTTGCCATATCAAGAAGGGCGAAGACTGTACCGAAGTCGAACGGAAGTTCCTTTACGAAATTGCGAATGTGATGCCCGAATTTTTGGAAGAACGTGGCTTTACTCCGGAAATCTCCCGGCACAAGGATGGAGGTCATTGCGATCTGTTGAAAGAGGCCGTCCAGCCGTATTACCATGACTCCGTGGCAACTCCGCGAAGCTCCGGTTACCAATCGTTGCACATAACGATGTATGACAATCTTGCCCGTTGCTATACGGAGGTACAACTTAGAACAAAGGATATGGATGACTTCGCCGAAATCGGTGAGGCGAACCACTTCGGTTATGAAAAGACGCAAGAAACGCGACGCTCCAAGCACGATCAGATTCCGAGCGGCGAGTGTATTTACTTTGACGAAGCGTACGAACGCTTGACGAAATTGCAGGAACTTGAACTTGCAAAGATTGACGTGAATATGTTCAAGGCCATCAATAACCAACTGATTAACGATGGTTGCGGACTGTTTAGAGGTCGTCAAATCTTGCCGTTCGAACACCTGTCCAGGTTCCAGAACGACTTGATTGATTGATGTCGAAGCTGTAAGCTGAAAATTCCGTTTTGACTTTTTTTCTGGTTTGATATAGATTGACAGTTTTTGACAATGATGTAATCTATATTTTGATCAGAAAGGTGGTTGAAATGGAATACTTACTCTTTGGCTTATTGATGTTCTTGTTCCTGTATCTGGTCTTTACTGTGTCCGGTTACGTGGCGTCTTGCTTATGGAACCTGTTGCTGAAAACAGTGTTCAGGGGCAGACGACTTTTGAACCCGAATGCTACGGGTATTTTGCGCCGGGGATGTCCTTGAGGATTTCTTTCCAAAAGTTGCGGAATTCTTTTTCGGTGACGGTGCCGCCTGCGGTGAGCAGCCGGTAATGCTCTCCTTGCCAGTGGTAATCGACGGGGGAGGCTCCAAAGCCGTTACGGAGATAAAAATCACGTCGGCGGTTTCGGCGTTCGAGTTCTTCGGCGTCTTTGGAATCTTCTTCGACTTCGATATCAACGACGATGCGGGAGTCCGGATGCTTTTCGCGGATGGTCTGCAAAATTTGAGAACCGTACCCGCGGCTGCGTAGTTCGGGCACAACCGCAAAATAGACGATGTTCGTGATGTCTCCGTGCGAAATGGAATTTGAAAATCCGCAGAAAGTAGGGGTCGCGGCGCCATCGCTTTCATCATTAACGAAAAATGCCCAAAATTCCCGCTTGATTTTGTTGTCAAGCAGTTGCTTTATCGGGATTCGCTCGTTTGCCGGAAATGCTGATTCATACAGTGCTTTGACCTGCGGTAGGAATGGAGAATCTTTGGTTACATCGAAAAACTGGAGCATTTGTGGAAAGAATATAGTATATATTTATCCCTATGAAGTCGTTTGAAAATAAAGTGGTCGTGGTGACGGGCGGGGCGCACGGGATTGGTGCTTCCATCGTGAGTGAATTTGAAAAAGAGGGTGCGAATGTCGTGTATATCGACATTCGTGAAAATCCTTGCTTTGTTGGGGATTTGTCAAAAAAAGACGTCCTCGAAAAGTTTGCGCAGTTCGTTCTCGAAAAGTATGGGCACGTAGATGTGCTGGTGAATAACGCACTTCCGCTGATGAAGGGCGTTGACGAATGTAGTTACGAGGAATTTAGCTATGCGCTAGCAGTCGGCGTGACTGCTCCATTCTACCTTGCGAAACTTTTTGCTCCGCATTTTGCGAAGGGTGCGAGTATTATAAACATTTCTTCGAGTCGCGACCGCATGAGCCAACCGCAAACGGAAAGCTATACGGCGGCGAAGGGCGGAATTGCCGCTCTCACGCATGCTTTAGCCGTGAGCTTTGCGGGCCGTGTGCGCGTGAATTCGATTTCGCCGGGCTGGATTGATACGGATTTCAAGGTCTACGAAGGTCCCGATGCCACGCAACAGCCCGCAGGTCGTGTCGGCAATCCGCTTGACATCGCGAACATGGTGCTTTACCTCGCGAGCGACAAAGCCGGATTTATCACCGGCGAAAATATCTGCATTGACGGCGGCATGACCCGCCAGATGATTTACCACAACGACTGTGGATGGAGTTTCAAGGAGAAAGTATGAATAAGTTTATTCCATTTGTTGCTGCGTTTGCGATAGCGTTCGTTGGCTGCGGCGATTCAAAAAAATCTACGAAAGATTCTGCTGAAAGTACGGCGGCAAAAGTTGATGTTCCCGCCAAAGTGGCAACGCCTTCTACCGAAGCGAATTTGCCGATGGTCGAGGGAACGGAATCTAGAACTCTTGCGAATGGTGCTACGGTCATCTGGATTCAGGATAACGAGGGCAAAAAGCTGATGCCTCGTGAACTTTTCAGCGATGCGAGCGATTCGCTTTATGAAAGTTTGAATATGCCTGCGGGGCTCCCGGCTTCTGTCAGTACATTCTTGGTGAAAACGGACGGTAAGTACATCTTGTTTGACGCTGGTCTTGGCGCATGGGGCGGACAGCTGATGAAGCGTCTTTCTGTGCTAGGTGTGGATCCGGATTCCATCGGGCTTGTCTACTTGACGCATTTCCATGCAGATCACATCGCTGGACTTGTGAAAAATGGCGATGCCGGGAAAATGGAAAAAGTCTTTAAGAATGCTGCAGTATATGCCGGTAAGGTCGAATATGACGCTTGGATGAACGACATCCCGAAAAATGATTTGCAAAAGAATACTATGGCTCTTTATAAAGATAGCCTTCATTTGTTTGCGTTTGGCGACAGCCTCCCGCATGGCGTGCTTGCTTTGGATGCCGTTGGCCATACGCCAGGCCATACCGCTTTCCAAATTTCAAATCTGCTCGTGATTGGCGACTTGATGCATGGCTATGCTTTGCAAAAGGACCATCCCGAAATCAATTCTAATTACGACATGGACAAGGCGAAATCTGCTGCAAGCCGCAAACGCATTATGCAGTACGCTCGCGATAACAAGCTCTTGATGGCTGGAATGCACTTGCCGCCTCCCGGATTTGCGGAGTAGTTTTTTTGCGGATTTTTAATTACCAGAAGAGGTTCTTGTAGCTAGTCCCTAGAGCATCTGCGAGGCGATGGGCCATTTTGCGACCTATAGGCTCTTTGCCTCGTTCCATCGCAGATACTTGTTGCTTGGTAATACCTGCCTTGTCGGCTAGCTGTTGTTGGGTATAGCCGAAGGTCGTTCGCAAATGCTTTAGGCTTTCTGCTGGAGTCGTTTGGGTTTCCATTTCTTTGAACCAATCGGTTTTCGTTATTTCAAGATAATTGACTTTATTTTTTGTTTGCATTGGCTATGTAATTATGATGTTTTCCTATGCAATATAAATTGGAGGTTTTGGAGAGTCAATGCCTCGTATTGTTGGTGTTGCAGAAACCCCTTCGGCTCAGCTATGACAATTCGTGCAAGCGCGATTGTCGCAGCGTTCGCCTTGCGGGGTTTTAGGGGCGGAGCCCCTAGGAGAAGGGGTAGCGGAAGCCGTTTTGGACGCCGATGGTAAGGCGATGCCGGAACGGAGTCCGGCATGACAACCTGCGGTGTGATGCGGACAAAATGGCTGTAGCGAGGGGGAGGCTTCCCCCTTCTGTGTAAAAAGCACTGGATCCTTTGACTACGCCCGAAGGGCTCCGCTCAGGATGACGAGTCGGGTTTCTCCCATTTTTTACATTTTCTAGTAATTAGTGGCTGGAAACTAGTAACTTTTTCCACATTACTTTGCTATCTTTCCGCTTGGAACATTTTACTTAACAGAGGTTCAAAAAAATGAATTATTTCAACTCTATCCCTATGCGTCGCCAACTCGAAGAAATTGGCCACTGCCGTTTCATGGAACATTCTGAATTC
>JBGVAT010000241.1:0-14418 GCA_045224895.1 Fibrobacter sp.
TGTTGCGCAAGCGCAACACCCTTCGGCTCAACCATGCCAAAATGCAAGCATTTTGTCGCGGCACTCGCCTCGTATGTTTTTCCGGGACGGGGGCACCTTTCTTTCAAATGCGGCACAAAGATAGAAAAGGGGTATACCTAGAACAAGGCTTACTCTATATACTACTTTTTTATGTTCTGTTATAGATTTTTACTATAGAAAGTACGCAGCGATAGAATTTGGTTAGATTACGGAAATTCTTGCATTAACCAACATAAAAATACCTATCTTACTCTACGTATTAATGGAACCTTAAAATCGACAAAACTGTTGGCCCTTCTGTGAGGATTGTATGGATAAGGTAAAATTACTCATTGTATTTGCTGTAGTGGCCTTGGTTTGTTCCTGTGGCGATGATGAACAGTCCATTACGGGACCGAAGTTCCCAGATTATACGCCTAAATTCGGTAGCGCTTTCGACGAACGTGATGGCAGAACATACAGGACTACTGTGATTAATGGCCTTGAATGGATGGCTGAAAATTTGAATTATGCTGTCGATAGCAGTTTCTGCTACAATGATGAACCCGCTTATTGCGAAAAATATGGGCGTCTTTACAGATGGGAATCGGCTATGGCTTTGGATACGACCGCAGTTAATGTTCGTCAATGGACGGAAGGGAAAAAATATCAGGGTGTATGCCCGCAGGGGTGGCACTTGCCGACAAAAGATGAATTTATGTCATTAATACTGTTTACTGTTGAGTGGAAACATGCCGATGATCCTGTTTTTTTGGAAGAAATAGGTTATATACATTGGTATTACTTGAAATCAAAAGATGGGTGGGATAATACTAGCCCAGATGATGATTATAATGGGGGGTATTCGCGGGATTATGCAAATTACCGGATGTCTGAAATAACGAAAAATGGCTCTGATACATTCGGTTTTTCCTTGTTGCCTTCGGGCTGGCGTAATGACTATCAAAAATACGACAAGGAAGGCCGTTGTGCCGCTTTTTGGACAAGTGATGAACGAGAAATTTTAGGTGGTGTGGCTGATAACTATTTTGCCATTATCGCCAATTATTTTTGCTATGAATACCATGATTTTGAAAGTGTTGGGAAAGGAGCCAGAGTATCTGTTCGTTGTGTAAAGGACTAAAAAAGGAAATATATAGGAAATCCCCGCGGCATTACGCACACGGGGATTAGTTCGTTTACCGCCATCGCAAGGGGAAGGAAGGATAGACGAGAGCGAACTTGGAATCTGTCTATCTCATTGTGAGAGGTGAAACCTTGCCATAACAGTAGAGGTGTAGTCATTCTGACGCCGGAGTCGGAAGAATCCAGTCACAGTTCTAGATAACGATGCTTTATGTCACCCCGGCCACCATGTCATCCCGGACTTGTTCCGGGACGGGGTCGCCTTTTTTATTCTTCACGCAGTTTCTTGGCGGCGGCGACGAGGTTCTTGAGGCTTGCAGTTGTTTCGGTTTCGCCACGAGTCTTGAGGCCGCAATCCGGATTGACCCACACGTTTTGCTGCGGGACCTTCGCGATAATCTTGTGGAGGGCATCGACGATTTCCTGTTCGGACGGCACACGCGGAGAGTGGATGTCGTAAACACCCGGGCCCACCTGCGTTTCGAACTTGGCGTCGTTCAAGGCGTCGAGCAGCTTGAGGTCAGAACGGCTTGCTTCGAACGTGATTACATCGGCGTCCATGTTGTCGATGTCGCGGACGATGTCGTTGAATTCGCTATAGCACATGTGCGTGTGAATCTGCGTTTCGGGCTTGACCTTGGCGTGAACCAGGCGGAATGCCGGAATGGCCCAGTCGAGGTATTCCTTGTGCCAATCGCTCTTGCGGAGCGGCAACTTTTCGCGGAGAGCGGCTTCGTCAATCTGGATAATGCGAATGCCGTTCTTTTCGAGGTCCAAAACTTCGTCACGGATGGCAAGGCCGATTTCCTGAGCCTGCGTCTTCAAGGAAACATCTTCGCGCGGGAAGGACCAGTTGAGAATCGTAACAGGACCCGTAAGCATGCCCTTCACCGGCTTCTTGGTGCAACTTTGTGCGAAAACGGACCATTCAACCGTAATCGGAGCGCTGCGGCTCACGTCACCCCAAACGACAGGCGGCTTCACGCAGCGGGTACCGTAGCTCTGCACCCAGGCGTTCTGCGTGAACACAAAGCCGTCAATCTTGGAACCGAAATATTCCACCATGTCATTGCGTTCAAATTCGCCGTGGACAATCACATCGAGGCCGATTTCTTCCTGCAACTTGATGCATTCGGCAATCTTCTTCTGGTTGAATGCGACATACTGTTCCTTGGTGATTTCACCCTTGCGGAATGCGGCGCGGTTGGCGCGAACTTCGGCAGTCTGCGGGAAGGAACCGATTGTCGTTGTCGGGAATGCCGGCAACTTGAATTCGGCCTTCTGTACTTCGCGACGTTCGAGGCGGCTCGGCTTGCGTTCAAAATCAGCAGCACCGAGGGCGGCAAGTTCTGCCTGAACCTTTTCGTTTGCCTTAACGCGAGCGGATGCGAACAAAGCCTTGTTCTTGGCGAGTGCGTCTGCGTCAGCACTTGCGAGTTCTGCAATTTCCACAAGCTTTTCTTCGGCGAATGCGAAGTGCTTGAGAATGTCAGCCGAAAGCTTCTGTTCTACAGCGACCGTGTACGGCACGTGCAAGAGAGAGCAAGAAGTGCCCACCACAACATTTTCTGCAGCGACATACTTCTTGATTTCGTCGAGGATTGCGTTCTTCTGTGCGTAATCAGCGCGCCAGATGTTCTTGCCGTTCACAACGCCAGCCAAGAGGAGCGTGTTCTTTGGGAAACCCGTCTTCAAAAGTTCGAGAGACTGAAGACCTTCAACGAAATCCAAACCGATAGCGTCAAAGCCGAGTGCGGTTACATCCTGATAAACGTCGCGGATGTCGCCGAAGTAAGTCTGCAATGCGATCTTGAGGTTCTTCTTTTCACCGATCTTTCTCAAGAGTTCAGCGTAAATTGTCTTGAAGAGTTCGCGTTCTTCTGCGGTCACGTCGAAAACGAGAGCCGGTTCTGCGAAAGAAATCCACTTGGCGCCTGCGGCAACGAGCTTTTCAGCGAGTTCTGCGTAAGCGTTGACGGCTGCTGCTGCGAAGTCCTTGGCCTTCTTGTTGCCGTTGTAACGGGCGAGGCGGAGGAACGTGTATGCGCCAATCAGAGTCGGGACGGATTCGATGCCGGCTGCCTTGGCTTCGTTGAATTCTTCAACAGGCTTCTTGCCGACGAGCTTAAGTTCGGTAGCGTCGTCAATTTCCGGAACAATGTAATGATAGTTCGTATTGAACCACTTCTTCATCGGGAGGGCCTTCACGTCGCCCTTTGCGCCCTGATAGCCGTGAGCGGCGGCGAAATACTTTTCGAGCGTGCTCAATTCGAGGCTGCTGTAGCGTTCCGGAATGACGTTCAGCAAAAATGCAGTGTCGAGAACGTTGTCGTAGAACGAGAAGTCGTTGGACGGGATAAAATCAATGCCTGCGGCCTTCTGCTTCTGCCAACCGTACTGGCGGATTTCTGCGGCGACCTTCTGGAGTTCTGCTTCGGAGATTTCGCCCTTGAAGAACTTTTCGCTTGCGAACTTGAGTTCACGATTCTTACCAATACGCGGGAAACCAATTACAGATGTTTTAATGCTCATAGTGTTTTACCTACCTTTTTACTTTGTTTTTTTGAACGCTCCAAATATACCTCACTTTTTATCATCGGTAAAATACTATTTTTTATGCGTTCACCATAGATTTTTTCTATGGTGATTTATAACTAGCGATAAGGAAAACTTATGACTCTACAACAACTTAAATACGCCATTGCCATTGCAGACACGCGAAATATTACCGAAGCATCCAAGCGAGTCTTTATCTCGCAACCAAGCCTTACCGCTGCTATCCACGAACTCGAAGAAGAAATGGGCGTGACAATTTTCAACCGCTCCAACAAAGGTGTGACCATCACAAACGAAGGCGATGAATTCCTTTCGTACGCAAGGCAAGTTCTGGAACAGGCGACGCTTTTGGAAGACCGCTATAAAGGTGGCAAGGGCGGCAATATGATTTTCTCCGTCAGCTGCCAGCACTATTCTTTTGCCGTGAATGCGTTTGTCGATGTTATCCGCAAATTTGGCGGCCCGAGCTACGATTTTACGCTCCGCGAAACGCAGACCAACGAAATCATTGACGATGTCGCCAAAATGAAAAGCGAAATGGGCGTACTTTATCTCAGCGACAAAAACGAAAAGGTCATCACCAAGCTCATCCAAAAGAACAATCTTGTTTTCGAACCGCTTTTTGCAACACCGCTTCACGTGTTCATGTCGTCAAAGAATCCGCTTGCGAAAAAAGAAAAAATCACGCTCGCGGATCTCAAACCGTTTCCGTACTTGACCTACGAACAGGGCGATTTCAACTCGTTCTACTTTGCCGAAGAACCGCTCACCGCCATCGATTTCGACTGTCCGCGAAACATCAAAGTCCGCGACCGCGCCACACTTTTCAACTTGCTCATCGGCCTTGACGGCTACACCATTTGCTCCGGCGTCATCAGCCACAAACTCAACGGCAAGAACATCATCGCAAAACGCCTCGATGTCCATGACAAAATGACTGTCGGTTATGTTATGCGCAAAGGCGTCACGAAATCACGCTACGCCGAAGCGTACATTGCCGCGCTCAAGAAACATTGTCGGTAGGGGGGGGGCGCTGTCATCCTGGAGGACAATGCCCGATAGGATCCATAGCAATTCGCCGGAAAAGCCAATATCAAGCACGAAAGTGATACAAAAAAATATCGAAAGTCGGACTGGCGGGGAGAAAATAACATATATATCTAAAAGGCGGGATCACGACAATAAACAGGAGAATTGAATATGCTTTCTTTACTATGGAATAAAGAAGATGAGAATCATCTAGATTATTTAAAAGACAAGTTGGCATGTTGTAATGAAGCCGTGTTTTGTACGGCCTTCTTTAAAAAGTCTAGTTTGACCAAGTCGGTGTGTAAGGAAATTAAGCGCTTGGGTAAAAATCTTAAATTTTTTGTCGGTATCGATTTTTATCAAACGGAACCAGATGCCTTAAGATTTTTGCTTGAAAGCAAAGTTCGCTTGTATATTGTGCATTCTGAAGAATCCACAGTCACTTTCCATCTCAAGATGTTTGTTTTTAAGGACGATTCCACCGTTTCGGTTGCAATAGGTTCTGCGAATATGACTAGTGGTGGGTTGGAATCAAATTATGAATTATCAATGAGCGCGGAACGGGAACTTAATAGTGTTTTTGCACAAGAAGTCTTTAGGTATATAAAAAAAATTGAAAGTGATGCGAATACAAAACCTTGTGATAGAATCTTAATAGACGACTATGAACAGAAATACAATGAAAATCGTATCAAAGAATCATATTCTAGAAATCGATCGGATGTTAAAAGTAGTAAAGGATATCGTAATATTGAAAGATCGCTAGATGTGTATAAGAAAGACGAAACTTTTAACACATCTTTTGACGATCGTTTAGAAGATTATAGTAAAGCGAAAGAACTTTTAGACAATCCAAAATTTTCGGTTAGAACTTTTCACAAGGCGTTAGGATGCTTGCCTTCTCGAAGAAATTACGTTCGATTGAAATATAAACCAGGTTCAATTCGACAAATAAGAGAACTTGTGTCAAACATTAATAAATGTAGGGCATTTGACTCCGAGACGATTTATGAACGTTTTTGCGAAAGAGTTAAGGACATAAGAAATATTGGGAATAGTGTGTTTACAGATTTGATTGTCTTATCTAACCCCGAAGAGCATATTCTTCTCAATTCCCGCATTGTAAAGGTAATTGTTGAAGAACTCAATATTGTTCGTTTTTCTCATAAAAATGTTTCGAGTTTTAATTCTGAAGACTATCGTCGTTTTTGTATTGTTATTCGACATCTTCAAAACGTATGGAATTTGAGTTGCCCTTTGGAGGTAGACATGTTTTTGAGTATGTATTTAGATGGGAAATTTAAAGAAAATAGATGAGCCTATTCTAGAAAACATAGAATATATGGCTAATTTGATGCGTAATATAAATAAAGTCTTCCCCATGCTCCCTCTACATCTCCTCAATCGCAAACGGCAACATGTACAGGGGCTTGAGTTGCAGAGTCCCAATATGGTCCACATCTTTTTGCGAGAAAAGGATTCTGCGATAAACCTTTTTAGAATACTTTTCTGCGAACTGGTCGATGGATTCGTGGTTCCGTGCTGCCGAAGACTTTATTTCGACAGGGACAACCTTGTGGCCGTGCGATAGCAGAAAGTCTATCTCGTAGTAATGCGAACTGTTTTCTTTTTGCCAAGTGTGGTAATACAGCTCCCTGTCGCTTGAAGCTATAATCTGGGCCGCGACATTTTCGTACAAGTAACCTAAATCGGCATCCAGCTTGTCGCTCAGAAGTTTCTTGTAAATCTCGTTGGTCTGTTTCGAGTTGTCGAACATCAGCGAGATAAAAAGTCCCGTATCGGCGGTGTAGAGTTTGAACTTGTCTAAATCCTTTGTCTGTGCTAGGGCCGAGGCCGGATTACTCACGTGGTAGCAGGCGAGCACCGTCTTTGAATCCATCAGTTCAAAAAAGCGTTCCTCGTCTTTTGGCGTTTTCTGCTTGCCCGTCGCTTTAGTGATTGTGAAGTTCTTTTTCTTCAGCGCGAGCTGGCTCGGGATAGCTTTATAAATGTTGGACGAACGTCCTGTCGGGTCCAGTTTTTTCAAGTCGTCAAAATACAGGTCGTTGATTTTCCGCTTAATACCGTCGATGACCTCGAAGTTTTCCTTGCGGATGTATGCATCGACCGCTTGCGGCATGCCGCCGACAGCCATGTAAAGCCGGAAATCACGCATCAGGCTTCTGTTGGTGGCGTTCCCGATGGGTGTCTTGGCCTTGTAGATTTCGCGTATCACCGCGGGATCTTTGCCAATAGCCCACATGAATTCCTCGTAATCCATGGGATAGACGTTAATCTTGTGCTCCTCGGAAGGGATAACGATTCCCTGGATGTTCTTTTTGATGGATATGAGCGACCCTGTTTCGATGTAGTCGTAGCGGCCGTCTTGAACAAGGTATTTGATTGCCTGGCGCACCTTGGGCTGCAACTGGATTTCGTCGAAGATAATCGCGGACTTACGTTCCTTGAGGTTCACGCCCGTCTCTGCCTGGAGGCGCAAAAAGAAAAGGTCCGGCTTGGAAATATCGCGAAAGACATCTAGCATTTCGTCTGTGACATTGGCGAAGTCAATCCGGATGTAGGATTCGTATTCGTTCTTGGCGAATTCCTCGGCGATGGTGGATTTGCCCACGCGTCGCGCCCCCTCCAGAAGGCAGGCGTACCGCCCGGAGTAAGTCTGTTTCCACTCCTTCAATTTGTCGTATGCCTTGCGTTTGAACATGCTTCTTCGCCGTTTTATCCAAAAAATTATAGATTTTTCAACATAAATATACCATAAAATTATAGATATTTCAACATAAAATCTGTTAAAAATTATAGATTTTTCAATGAAAATAGCGGCAAATCGCGAAAGTTGATGAAATTTCGCTAAAAACGCCGTTTTCCCGTTCGTATTCTGAATATCTTGATAAAAGTGTAGTTTTCCAACACTTTTATCGTGATATTTCTGTGTTTCCACGACACTTTTCTCACTTTTGGCAACCGATATAATTATATATTTCGGACAAAGGTACCCCATGGACAAGATGAAGTTTGAAACTCCCGATATGGCGCAGATGAATGTCGAGAAGATTGCCGCGCTGTTCCCGAATTGCGTGACCGAAAGCAAGGCCAAGGATGGCAAGCTCAAGAAAGCGGTGAATTTCGACGCGCTCAAGCAGATGCTCGGCGAGAGCGTCGCGGAAGGCGACGAGTCCTACGAATTTACCTGGGTGGGCAAGCGCGACGCCATGGTAGAAGCCGCGAAACCCATCCGCAAGACGCTGCGCCCCTGCGTGGAAGAATCCAAGAACTTCGACACCACCGAGAACCTTTACATCGAGGGCGACAACCTCGAAGCCCTGAAACTCCTGCAAGAAGGCTACCTGGGCAAGGTCAAGATGATTTACATTGATCCGCCCTACAACACCGGAAACGACTTTATCTACAAAGACGACTTCCGCATGGACAGCGCCAAGTATGCCGAAGAAAGCGGTGCGGTGGACGACGAAGGAAATCGCATGGTGCAGAATTCCGACAGCAACGGCCGTTTCCATTCCGACTGGTGTTCCATGATTTACAGCCGCCTGCTGCTCGCTCGCAACTTGCTCACCGACGACGGCGTGATATTCATCAGCATCGACGATAACGAACAAGCGAACCTGAAAAAAATTTGCGACGAAGTGTTTGGAATAAAAAATTTCGTATCAGAATTAACAGTTATTGTAAAGCCCGAGGGGCGTAGATATGGATCATTTGCTAAAACACATGAATATTGTCTTGTTTATGCAGCAAATATTGATTTGATAGAATTGAATGAGATTGAAGTTGAAGGTGCTGAATATCAATATTTTGATGATGTTGGTGGATTTAATCTAAAAGGATTGAGAAACAGGAATGTTCAAGCTTTTAATTCTACAAACAGACCTAATTTAAGATATCCGTTTTATGTCAATGTAATGCATCCAGACACAAACGGCTTGTTTGAAGTGTCAACGATTCCTCAAGATGGTTGGCAAAAAGTGGAAGCAAGTATTATTGATGGACTGAAAAGTGTTTGGAGATGGGGCAAAGAAACTGCCGAACAAAAAAGAGATCAGTTAACTGCATTTAAAGGACCTGATGGAAATATTCGTATATTTCAAAAAGAACGTAAGTTGACACAAACAGCTAAAACTGTTTGGATGGATAAAGAGATTATTTCTAATAAGGGAACGAAAGAAGTTCAGGATCTTCTTGGAAAGGGAATATTTGATTTTCCTAAACCGATTGAGTTTTTAAAGAAAATTATCACTATTGGCTCGAATGATGGAGATTTGATTCTTGACTTCTTTTCTGGTTCGGCGACACTAGCTCATTCAATAATGTTGTTGAATTCTGATAGTGAGGAAAATCGAAAATTCATCATGATTCAACTTCCAGAAAAATGCGATGAAAATTCTGAAGCCGCAAAGGCAGGCTACAAGACCATCTGCGAAATCGGCAAGGAACGCATCCGCCGCGCAGGCGATAAAATCCTCGCAGAGCAACAAGCCAAAGAAAAATCTGCCGCCAACAAAACGGACCTGTTCGATAGTGCAAGCGACAAGTCCACAATCGCAAAACCGTTGGATATCGGCTTCCGCGTCCTGAAAATCGACGACTCCAACATGAAGGACATCTATTACTCCGCTGGCGAAATCTCCCAGCAAGACCTCGTCGAACAAATCAGCAATGTCAAGGATGGCCGCACCGACATGGACCTCCTCTTCGGCTGCCTAGTCGATTGGGGCGTCTCGCTCTCGCACCCTATCAAGAACAAAACCATCGAAAATGTCCAAGTTTATAACGTCAACGACGGCGACCTAGTCGCCTGCTTCGCACACGACATCCCCGAAGCCGCCATCCGCCAAATCGCAGCCGCCAATCCCCTCCGCGCCGTCTTCCGCGATTCCAGCTTCAAAAGCGACTCCGCCAAAATCAATGTCGCCGAAATCTTCAAAACAATCAGCCCCAATACAACTGTGAAGGTTGTGTAGTTTTTTATGAGTTTCTTTCTCCGTAAAAAAAGACAAATATCCATATTTCGAAAGGCGTTCCTTTCGGAAAGTAATGCGTATCGTTTATCTTTATTTGGTATAGTCCTTTTCTTCTTATTTGTTTTGTTGAATTTTATTTGTGGTGACTGGAATTTTACATTCCTTGGGAAAATAAATGAAGAAAAAATAGGACAATTTGGCGATTTTGTCGGTGGTGTAATCGGGAGTTTATTTGCGTTGGTTGGTGTAATACTTTATTATGTGGCGTTAAAAGAACAAAGAAAAGATTTAAAAATGAATCAGAATTCTCTGAATCTTCAAACAGAAGCTTTAAATCAGCAAGTAGAGGAATTTAAGGCTCAAGAAAAAGAACTTAGAGAAACAAGAGAAGTTTATGAAAAACAGACAAAACTTTTTGAAAAACAAACATTATTTTATGAGGAGCAAGCTAAAGAATATAAAAAACAAACAAAAGTTCTTGCTCTTCAACAATTTGAATCAAGTTTTTTTTCGTTAATCAAATTGCTTGCCGAACAACAAGGAAAATTCTTCAATGCAGATGGCTATTTATTTGAGCAATTTATCGATAGGACATCTACAATAGGAGAAAAAACGATACAAGAAAAAGTGAAAGATATTGATAAATCTTTTGAAACTAAGATTCTTCAAAAAAGTGTATATTTGGAAAATTATACGCAAGTTTTTTTTCGCGTGCTAAATTTATTGAAGGAAACGGAAATTGAAAGAAAAAATAAGATGCATTATTTGAAAATTTTGCAATCACAGCTGACAAAAAAAGAAATGATATTGCTTTTTTATTATACAAGAACAAGGGCTACTGTGAAAGACAAAATACTTATGGTACGATATAAAAAATTATTCAAAGTTGATGCATTTGATAAATTAGAATGTGTATATATTGATGACTTTTTTACAAGAAATTTGTTGTCGTATTTTTATGACCAAATGGGTAAAATAACAAGGGATGCTTGTAGTACGTTTAAAGAACTTGATTATACAGATAATTCTCTAATAAAAAATGAAACTATTAATTTGGGTAGCGAAAAAATAGACTTCCAACTAATTCTTACAGATGAGGCTTTCTCTGCAACGCTTATGTATGGGAAATATGTTGAAATGTTTGATGATAAAACCCTTGTGTCTTTGACAGAATTTCTTTTTTATGATATTTTCTTTTTATCTAAATATAAACAACTAAAAGAGAACGCTTTTGCTGTACATATAGAAGTCTGTCAGGATTTAAGAAAAGTGTCTGTAATTTCCACTGATTGGGGAGATCTCCTATGAATTATCAGAAAGAAAAAGATTTTGTTGCCGTAATGAGAAACGGGTTAAAAACTGAATCCAGAACATTGTCTGTAAAAACATTGTTAAGTGATCGAAATCTAAAAAAGATTGATTATAAACCTTATTATCAACGCAATTATGTGTGGGATTCCGAAAAACAGTCCTTCTTTATTGAAAGTGTTTTGCTTGGAACGGAAATACCACCACTTATTTTATATAAGTCTGGTATGAAAACAGAAGTTATCGATGGTCGTCAACGTTTTGAAACTTTAAAGCGGTTTAAAGAAAATGATTTCTGTTTAGATGACAAGGGTTTAGTGGCACTGCCTGCATTGAAGGGAATGACTTTCAATAAATTGGAGGATGATATCAAAGAAGTTTTCCTTAATGCAAATATAAGAATTTTTGAATTTGAAGTTATTGGAGAAATTGCTCCTGATGTTGAAGACAAATTAAAAAAAGAGATTTTTCGACGCTACAACACTGGAGTAACTCCGCTAACTATGGTCGAAGTTGATGGCGCAAAGTATTCTGATGACGATTTTTCAAATGAAATCGAATCGCGCTTAGTTGAAGATCAAAACTTTTTTGAACATGTGAAAAAATGCTTATTTCCGACAAATAGAACTAAGGAAATTGCCGATTTAAGGAAAATAATGGTCGATAAACTTAGGAAGATATATGTTTTGCCTAAATTTCCGATATCAATATATGCAACTGGTGTTAACAGAGCGAATATAAGCGAGATATTGTATCAATCAGCAATGCAAAATCTGTCAGATGATGTTGGCAATGAAGTTGAAAAATACAAAAATACATTAAACAAAGTATTTGACTTATACGAAGCTTATGAGAAACAAAATAACGATGGCTTAAAAAATAAATTTTTTTACGAAACTTTAATTTGGGCCGCTCTAATTATGGAGCAAGAGAACGTTCAATACAATTTAATAGAAAATACAAATAACATATTTAATTTCTATAAAAATCATGAGTCTATTTACTCGGAAGAAAATTCATTTTTCTATATAAATATTTTTGGCCGGTTTAATGCAACTGCAGGATTATTTAATCAACTTTATAATTTTGATTTTTCAGAGTATATTCGAAATGATGATTTTAAACGGCAAATAAATGATTCTAGTCAATCTAAGCAAGATGTAAAAAATGTCGTGCAAGAATTGGAAAGTTTGAGGACGAATAAGCCGTCACCAATTTCAAAAACAGTAGAAGATGTTCTGTCAGATTTAATTACGGATAAATATTTAATTCGTCCGTCATATCAACGACAAGAAAAAATTAGCTTAAATAAGGCTTCTTCAATTATTGAGAGTATTTTATTGAAAATACCACTTCCTCCAATTTTTGTATATCTTAGGAAAGACGGTGTTAAAGAAGTTGTTGATGGACAACAGCGACTTCTTTCTATTCTTGCTTTTCTTGGAAAGAAATTTAAGAATGAAAATGGAAAAATGGATTATTCAAGAAATAACAACTTTAAATTGAAAAATTTGGTTATTCGAAAGGAATTAAATGGACAAAATGCATCGGCACTGAATGAAAATGATTATGACCAAATATTAGATTTCTATTTAGATGAAATCGTTATTGATGCAAAATTGAATGAAAAATTTGATCCTATAGATTTATTTATTCGATTGAACCAAAAGCCTTATCCAATTAAACAGAATTCCTTTGAAATGTGGAATTCATATATTGATAAAGAAGTTATTGAACGGATAAAAGAAGTTACCCGGAAACATTCTGCCTGGTTCTTTAGTAATGATATTGAAGATGTTACTAACAGAACCGATCGAATGGAAAACGAAGAGTTGATAACGCTCCTTACATATATAGATCTCATTCTTACCAAAGATAATTCCTATGAAAAAGTTTTAGGGATGTTTAAAAGAATTGATCGTATCACGTGCCGAGTAAAAGATAAAAAGGCTATAACGGAATATTTGGATAGTCTTGAAAGTGACGATGCAGAGAAAAATTTGTTTTTAATTACATTAAATAAGACTGATGATAGAATTAAATTCTTTGGAAGTTTATTTGATGATGGCGGTAGTAAAAACTCTCTTAATGAATTTTTCAATGTGAAAAAGGCGAAGACGTTTAGAAGGTCCTATCAAGACTTTTATATTATTTTGCTTGTGCTTCACTATGCCGATTGTTGTGATCAAAATAAGGATAAGATAAAAGAAGACATTAGTTGTATTTTAAAATTGTTGAGAAATGCAAATAATGAAAATGTTGATGAAAAATATTATTCACATTTTATGGATGAAATTTATCGCGTGACGAATAACAAACCATAACAAGGATTCGAAAATTTTTTAATAATGCTCACCCCCAAACTAAAAAAAGCAACCGAGAACAACGCCGAACTGATTGCAATGTTGCCACTTCCGAAGGAAACACTTAAATCCTTGTGAGTGGTAACCTGCTGGCGGTGTAAATTTTCAGGAAAAAGTCCTGCAAGAAATCAAGAAAAATGGTGGTTTGAACGCCCCCTCACTTGCATCAAGGCTTTCGATTTCTTTAAGGTCGGCTCAGCGTTATTTGAAACAGCTGACCGAACAGGGGAAAATCGAATTTCGTGGTGCTCCGAAGAACGGCGGATATTACTCACTTTGAGAAAAAAAGTATTTTTGTATTATACGGAGGCTTTATGATCCAGGACTCTTTCGAATTTGTCGTGTACATGATCCACGCTTGTGCAAACAAGTGGAATCAGCTGCCGTCCGCCGTATATAAAAAACTTAGGGATTCCGGTTGCATCCAAAAGTTCCTTGTCCCCAATTACGAAATAATGCACACGCAAGGGACTGATTTTGTCGTGAGCGATATCGAGGAATATTTGAAAGTCCGCAAGGTGGCTATATGATTGTTGCCTTCATTACGCAGAAAGCGATTGATTCGTTGCTGACGTTTGTTTCTGGCGAAGGGGTTTAGCTTATGGATGGCGAAGTTCTAGAGAAGGTTTATCAGGAACGCCTGGAAGAACGGATTATAGCGCATTTGGCGCAGGTGCGTAAGTGTTCGCTGGAAGAAGCTATGGATCTTTATTACCAGAGCAGGCTTGCCGATAAAATCCATGAGGGCGTTGAAGGCATCCAGTATCTTGATTACAAAGTCCTTGTGCAGATACTTGAAGAAACAGAACTTTCTGCAAAACATTCCTAATTTTACACTATGAAAATCCAGTTCAAGTACCAGCAGTTCCAGGCAGATGCCGCGAAGGCCGTTTGCGATGTTTTTGCGGGGCAACCCTACCTGGAATCGAGCTAGGTTGTGTCAAGGGTCTTTCGCAAAAATAGTTTGTCCCAACATCAGATCTAGGCTACATCCATCTTCGCCTTTTTCATTTCCTTTT
>JBGVAT010000242.1:0-6630 GCA_045224895.1 Fibrobacter sp.
GTGTGTAGTGTCAATTTCAATAGCATCGTCCGCCTTCTTTAACGGGGCGGTCGCACGAGAGGAGTCCAGGCGGTCGCGTTCGACCAAATTGTTGAGGACTTCTTCGAGGGTAACTTTTTCGCCCTTTTCAAGGAGTTCCTTGTAGCGGCGTTCGGCGCGGACTTTAACATCCGTCACCATGAAGAACTTGTACTTCGCATCGGGGAATACGACGGTTCCGATATCGCGGCCATCAAGAATGCAGCTCTGCTTCTTGCCGATTTCGCGCTGCTGCTTTGTCATCGCGGCGCGGACAGACGGGAGGGCGCAGTAGATGCTCACATTACTAGAAACCTTCATACCACGAATTTCAGATTCGCGGCAAGTTCCGTTAATAAGGATGTGGTTTTCGGAGTCGAACCCGAGCGTGAGGTTAGAGAGCAATTCGTCCATAGCCGGACCTTCTTCGGCCGGCAGACCCTTTTCGAGGGCGGCAAGCGTCACGGCGCGGTACATAGCGCCAGTATCAAGGTATGTGATGCCGAGTTTTTTCGCCACAAGCTTGGCGGTGGTACTCTTTCCGGTACCCGAGCCCCCATCGAGGGCGATAACGAATTGTTCAGATTTACTCATGAGTGAGCGTAAATTTAGAAAACCTCCCCAGAAAAATCAATATGCGTAGTAGGAATTGTAGGGGTAATCGTAGTAATAATAGGTCGCTTCTCTCATATCATAATCAATATAGATGAGTTCCCTGCCATCCGCATAGATCACCATTCTCACATCATCACCACGGAAATCATAATAGCGATAACCGCCGTCATAATCGGAAACGTATTCACCCGGGTCGTAATAGGTGCATTCGTTCTCGACACACAACGTCGCATAGCCATCGTAAGTCACAGACAGGGATACCGACAAGGAAGCTCCTAAGGCATATGGATCCCTGCAATCATACGGCTGTTCAAAGGAGTCGTAACGGCACTCTTCCCCATAGTAATAGTGGAACTGTTTATAGAACGATTCAGAGTAGCCGCCATCATAATCGGATGGCCCCACAGTCCAGTCTTCACCGCAGGCGCTCAGGTTAAGGCTCAAAAAAGCGGTCGACACCAAAAGGGCAAGCCTTGCAAAAGAGTTTCGCATAATTCCTCCAAAAAAAATCCCTCGGACGTAACGCCGAGGGAATATAATCTACAAAAAAGAGTTCTTTACGGTTTTTCGTAATCGCCGTTATAGCGCTGTTCGGCAAAACCCGGTTCGTCGTGGATGGCTTCCGGAGCAAGGAGTTCACCGGTGCTGCCATACTTACGCTTTTCGTCGTCCGTGAGGCGGTTGGTGAGAACTTCGACCTGCTGTTCCTGATGGGCCGTGGCTTCTTCTTCCTGAAGGATCTTCTGACCTTCTTCAAGACGGCGCTTGATGCGGTCATCTTCCATCTGCTTCAGGTTCGTGCCGACCTTGGCCTGTTCTTCGGAAACCTTGTAGCGTTCGTTGGTTTCGTCCATGACAGCCTTGATGCCGACGAGACGGCCACTACCGTCAACCGAAAGACCGGCCTTGCGGAGAGTGGAAAGCGGAAGACGGTTTGCGGCAGCCTGATATTCCGGCAGGAATTCGTAGCCATCCGACGTGCCAATCTGGCGAGCTTCGTCCGGAGTCACATACTCAAGAGCTTCCTGCCAGCGAGAACTCTGGACGTTAGACGTGAAAGAAACGAGGGCATTATCCAAAGCCTCGCCATTATCCTGCGGGGTGCCAGCGCAACCCAAAAGTGCCAGACCCATTGCAGACAAAAGAACTAATAATTTTTTCATGGGGTACTCCTCCGAAAAAAATCCTGCCAAAATATATACATTTTTTTGTACGCTTTTTATATGTTATTCCGATTTTACCATAAAAAGTCACCAAAATTGCCATTTTGAGGATATTTTGGTTTTGTTTTTCTACATTACGTCTACCGTATGAATGAAGCAAATCCTCAGTCTGTAGAAAATAAAGAAGCTGTTTCGGCTGAAAGGTCCGACGTTTACCGCATCCACACCAAAGACGGAAGGGAAATCGTCCTCGTAGGGACTGCCCACATTTCGCAAGCCTCCAAGGACCTGGTCCACGAGGTCATCGAAAGCGAAGCTCCGGACACGGTCTGCGTGGAACTCGACGACGGGCGTCTCAAGTCCATCCAGGATCCTGACCGCTGGAAAAACACAGACCTGAGAGATGTCATCAAGAAAAAGCAACTGGCAACCCTCATTGCAAACCTCGTCCTGGGTTCGTACCAAAAGCGCATGGGCGCACAGACCGGAGTCAAGCCCGGTTCCGAACTGAAGGAGGCGGTTGACGTTGCCAACAGCAAAAACATTCCGCTCGTCCTCGCCGACCGAGACATCAAGATAACTCTCCGCCGCACCTGGGCCTGCACCCCGTGGTACCGCAAGTTCAGCCTCCTCGGAGGACTCTTCGCAAGCATCTTCGACAAGACCGAAATCAGCGAAGAAGAACTGCAAAAGATCAAGGAAAAGGACGCCCTCAACTCCATGATGCAGGAGTTCGGCAAGACCTTCCCCGAAGTAAAGCAGGTTCTCATTGACGAACGCGACCAGTTCCTCGCAAGCAAGATCAAGAACGCTCCGGGCAACAAGATTGTCGCCGTCATCGGAGCCGGTCACCTGCGTGGCATTGCAAGCATCATCGAAGAAGAAAAGGAACTGCCAAGCGAGGAATCCATCTCCGTCATTCCGAAGGGAGCATCGCTCTGGAAGATTATCGGCTGGACCATTACGTTCCTGATTGTCGCAAGTATCGCCCTCATCGGTTACGTTGCCGGGATTGAAAAGGCTGGACAGCTGAGCCTCCAGTGGGCCATGCTTACCGGCGGTGGCGCCATGCTCGGAACCATCATCGCTGGCGGTCATCCGGTCACCGTACTTGTGGCGCTGGTCATGGCTCCGTTCACGGGACTTACACCGCTTATCGGCGTCGGATTCTTTACGGCACTCACGCAGGTCTATATGCGACCGCCTCGCGTGCAAGAAATGGAAACGCTTACCGACGACATCTGGCAGGTCAAGCGCTGGTGGAAGAATCGCGTCACGCGCGTCATTCTCTGTTTCTTGTGCCCGGGCATCCCGGCAATCATCGGAAAGATTCTCGCCATCTTCAAGATTTACCAGGCGTTCTAGCCCATATCGACAACATCCGACGTCAAAATTATTTTGTATAAAAGTCCGTGTAAAAGCGGACTTTTTTAGTTTGGTTCAATATATTGCAATAAAAAAACACAATTTATTTTATACGTTCCCAAGGGAACCTTTTGGTATATTCATAACGTTATGTTTAGGAGCGAAATTTATGTCACTATCACGCCGTACCCTTAGCACCGCGGCAATAGCTTTTGTTGCCGTCGCATCAGCATCGCTCATCGCCTGTAGCGACGCTGTATCAGAAGGAACTCCTTTGTCGCCAGAGTCATCCGAAGTCACCCCCACTGAAGTTGACCCAGCAGAAACCGATCCTGTAGACGCTCATCCAGCCGAAACTGATTCCGCCACCACAGATTCTGCCAAAGTTGATTCTGTCGAAACAGATTCCGCTGAAGTCGATCAAGCTATGATCAAAATACCATGTACCGCCGAGAACGAAGGCATGGTAGATTCGATAGGAGTGGGTTTAGGAATAAACGGTTGGGATAATGAGTATTACAGATGCGAAAAGGGCTCTTGGGTAAAAAGAGAGTCTTGGATCCGTTGCGCTAAGGACGCTCAAGAAGGTGACGCCTGCATACATACTTATCGTTCAGGAATGGCAATGATGTATAACGAGATATACGTCTATACAAGCAACGGAGTTTGGGAGTTCTATGACGGTGAACATGGTTTGGGGAAATTCACAGTTCGTACAGATGACGGACGGAAAACAGAGTTTTACAAATATATCTCTTTGGGCGCCTGGCACGAGATTGACGAAGACCAATACACTTGTTTCTCGAAATATGATGTACAAGACACCTGCGCATTAGAAACAGATGAAGGAAAAAATTATTACCTAACAAGAACAACAACCAGTATCGAGCACTTTCCCGTTTGGATTAAAATCGACTACGATCTAGAACTTGGTTTTTGCTCGTTTAATGATAAGCAAAAATATGGTGAAAAAGACAGCAAACGTTATTACTGTTCACCGGATTTAAATGATTTTGCCGATCCATGGGAGCGGATAGAACCAAAGTGGGTCGAGATTGAATAAAAAACATTCCGTAAAGGCGATCGGACGAGTCCGTTTACTGCACGCAGCGGACTGAGAATCCGAACGCTTTCGGCTTCATCATATAGCTAAAGCCCATCGACTTTGACGAAAGATACCACACCGAAGCTTCATTAGCTTCGGTGTTTGCGCTCCAGAAGAACGCGAACTTGCTTTCGTTGCCGTATGTGCCGTCATCGAACATGTTGCCAGATGGCATTGCGCTGAACTTGAGCGTATCGTTTCCGTTCGTTTCGCCGGACCATCCGTAATTCGCCTTGATCAAATAGCCAGCATTGAAATCGCCACCGGCGGCTTTCCACAAGCTTTCGAAGTCTTCGTTTGTCGGCAAGCGGAACCCAGCTGGGCAAGCGGACTTTGCGGCATCCCAGGTATAGAGGCGGCCATAGACCATACAGTTATCATCATCTTCCCTATAGCAAGTGCTGCCCGGCATTTTGTAGTTCAAGTTGTCGGCCATCCAAGTGCGGTCGGCGATTTTGACAAGGCGGTACTTTTGCTTATCGCGCGGATCCTTGAGTTCTTGCTTTTTTGCTTTGGGAGCGGCAAGGGATGCGCTGGACGCGATGAGGGCGAACGAAATTACGGATGCTAAAAGATTCATATTCAAGAATTTTAAGGGAGATGCCCTCCCGGAACAGAGTCCGGGATGACAAAGAGTCGGGCATGACAATCTCAGAAAGGTAGCCCGCTTATGACGGGCATGACATTACGATTTACTTTTCGACGACGATCATTTCCGGTTCACCACGGCCCGGAAGCGGTTTGAAGATCTTGACGTTCGTCTGCGTTGCCGGTCCACCGAAAGCCTTCATTTCACAAACGAAGAGGTAGTTCATTCCAGCAACAACCTGCGTCGAGACGCTGAGCGGCTTTAAACCCAAATAGGCGTAATCCTTGGTAGCTGCGGCAAACACGGCAGAATCTTCGGCCGTGAGCGGACGCTGTTCCGAGAAGCCACCTGCAAGCATTTCTTCGGTCTTCCCCGTTTCGAGATTTGCAAAGAATGCAGCAACCTCTTCCTTAGCCTTTTCGACACCGCCTTCGGCATTGATTCGCTTGTTAGAAATCCCATAAGCGATCGTCACGTTAGCGTTCGGTTCAAGAGTCTTGAGTTCGTCAGCACTAGCCTTGCGACCACCACTACCATAAGTGCAGAACGGCACCACGACCTTGCCGCTCAAGTCGTTTGCGTCAAGGAATGTGTAAATCGGCGGAGTGAACGTCCCGAACATAATCGGATAACCGAGGAACACGGTATCATACTTGGCAAGTTCCACCTTAGCATTCACGAGAGCTGGCCACTGCTTGCTTTCGCGTTCGGCACGTACTTCGGCAATCGTGCTGTCATAAGTCGAGGGGAACGGCTTTATAAGCTGGAGTTCAACTTCGTCGGCATTGCGGACATCCTTGAAAATCTGAGCCAACTTCTTGGTCGCACCCGTCTGAGAGAAATAAACCACGACAGACTTTGACTGCGGAGCGACTTCGGCAACCGGCGCAGGCTGAGCCTTAGACTGCTGAGCGTCCTGCTTTTCACAGGCAGCAAACATTGCAGATGTGGCAACTACAGCCGACAAAGCAAGAGAAATCTTCAAGGAACGGGACATAAGAACCTCCAACTTAAACTTTACAGAGAAAAGATATTTATTTTCCCCAAAGAGGTGTTCAATAGATTTTACTTCACCCCCCAAAAGAAAATAATTTGACAATTTCGCTTTTTTGACTGATTTCAGCCACCTAAAATAAACGTTTTTCCTTGCATATTTTTCTTTACATCTTTTAACTTACTTTTTGTTTATCTTAAATGTTATTGGGTACTCATTAGGATTAGGGTTAAAAGGAGTACAAAAGATGAAAAAGACTCACGCATTCGCGGGTCTCGTGCTTAGCACAACCCTTCTTGGCGCAGGCTTGACAAACACCTTCGCCGCAGATGAATCCCTTAGATCCCTTGCCGATAAAAACGGCATCTACATAGGCGCTATTCTGAACTCGCAGTGGTTCAACGGCGGACTTCCCGGCAATTACGAACAGATTCACAAGAAACAGTTCAACATCGTCGTTGCCGAAAACGAGATGAAGTTCGACGCCACTGAACCGCAAGAAGGCAGGTTCAATTACAATAATGGCGATAAGATGGTCAAGTACGCTCAGCAAAACGGCATGCGCGTCCGCGGCCACGCCCTCGCCTGGCACAGCCAAGTTCCGAACTGGGTGAACAACTACAAGAACGACAAAAAGAAATTGCTCGCCGTTCTCAAGAACCATATCGAAAAAGTTGTCAGCCACTGGAAAGGCCAAGTCGCCGAATGGGACGTGGTGAACGAAGCCATCAGCAACAACGAACCCCAGTGGCGCACCGGTTCCGTCTGGTACCAGGGTATC
>JBGVAT010000243.1:0-4863 GCA_045224895.1 Fibrobacter sp.
CGCCTTCGAAAACGCCATGCGCCTCGACATCGCCATGGGTGGTTCTTCTAACACCGTTCTCCACTTGCTCGCCGTCGCTCAGGAAGCAGGCGTGGACTTCACCATGAAGGACATCGACCGCCTCTCCCGCAACACACCGTGCATCTGCAAGGTCGCTCCGACCGTCCACAACATCCACATCGAAAACGTGAACCGCGCAGGCGGCATCATGGGCATCATCGGTGAACTCGACCGTATGGGCCTCATCCACAAGAGCGCAAAGACTGTTCACGCCGCCACGATGGGCGACGCTCTCGAAGCAAACGACATCAAGCGTAATCCGACTGCCGAAGCCAAGCAGCGCTACCTCGCAGGTCCGGGTCGCAAGTACAACATCGAAGCTTTCTCCCAGAACTTCATGTACCCGGATCACGACCTCGACCGCGCCAATGGCGCTATCCGCGATGGCGAACATGCTTACACCAAGGACGGCGGCCTCGCTGTTCTTTACGGTAACCTCGCCATCGACGGCTGCATCGTGAAGACCGCAGGCGTTGACGAATCCATTCTCAAGTTCACCGGTCCGGCAGTCGTGTTCGAAAGCCAGGAAGACGCCGTCAAGGGCATTCTCGATCCGAACGTCGTGAAGGCTGGCGACGTTGTCGTCATCCGCTACGAAGGCCCGAAGGGTGGTCCTGGCATGCAGGAAATGCTCTACCCGACCTCTTACCTCAAGAGCCGCCACCTCGGCAAGCTCTGCGCCCTCCTCACCGACGGTCGCTTCTCCGGCGGTACAAGCGGTCTCTCCATTGGCCACGCTTCTCCGGAAGCCGCCAACAAGGGTAACATCGGCCTCGTGCATACGGGCGACGTCATCGAAATTGACATCCCGAACCGCACCATCAACGTGGAACTCACCGACGAAGAACTCGCCGCCCGCCGCCAGGAAATGGAATCCCGTGGCGCCAAGGCATGGAAACCTGAGAACCGCGACCGCGTCGTGTCCAAGGCACTCCAAGCATACGCCGCCATGGCATCCTCTGCAGACAAGGGCGCAGTCCGCGACCTGTCTCTGATTGGCGTTAAGTAATTGACTGGATCCCGCCCCTTACAGGGGCCAGGATGACGATTGACGTGAGCCGTAAGCGACTCGTATTAACGAGTCGTTGAAGGCGAGAGGCGGCGAGGTATCGCAGAATAATTTACAGTCGAGCCACCGGTCTTCATTGCGGCGAGGTATCGCAGTGTAAATTGCAATCGAGCCGCCGGTCGTATTATAAAAGCCCTCGGGAGAACCCGAGGGCTTTATTCACAGAGATTTGTTTGCATTATTCCCTGTTTAACGCAAACAGTCTCAGCTATCTATCAAGAACTAGACAACCGTCAAAATATCCGAAAAGCCAGTCATCTCGAAAATTTCCTTGATTTCGGCACATACGTTTTTGATGACCATCTTTCCCTGTTTATTCATAATCTTTTGAGCAGAGAGCAGCACGCGCAGCCCTGCGGAAGATATGTAAGCCAACTTGGCAAAGTCCAGCTGAAGTTCCGTAATCCCATCCAGCTTGCCCTGGATTTCAGACTCCAGCAATGGAGCCGTCACCGTATCCAGGCGACCTTCCAAAGCTATCGACTCAACAGAACCTTCAATATTCTTTTTGATTTGCATATATAAGCCTCTCTTTTTTAAAACCTTTAGTTACTTAAGTTTTTTTACAACTTTCAGGATATTCTGTTGACCATCTCGTTTGTATTCAACACCATCCATCGTCTTTTTCACCAAAAAAATTCCTAGCCCGCCGATTTCCCGATCTTCTGCAGGGAGTTTTACATCGGGATCCTTCTTGGCAAGCGGATCATATTCGATCCCTTCGTCAATAAAAGTCAGCGTCGCCGTCAGCACATCTTCGTTCACGTTCAGGATCAGCTTCATATTCGAAGAACCTGAGTAACGAACAACATTGCTAAACAACTCATCTATCGCCACGCTAATCTGCATCATCGCCTTAGGCGACGGGTCATACGGTTCAAGAGCACTTTCGACAAAATGCGTAAGCGTTTCGATATTTTCGAGCTTTGAATCTACGATTATTTCCTTCTCCAAATTCTGCATTGTATCAGTACCCGCTAAACATTTCGAAATTCATACGATAATTATACATTCTTATCGCATTTATGGCAATTTTTTTTGTCAATTCTCCACAAAATGTGCAAAAACGCAAACAATTCTATATTTAGAAGCATGATCAACACAACCCTCTGCTACATCGAACAAGACAACAAATACCTGCTCCTCCACCGCATCAAAAAGAAAAACGACATCAACAAGGACAAGTGGATCGGCATTGGCGGCAAGTTCGAAGAATGGGAATCGCCCGAAGACTGCATCCACCGCGAAGCTCTTGAAGAAACGGG
The DNA here is from genome assembly GCA_045224895.1 of Fibrobacter sp. Lineage (GTDB taxonomy): Bacteria > Fibrobacterota > Fibrobacteria > Fibrobacterales > Fibrobacteraceae > Fibrobacter. The sequence goes on from JBGVAT010000243.1 coordinate 2,395, forward strand.
CCTCACGCTCATCCGCCCCAAGTACCGCGGCATCGTCACCTTCATCAGCGACGGCATGGACCAGACGGAATTTATGCACCTGTTCACCGCGACCGAATTTACGGGAACCATCAAGGAATGCGATGAAGGCGTCCTCGAATGGGTCGACAAGCAAAGGGTCAAGGAACTTCCGCACTGGGACGGAGACCTGATATTCCTCGCGCTCCTCGAACGAGGCGAACCGTTTTTCTCGTTAAAGTTGACCTACAAAGGCAGCGAACTTACAGAAGCCCTGCTCAACGAGAAGCCGATTACTTTGCAAGATGTCCTATAAATTGGTCCATTTGTCGCCAATTTTTGCATTTTTTCAATAAAATTAGACTTTAGGGCTTAACAAAGCGTAAGAAATTAAGCATATTTGTAATACTCCAAACCAACCCTAGACTCGGCAAGATTCGCTCATCGATATTGCCGAGTCGCTTTTTTTATAGCGCTAAAATTACCACTTGGCGAGGGCGTTCGAAACAATCAGGTCCTGGAGCTTTTCAACAGCACGCGTCTGACCATGGCGGTCTTCGGTCTCGTTCGCCTGGACGTCATAGACGCCATCGGCCGAGAGGGACTTGCTTTCGTAGATAATGCGTTCTTTTACGTTATCGTAAAATTTGACTTCGACACGAATCGTTACGCGGTATGTTTCCACGTCACTATTGCTGTTGTAGTTTTCAGGCTTATTCGTATAGCTCAACAATGTAATTTCAAAGTCGGCATTGGCTTCGCCATTGACCAGGCGTACGCCACCCGCATTCTTCTTGAACATATCGACAACTGCGGTATGGATATTGTTGGCAAGCACCGGGTCGAGCGTCTTGTCTTCGACTTCGTGGATATTGACCGTCTTGATATGGCTCGGAAGCGTCGATGCGGTAAAGCTGTAACAACCCGACAAGAAAGACGTCAGGAAAACTACAGCAAAAAAACAAAGCAAACGAGTTACGTTCCTAAAAAGCATAGGATAAATTTATAAAAAAACTCAAAGTGAAAAAAAGCACCCCACGAGGGAGTGCCTTCAATGTTGCAATTCCGTCAGATTCTAGAGCGAAGTCCTGAATGTTCTACCGCCGACCTTCACGATGTACATACCCTTGGCGCCGGTGTAAACCCTTTGTTCATTTCCGAGACCGCGAGTCGTGCAGACAACGTGGCCAAGGCTGTTGAACACCGTAATGGATTTTCCCTGAGCATTGGCGACTACGATGTGGTTGTCAGAGCTGAAGACGGCGATCGAACGCATACCAGGATCCATAGGCTGGATACCTGTAGCACTGGAGGTGATTTCGGCACCAGAACTGGAAGATTTTTCAGAGCTGACGCTGCTGGAGGAATTCGCAGTTTCGGACGACGAAGACTCAGCAACGCTCGAAGAAGATTCCGGTGCAGGAGTGTCTTCGATAAGGCCATCCACGTTCCACTGCTTCAGGAAATTCCAGATATCTGAAACCTCGTTTTTCGAAGGCATATGCCCACGTCCTTCAAGCTTCATATGCTTGATATAGACACCTTTATCGCAAGGTCCCCAAGTGTACATCGTAGCCTTTTCACCCTGATGGGGGTAGTTATTCTGCACTTCCGCCTGCGCCGGGCAGTTAAACTGATCACGGTAATTCTTGATGAAGCCTTCTACCTGATCGTAACCCAAGATATCATCTGACGTTCCATGAGGATGGATGATAGGAACAGGGCGCTGAGCCTTGGAAGCACCAAACACATTCGTACCGGATGTAGGCGCAAAGGCCGCAATTTTGTCTGCAATTTTGTTCATAGCGTTATAGGTGAACATACCGCCCATCGAGAATCCCGAAAGATACACACGTTTTTCATCGATGTCATAATCCTTGACCATCTGTGCAATAATTTCAGTCATCCACTTGGTATCCTTGTCACCCTGGACATCCCAAGTACTCATACCCGTTCCACCCCTAGGATAGACAACGACAAAGCCCGCCGTATCGGCGACTGCTTCCCAGTGGGTATTGGACTGCTGATAATTTGGGTCCTGATCCATGCCATGACACGATATGAGCAACGGACTTTTGGCCTTAAGATTGGACGGAGCATAGACATGGATGTCTCTGCCAGAAACAGACATTTTTTTGTAGTCGTTTAGGGATTTTCCTCCACCACCCCATTGAGCAAAGGCAAATGAGACAGCGAGTAAGGGCAACAAAAGAAATTTCATTATTGTACTCCTTGGAATTTCTTCATTGTTCATGGTCATCCAACTCATACCCTACACCATCCCGCTAATAATGTATATCCAAACCACAGAAGAACTCCCAAGCCCTTCCAATTATCGGTGTAAAGAACTACAACAATGAAAATATTCTATATTGTTGCCCGTAAAATATTTTCAAACCGAGGCAATCAAATGCTTGATATTAAAAAGATCCGCGAAAATCCGGAATATTATATTGCTGAAACCGAAAAGAA
>JBGVAT010000244.1:0-17206 GCA_045224895.1 Fibrobacter sp.
TTTTATTTTAGAGCGGGAAAAGGGACTCGGACCCTCGACCCCGACCTTGGCAAGGTCGTGCTCTACCAACTGAGCTATTCCCGCGAGAGTGACCCAATTATAGAAATAAAAATTTCATTTGTAAAGGGGATAAGGCGAAAAAAAGTGAATTTTTTTGAGATACGAAAAAGCCCCGCAAAAGCGGGGCTCATTTCACAATCAACTCAAAAATTACAGTTTCATGTCGCTCAGACGAGTGCTTTCCACGCGGTCAAATTCCAGCTGGATTTCAGCGGAAGGTTCCTTGGTCAAAAGGCTCACGACGACAATCGTCACGAAGGAGAGGATAAAGCCCGGCACGAGTTCGTAAATCTGGAAGATTTCGGCGGAGAAGCTGGAGAGGTAGAACTTCCAGACGAATGTCGTAATGCCACCCACGAGCATACCCGCAACAGCAGCCGGGAGCGTCGTGCGCTTCCAGAAGAGGGCGAGCAGCATAATCGGGCCAAACGTTGCACCGAAACCGCCCCAGGCAAAGCTCACGAGGCTCATCACCACGTCGAGGAAGCTCTTGCCATGCTTCACGCCGTCGGCACTCGGAGCGCCCTGCATAGCGACAATCACGGCGACAAGCGTAATGAGGACGACAATGCCACGGCTCACCCACATCACTTCCTTGTTGCTAGCGTTCTTGCGGAACAAGTGCTTGTAAAGGTCGTTACTGAAAGCGGAGGCAGAAACCAAAAGCTGGGAGTCGGCGGTACTCATGATAGCGGCAAGGATTGCGGCCATGAGGATTGCGGCAATCGCCGGATGGCAAAGGGCCTGGCAGAGGATCATAAAGATGCGTTCCGGGTCATCGACCTTGATGCCGTGAGATTCAACGTAGTAACGACCGAGAAGGGCAATCATAATCACGGCGCCCAAGCAGATGGTCACCCAAGTCATAGCGATACGGCGAGAATCCTTGATTTCTTCGGCGTTCTTGATGGACATGAAACGCACGAGGATGTGCGGCATGCCAAAATAACCGAGCCCCCAAGCGAAGCTAGAAATAAGGGCGATAAGGCCAATGGACTTGCCCGTCGTTGCGTTCGTGAAGAGGCTCATCAAGTAGGGATTCTGGGCATTCACGGCATCCATCGTCATTGCAAATCCGCCAGAACCAGTCATGATCATCGTCGGAATCACGATGACTGCGACAAGCATCATCAAAGCCTGGATAAAGTCAGTCCAGCACACGGCAAAGAAGCCGCCCATAAACGTGTAGCTCACGACCACGATGGCACCGAGGATAAGGCCCGTGGTGTAGTCCATTCCGAAGATGGTACCGAAGAGTTTTGCACTAGCGACAAAGCCCGACACTGTATAGAAAAGGAAGAAAGCCAGAATGAAGATCGAGGCGATAACGCGGATGATTCCCTTCTTATCGCGGAAACGGTTCGAGAAAAAGTCCGGGAGGGTAATCGAATCGCCACAGAAATGGCTGTACTTGCGGAGCCTGCGACCCACAATCTTCCAGTTGAGGTACGTACCGATGACAAGGCCGATACCGATCCAAGCTTCGGAAAAACCGCTCACAAAGACGGCGCCCGGAAGCCCCATCAAGAGCCAGCCGCTCATATCGGAGGCCTGGGCGGACATAGCGACCACCCACTTGTTCATACCACGGTTGCCAAGGTAATAGGCATTCAAGCTGTTTGCCTTTTTAGAGAAGTAAAATCCAATACCAAGCATCATCAGCAAGTAAAGGATAAAGACGACTATCGTCATGAGAACTCCTTATTGTTTTTTACCAAATTTAAAAAATTGTCGGTTATAGACAATACGTTTGCCTTTCACGCCATCGGTCGCGCAGATATGATCCGTAGGGGGCTTCAATAGATTCGCCACCAAATGGGCGGCCACTGTTTCGGCATGCACCGGACGGAAATACGCCGGAACCCATTCCGCATGAGCCCCGAAAAGCTTTTGCATCAGTTCTTCGCCAAAACGCTTGTCCTTGTGCTTCCCGAGAAGCAGCGACGGACGCACGAGCGTAAGGCTTTCAAAGCCTATCATCGTGAGGCCTTTTTCGAGCAGCCCTTTTAAACGGTTGTAGAAGAATGGCGAATACGGATTTGCCCCCATGGCGCTAACGCATAGGAAATGTTTGACCCCCTGACGCTTTGCAAGGGCCGCAAGCGTAAGCGGCAAGCGCAGATCGATTCTTTCCTGAGCGGGCTTGCTCCCCGCCTGCTTGAGCGTCGTCCCCAGGCAGCAAACCACGGCATCGCAACCGCTAAAATTTTGGCATACGCTAGAACGCCACTGGTCTTCGGGAGGCGACGATAACAGCGCATCAAAGTCGACGGCATCGAAATTGAACTTCGAAGCACCATTAAAAATGCCCAGCGCATTCAAGTCTGGGACCGAACGCACCGGGCAATAAACACTTTCAACTTCGTCCAGCTGGGCTAGCAGCTGAGCGACGTTCTTTCCAATAAGACCTGTAGAACCGAGGAGAGCTATTCTCATTGAACGGATTCGTCCACTTCGTCCCTAGGAACCATCCAGCCGACTTCGTCGCCACGAACCGGAAGTGCCGTCACAGCACCGGCTTCGTCGACAATCACGGCGATACCCGACAGGTAATTGACCCAACGGTACGGATTCTCAAAGACTTTCAAGTTAATGGTCCTGTTCGAAACAAAGGCAATCAACGGTTCGACAAGCATATCGTGGCTGACGAGGACGCTCACGCGCTTCCAGGTCGGCATGTTCGCGACAATGACTTCGCTCAAGAACTGGTTTCCACGTTCGAAGAGATCATAGAAATAAGACGGAATGACAGACGCCACAACAGCAGGCGAATAAGTCGCATAGTCAACGCCATAAGCATACATAGCGATATACTTAGGATTGCCGCCTCTCTTGGAAACAAGCGCATCCAGCGTATCGCTCGGAACCGTCAAGAAGTAGCTGCCGTTGATGCCATCCCACGTCACGACTTCGATGCCAGTTTCGCCACGGCCTGCGGCAATGTTTTCGCAAGTTGCACGAGTGCGCAAGAAGTTCGTCGAAGCGTAATAGAAGGGTTCTTCACTAGCAAGCTTGGTACCGAGAGTCTGAGCCATCTGGACGCCAATCGGAGTCAGCGACGATTCCGTACCCAAGTTATTCTTTTCGCGCTTGGAATGGCGGATCACAAAAGCAATCTTGCTGGTCTGGGGCACAGCCTTGTAGACATCGCCCATATCATAAAAGCCATCGGCATCCGGAGCCAACACAAGTGCGCCAGGCGTTGTCGCAAAGGTGAACGTTCCTTGTGCAGCGCCAGCAGAACTCGAGGACAAAGCCACATCCGCAGAACTTGCGGGAACATCCGAACCAGAAGGCGTTTCGGACGAACTGGACAAGACGACAATTTCACCAGAAGAACTAGAGGCTACAGGATTATCGGGATTTTCAACCGGAGCCTGCGAAACACTCGAAGAAGACCCGCCTGCAGCCGGCGTAATCGGAGACGAAGGGCTAGAATCGTCACCGCAACCGACAAACATGCTAAGCCCAAACAATAGGGTGCAAGCAATATACTTCGCTGAAAAATTTTTCATAATCTTAAATTCCTTAACTGCTATACCACAATTTAGATTTTTCAAAAAAATATACTCGTAAAAGTTTAATATACACAACACAACAGCACCTAAAAAGTGCGATTCATCAGGAAAAAACGCATTTTTGCCACAAGCACGGCAAAAGTATGTATATTTAACGCATCACTTTTATCAGAGGCTGGATGTTATCTAGTAAATATTGGTTCATTGTTTAGAGCCTTGGAAGACGAATGTTTTCAAGGCGGTCTTCCAAGGTGATTGTGCCGATTCACACAAAAATTTTGGAGATAAACAATGAAAAAATACAATATCCGCACGGAACAACCGCGCGACTTTAAAATCGTCGAAAATCTCACCCGAGAAGCATTCTGGAACGTTTACCGTCCCGGTTGCGTGGAGCATTTTGTCCTCCACCATTACAGGAACGACCCAGGCTTTATCCCGGAACTCTCGCTCGTCATGGAAGTTGACGGACAAATTATCGGACACGTGATGTACGCGTGGTCGAAAATCGACGCCGACAACGGACGCAAAATCCGCATGATGACCTTCGGGCCCATCAGCATCCACCCCGACTACAAACGGCAAGGATACGGCAAGGCGCTCCTCGACTATTCCATGGAAATCGCCCGCAAGATGGGCGCAGGTTGTCTGCTTATCGTCGGGAACATCGGATTCTACGGCAAGAGCGGATTCGTCCCCGCTTACACCAAGGGCATCCGCTACGCCGACGACCCGAACAGCGATGCACCATACTTCTTGTGCAAGGAACTCGACGAAGGATTCTTGGACGGAGTGACCGGCTCGTACAAAGACCCCGAGGGTTACTTCGTGACCGAGCGAATGCCCGAAGAATTCGAGAAGTACGAAGCAAGTTTTCCGCCTAAGGAAAAGCTAGTACTCCCCGGACAATTGTAATAGCAAAGGCAGCTCGCACAAGGCGGGCTGCTTTTTCCCACCGTCTTTAAAATACGACATTATTTGTCGTAGTAAAAGTCTATTTTTTGAGATATAGCAAAAAGAGGCAAGCATCATGAATAGCGCCACATTAACTTTCGACTTAATCAAAACATACCAATGCGGTTGCGAAATTGATTACGGTTTCGTCTTTGGCGAAGACCGTCAGAAAATATTTCTGATTAAAACAGGGCAAGACGGTTCCATTTACGGTTACCAGAACAAGTACCTGAAACTCGCCTGTGAATTGCGAGATAAGTACGGATTTTCAGTCGTTTGCGCATCCACGCCGTCGACAGAAATAGATCAAATGGCACAATTCGTCGAAATGGTCCGTTCGGAATTCGAGATTACCGATACTACCAAAATTTATTTCATAGGAATGTCAAAAGGGGCATCAATCGGATGCTTAGGGCATGCCTCTTTTCCACAGATTAGTCGTTTTTTACTAATCAACCCTCCCCTCATGATAAATACGACAAAATTGTGTCGATGTGCTCAAAATTTCAACGGCGAAATGATGTCTTTCGTTTTCGGGAGCCTTGATCCATCGGCACATTTAGCAGGTCTCATCAAATTGCACGAACGCGAAAATGTCCGCGTTGTCATCATCCCCGAGCAAGACCACTATTTTTCAAAAGATGGATTCAACCTACTAGAGCTAACAAAATCAACAATTCTATAAAGAGACGCTATGAAAATATTTATATCCGGGTCAAAGTCCATTTCAAAATTGCCCGATTTGGCAAAAACATTTATTGATCAATTCATCGAAAACAACGATGAAATTCTTATCGGCGATTGCTACGGCGTTGATGCCGTCGTACAAAAATACCTAGAATTCAAAGGATTCAGCAATGTAACCGTCTATTGTAGCGGAGTTACTCCGAGAAATAATTTCGTATCAGCCGCAAAAATCCGTTCTTGTGCCGAGGCAGCCAAAGGACTCACCGGCAGCGCATTTCACTATGTGAAAGACACACAAATGGCAAACGACTGCGACCAAGCTCTTATGATTTGGGACGGGAAAGGCAAGGGCACCGCCGAAAATCTTAAGCGCATAAAGGAAATGGGGAAACCTTTTGTTTTGATAAGAGGGTAATGTCATCTTTTTAATTTATCCATCAAAATATGATAGATTTCCGTATTCTCAATCTGCATAATGGTTGTAATTTTGTTTCCGGCATCTTTTGAAGAAGCTCCGCAGTGAAAAAGTTTTTCACCTTTTAAACCATAATCCAGAAAAATATAGCGGTCATGGAATTTGCCTCTTGTCCGGTCCGTAAAAAGCTTTACATCAGGGCGAGCCGCCAAGAAATCACTCTTAATTTGATCTGTCAGCGATTCGAATCCATTTCCATCGCTATAAATTGTCACAGAAACGCCCTTGACAATTCCTCGCAAAAGATCAAGCGTTTTCACGCCAACATAATCGTCAATAATGGCGATGGATTTCTTTGCCCTGCCATAAATTTGCGTATAAGCAACATCCGCTTCCAACTTTTTTCCATTCAGAATCAAGAAATGCTTGTAGGTAGAAGGATCAACAAAATTTTCCATGACCTTCTGAAGGTCGGACTGAATGACGGCAATATCCTTGGTATTCCGTTCCGTTTGCACGACTATTTGAACAAGACTTTCGTTACCCAACAAATTCCGATTTTCAGCAATGATGTAGTCCTTCATCTGCTTGAAAAGCCGAATAAGGGCCTTACTTTGAGCAGTTGCCCGTTCGCCCTTGAGAACAGTCATAAGCATGTAGATTCCCTGTTCAGTAAAAGCATAAGGCATCTTCCTTAATCCGCCCCAACTTGAAGTCAAAAATTTTGACTTCAAGTTGTCTTTTTGTTCCAAATCGGCTATTTTCAAAGAATTTTGAGGTTCTATGGTCAAAAATTTTGACCTTACGAGTTCTTCCAATTCTGATTTAGTGAGCTGAAATCGGAAATCTTCATCGAATTTTTCGATATTATTTTTTACCTGTTGGTTGAATACCTTTTTATCATACCCATAAATTTCAGCCAAGTCAGCATCAAGCATGACTTTGAGCCCACGAATCGTGTAGATTCGCGATTTGAGCATATTTTCATCTATCAGGGAAAATTCAGATTTGGCAACTGCCGGGACATCATTTTTCATCATTTACTCCTTCCCGTCTACATGCGAAAAAGACGGGACTACACATTCGTTCACGAATAATATAAATTCAAAAACAACTCTTGTCAAGAGCCTTAACAGATATCGGGAACGGAATTTCTTGTAAGAAGACTTCCGTTTGCTCAAGAACATTTTGCAACGCCGGGATTCGCTCAAGATAGTTTTGAATATCAAATGACATTTGAATGGTATAACCCTTATCGAAAGCAACTTCCAACAAAAAAGAATTTTCTGATTCGAACAATTTCCATTGATGTTTTGTTGAATTCATGATGTGCGAAATCGTCGCCCGGATTGTATTCTGGGCGATTTCTTTCAGTTTCTGCTCTTTTTCGATTTCCATTATGATTCTTGACGATTGCTCGTTATAGTTCGGGAATTCATCAACAAATTTTACGAGGTTTTCAAGAGTCGCATCAAGATTACACCAACAGCGTTCATACGGAACATTAAAGTTCCCTGCTTCAATATGAGAAAAACGGATGCTCAAATATTTAGCACCACAATCTACCAGGAATTCAATTGAAGCTGCACTACCCAAAGACTTGCGCAAGCAAATAACTTGCGACTTGTCGCAATCTCGATACCCCTTTGACCCTTGCTTATAAGAAATTTCAAAACCGTAATCAGGCTTCACTTTTTGCAAGCGTGTAAAAGCCGCAAGGACATCCCTTTTATGCAGGAAAATCACATCAGCATTTGGGGCATAAATCTTTTTGACAAGCGGCTGCCAGAAATTATAGCAAGCTTCAAATTTGGAGTTTTTTTGAAATTGTTCTTGCATAGAGTGGAATGGCAGACAATTTATTTCGTGGGTTTAATCCTTTTTATTAAAATGAACTCACGATCCTTAGATACCCCAGTTCGGTAAACTCCGCTATCTTTTTCCGCAAATAGATATTCTCTTTTAACCTTCAAATTACAGCCATTTTTCATTTTCTTTAAGCACCAATTACGAGTTTCTTTTTCAAAATAAGGATCATAACAATAAATATAGTCGCCCTTTTCATAAAATGCCGTAATATAATGCCAGTACCCACCAGCTATTTTCACCCGTAAAACACAGCAAGTTTTATCACTTTCTAGATCAATTCTGCTAAAATCAGCTTTTTTCCCTACTTGATGATCTATATCAACAGCAAAATTCCATCCATCCTTACAACAACAACAATAACCTTTAAGGAATTCAGCCACATTTTTGATATCGTCAGAAGTTGAACCAAAATCAATCATTCCATTCAAAGTATTTATATATATTCCTTGCACAACATCAATAGGAATTTCTTCACGCTTAAACAAATAGATTAAAGCGTTAATAAAGGCTGTCGGGGCACAATCGTACCCCGCGATTTGCTGCCGGAATTCAAATTGACTATTCTTATTCACAAAAAGGTTTATCCTTTGGGTTTAAAAGATTCCGTATCAAATTTTTCCCATTCACCCAATTTTTTATTCAAATCCATCTCTCCTTTTTCCAATTCAAAATATTTATACAAGACATCAACAACTTTTTTCCCATTTTTCGAATGCCTCAAATTTATATCATCGCAAAAGCTTTCTCTAAATTCTTTTACAGCAGGAACATCATCCCAAAAATTTGGCATTGGGTTAAAATATATTCCATTTTGATTATACAACTCCTTATTTTTCTCTTTTTTAAACCAAATCAATTTATCTTGAATAAAAGCACAAAATTCATCTTTTAAATCATTAAAAGCTTCAGGTTTTAGTTTCTTTTCTTCTGCTAGCAATGTATTTAAACGATTAAACGAATCCTTTAATCTTTTCAATGCATCAGGCTCTTCCTCTTCTAATGAATCATCCGATAAATTTTCACTATTCTGTGCTAAAATTTTACAAATACAATTATACCTTTCTTCTCGCTGTTTTTTTATTTCATCTATCTTTTTTTGAATAAAATCATGTCTTTTCCCTATAGGCACCCAATAGCCTAAATTAGTTTCAACCGAATGTTGTTTTATATAGATAGCGTCAGTTTCATCATTTTCTTCATTGATTCCTAATAAATCATAAACATTTAAGCGGGGATTCTTCGTATTAGGGATAAGTAATTTTCTATTTTGCGGATCGATATTTGAGATCCATTTGTCCCATAAAGAATCTTGTCGATATGTCAGTGAGAAATTTCTTTGTGCTTTAAAAAATATATAACCGCAGCTAATAAACTCTTTTATTGTACTATTAGAGACAGACCCATATTCTTTTGAATATTTATTCCTTAGATAATCCTCTATATCATCATCTGCAACATCCTTCATTTTATTCTGCAAATCTTTTATATTTATCAAGCACTTGTCATTCCCATAAAGAATGGAGTCTATGTAATCACTTGCAGCTTTTTTATCTTTGGTTTCTACAATGTCAACTAAAATTTCCTCATTTGAATAAAATGCATTATCACTTAAATTTAGGCTACCAACCAAACAACATGTGTTTTTTGAAACATTAGAATCCATTGATAGGTATAATTTTGTGTGGAGTAAGGAAGAACTTTCATAAACATATAATTTCTGTGTTTGATGCAATTTAACGCGTGTTAAATCTTTTAAAATTGAAATTAATCGATCTGTAGAACTTCCCTGCGAACTAACAATTACTGTTGTTGTGCGACCTTGTTTTCCACATTCATACATTTTATCAAAAAATTTCTGGATAGTGTCCAAACCATAATAACAGGACACGACAAAGACATCCGATTTACAAGACAATCGATTAACAAGTTCTTCTAGAGTCAATTCTTGTATATTAGACCTATTATTTAATCTATTGCTGTAAAACATTGTATTTTCTCCTTTTCAGCCAGGTTATTGAACCTGATAAGAATAGGACAATGCGATTAGAGACGATTGAGTAAAATTCCACATTAAGATTCGTTCTTCGCCACCAGAAGTTTTACCAGTTTTATAATCATATACGATATTGGAAACAAGAAAAAGAATAGTTTTGTCGCGTTTGGCCAAATCAACCTCTTTTTTTGTCATTATTATCTTGTCTCCAGGACCTCTTGTTCCTTTCACTTCAATTTTTAACATTTCGTTTCCTTTTCTCGCAAGAACATCAAATGATTCCCGCAGAGAAACATCTTCACATTTGTAACCTTTTCTTTTGTAATACGAAATACATTTCCTCATAGCGTGATATTCAATAGCTTTTCGTATTTTGGGATCCATTTCGTATGAACTTTGCGCATGAATATCTTGAAGGCAATCTTCATTCGTTTTTATATTAGCGCCAGCATACCTTTCTGTCAATACTATAGCTCTTTTTATTTCTTTTGCGAGATTATGTATTTGTTTTCCTTTTGTATCTAGTAGATAAAAAATATTTGCTTGTCCCATAGAGACAATTTTCTGTTTCGATTGTGGCTTATAAGGAATATATAGATTTCGTTTGTTTACGGGAAGAAGCACAACATCGTCTGAATTGCATTTAATATTGTAATAAAAATTTTTTAACGGATAACGATTGATATTTTTATCTATTTTTTGGAAATCACGATAAACTGTTGCGTTTTTATACCACCCAACAACATATTGCCCGCTTCCAAGTTCTTTGGGCTTCGTCGCCACCCAAATCACAAGCACATTTTCAATATAATCCTTTTTTTTTAAATGATGGATTAATTCGACCAATGTTTAAGCGAGGGTTATTGCTTTCAGTATTCCCTCGTGGTGGTTGTACATACCCATAACAAAACCCATCTTTTTCGCAGTTAAAATTGAAAGCCTCATGGCCTATATTGGTTTTATTATGACCACCACCATTTATCGGTTTTTCTATAGCAACACCTTTATAATATTGCATGTAACCAATTCTCGCAAACAAAACATGTCGCATTTTCATTTCCCCTTCTTAAAATTATACACCTCTCCTAAATCTATACTCATTTTCCTCCGAAATTCAGCAATTCTTATTCCAACATAGAATCACATATACCCTTTCATCTTCAAAACTAGCTCGCCCCTATCGCGATCTTGCCAAACATACTTTTGATGATAATGCAAAAACTCACGATGTTTTTCGTCAAGTTTCCGAATAGACATATCGCCATAAAGTCCAAAGGCATTCTGGTCCTCGTCGCTTAGCTTTTTAGAAATAACGATAAGACCGCAATCAAGAAAAGTAATGAGCCCTTTATTAAACAAATAAGCAATATCAGTCCTTAACAAAAATCCGTTATATGGGCTAAGTCGCCGTTCAACATTTTCACAAGCAGCACAAGGTCTTGCGTGACAAGCCTGCAGTAATTCAGGATTATCGCATCCCGTAAACGCACATTTATTTTCCCAATACTTCATCATCTGACGATGAAAACGCCCTTGACCACGATGAGCTTGGATTTCGGCAACACATTCGAGCCAATCCATTTTTTCACTTTTGAAAATCGGCAAGATGTCATCAAAGAACTCTTCAAAAGCGCTCTCTGCATCGTTTTTGTCAAAGAAATCGGAATAAAACCACGATGTTCCATTTTCCAATTGAGCGGTTTTCTCAACAATCATTTTTTGAACATCATCTGATTCAATTTCTTGGCTTTCGTCATAGTTCAATCCATCAAAATGAACTCCAATCGTTTCTAGAGTCAATTGCCGAAAATATTCCGGCTTAATCAAAATAGAATCCGTTCCATTCCATTTTTTTCCAGCCCACTTATCTGGGTTATGCGGAATTATCAAGTCAACCATTTTCTCAGGAATCTGCTCAACAAGCGGCATCGGGATAAAGAACGAAAGGCAAAAGCAACCTTCGCCATTATTTGCAGCCGCATAACATTCAAACCTTAAACTTAAAGGTTCCGGAAAAGGGTGTACTTTCCACCCATTTTTATCATCATCGTTCTTTTCAAAGACATCAACAAATGCATACGCATTTTGTGGTTGACCATCGTGTATTTCATCAGCATCAATTTCTAAATCATTCTGTTTAAACAAATTCTTGTTATTTTCCAAGAATTCATCAAGCAATCTTCTAGCCTTTTTCATAATGAAGCGGATCCCTTTTTAATGTTAAAAACTCAACTTATACCGCAAAATGAATTGCTCCGGGCGGAATCGGACGATGTCCTTGAAGCTGTATAGGCTAGCATCGGTGTCGTAAAGCAATGCATCAAGTTCCCAAGTCACGCCGCCTTCGACAAATTTGTCTATAAGCATCATTTGCTTCCAGGCAGGAACATTGTAGGCCTTGTGGCGCTCATAATGTTCTTCGTTTGTATTCGCCAAAATGTTGATGGCATCCCAATTGACATACCAGAAGAGCAAATCGCTGATGTATTCATGTTCACCGGCGATGCTCCAATCGTTTGCGGGGCAAATTTCAGCTTCGAGCTCGTATTCCTTATACCACTCATGTTTTTGCGCGACGAGTCCGGCGATGTCCTTTTTCGTGGCGTTGAAGGTGCGGTTGATTTCGTTGTTGAGTTCACGGATACGCTGGTCGATCGTGATTAGCTTTTTCATGTTTGCGAATGTCCAGCGGAATTCCTTGTTCAGTTTTTCTCGACGGTCGTTCAGGAATTCGATGTGGATTTTAGTCTCGAACAACTCCTGTTCCAACAGGCTTTGGGGCATTTCTTTTTGCCATTGTTCAACGCAGCCGCGCTTGCGGCCTTTATCAAATACGCGATAGAATTTTTCAAGGATATCCCACCGCGGGGGGCGTGATAAAATTCTAGTCATCACGGCTCCAGTTTTGTGTAGTCAGGAATCGGGAGGTCATAAGGCAAAATGCGACTATCGTCATCATTTCGGACTTCGTTGTTGAAGGCTCCGATGGCAAGTCGCCAATTATTTGAGGGTTCAGCTTCATGCGGAGAATGTTTCCCCGCTTTCAAAAACCTGACGAGCATCTTTTTCTCATTTTCATCCAGGAACCAAACCGATTTATTGTACGATGCACCCAGTTCGTATTTAGGCTCCAAAAAAGAAATGCGGGCGCACTTGGTCGCAAGCCCACGACGCCAATGATTGTACAGAACAAAATACGGCTTTTTAAACGGACCCATATCAATGACGGCTCTGATGTCAATATTCAATCGGTTACTCCAAGCGCCATTGCAAGAAATCATGTTGAATTCCGAAATTTGTAATTCACCCGCAGGCGAATAGATATTGATTTGGCGTTCGGACTCATATTCCAAATCATCGTTCACCGGGAGGAACATGATGGAAAAACTATAGACGGGGCAATAGAAGTTGCCTTCCGTAACATACTCGCGCATAATTTTTTCGGCGGTGCGAAGCGATGTGAAAATACCCAAGTCGTGAACGACTGTTTCGCGCCCCAAGCCGTTCGGCAGGATTGTTGCCGCCAATTGATAGATATAATGTCCTCTCATAATGCCTCTTTTATGTTTTCTCGTCAAATTGTTATTCGCTAAAATTACTATTTCACTGCGACAAATAATGTCGTAATTCGAGTATAGGGAATTTTTTTTTCTCACAGCTCTTGACAATTGCCATTTACGGATTTACATTCTTAGTGTTCATACGAGCATTTCATAGTTTTTTTAAAGCCTCGCCGTTTTTGCATGTCCGCGGGGAAAGGAGAATTAACCGATGTTGACTATAACTCTAAATAAATCTAAATTGTGGAGGAGTTATGGCTCTTGAAATAAGAAATATCCCGGTTCTTACAGGCTCTACGGCAGAGTCGTTCATTCGTGCTGCCGAAGAACGCGAAAAGAATCCGCGCCATTTGAAACTTAAAGTTTCTTTCGCCCAAATCGACGAAATGGTCGCTCGTACCCATTCTTATCAAGAGGCTCATAATGGAAAGAATCCTTTTAGCATCTGATTGCACAATTTATCCTATCGATAGTAAAACAGACCTTTCTTCGTTCCAATGTGGCGATAGCGATTTAGACGATTTTTTCAAGAATGACGCCTATCTCTATTCCAAGCAACTTTTGGGGAAAAGCTACATCGCAGTAACGAATTCAGGATCACCCAAAATCGTATGCGCATTCACACTACCGAATGACAGTATCAAGTCAACGATGATTCCAAAATCATCAAGGAACCGCCTAGAACGAAAAGTTCCCAACGCAAAGCATACACGAACATATCCAGCATTGCTAATTGGGCGACTTGGCGTTAACGGAGAATTTCAAAGAAGCGGTCTACATCTCGGCAGTCAAGTTATTGATTACCTAATATCATGGTTCATCCATCCAGACAACAAAACTGGTTGTCGTTTTATCGTGGTCGATGCATACAACAAACCTGATACATTAAGTTTCTATCAAAAAAATGGTTTTCGCTTTTTATACTCAGACGAGACATTCGAAAAAGAAGCATTCCACATTGATAAAAATCAATCTCTTAAAATGAGAATGATGTATTTAGATTTAATTGATTTTGTCGCATAGCACATCACGTCACCATTTGTCACGATAAATATTTATATTAATCCGTAGAGGTTTATTATGGCAGAGAAAACTCGTGGGGAACGCACCGTTCAACTTTTTGCACACTTGATTTCGAATCCGGACAAAAGCTATTCCATCAGCAACTTGATGGAAGTATTGCAGATTCCAGAAGGCGAACGCCGTAATGTGCAGCGCGATATGAGCTTTCTCGTGTCCATGAACAACGGGGCATACATACAGACACACGGCAAAGGGCGTTCATTTGCATATCAGTCCGCCATCAAGACGGCAGACCGTCTGCTGTTCCCGAATTTCGAGAATACGATGCTGCACTTCGTATTCTTGCAGCGCATCGCCAACATCTACCCCGCAACAAGCGAACTGATTTTCGCACTACTTGAAAAGATCAACAAGACTCTGCCTGCAAGCGAGCGGAAAGCACTCCAGCAGGTCTCCGATGCCCTGAACACAAAGATTCTCTTTATGGGGACGCCGCCAAATTTCGAGGAAGACGCAAGCGAAAAACTCAAGACCATTTTGCGGGCTATTCACGACCATCGTAAAATTCTAGTGGAATACGCCACCCCAGAAAAAATGGAAAAGAAAGTGCGCATTCCGCTGATGGTCATCATTTACCAAAACGAGATTTACATCGGTTGCGAATCGCAAAGTAATCCGGGCAAGACCTACGTCCTCAAGTTCCGTCGCATCAAGAGCGTCGAGCTTACCAAAGAAACATTCCAGGAGAATCCTAAAGTTATCGAGACTCTCCGTAAGCGAGTTCAGCTCGGTTCCGCCATTTTAGGCACACAAGACCCGAAAGCCGAAGAGGTCGAAATCATCTTTAACCCAAGCGCCAAATTCTACCTTGATGAAAAGCCGTTCCACCGCTCCATGAAAGTCGAAGAACTGAAAAACGGCCAATTACGCGTCACGATGAAGGTCGAAGCGAACGAATTACTATACCGCTGGGTGCTCTCGTATGCAGATTCTGCCGAAGTCATCAAGCCAATTTCGCTCCGCAATCGCCTAAACGAGTTTTCGTACTTCCTTCACAGCACATACTCCCATCGATAGCCCTTATCCTTTACACATCCTGAAAAGGCTTACAACCGAGGTTTACAGAATTAACGTATTGCAAATCTCGTAAAAATTTCTAAACTTTTCCTTGGATTGAATAAACAATACCAGGCAGGTTAGATTTATGGCTAAAACCAAGAATGCAAGTGATATTACCGTGCTCGGTACCGATGCGGAAGCTTTCCGTAAGGCATTTACCGACCACATCCACCACACGCTCGCCCGCAGCAACTACACGGTGACGGACCACGAAAAGTTCCTCGCTGTGGCTTATGCCGTGCGTGACCGTCTTGTTGACCGCTGGATCAAGACGCAGAACACCTACTACGAAAAAGACGTCAAGCGCGTCTATTACCTCTCTCTCGAATTTTTGATTGGCCGTACGCTCGGCAACTCCGTGTTGAACCTCGACGTCGAAAGCGCCGTGACGGAAGCTCTTGACGAAATCGGCATGACGCTCGAAGAACTCCGCGAACAGGAAGTGGACGCAGGTCTCGGCAACGGCGGTCTTGGCCGCTTGGCAGCTTGCTTCCTCGACTCCATGGCTACGCTCGAACTCCCGGCAACGGGTATGGGCATCCGTTACGAATACGGTATGTTCAGCCAGAAGATCGTGAACGGCGAACAGGAAGAACAGCCGGATAACTGGCTGCGCCTCCCGAACCCGTGGGAAATTGCCCGCCCGGCTAACGCTATCAAGGTGCCGTTCTACGGCTACGTGGTAAGCTGGATGGACGAAAACGGTCGCCTCCGCAACCGCTGGGAAACGAAGGACTACGTGATGGCCCTCCCGTACGATACGCCGATCCCGGGTTACAAGAACAACACTGTGAACAACCTCCGCCTCTGGAGCGCCAAGTCCGCTGACGACTTCGGTCTTAGCTACTTCAACAACGGTGACTACATCGCCGCTGTGCAGGACATGGAACTTTCCGAAACGATTTCCAAGGTCTTGTACCCGAACGACGCTTCCATGAACGGTAAGGAACTGCGCCTCAAGCAGCAGTACTTCCTCTGCTCCGCTTCTTTGCAGGACATCATCAAGCGCTTCAAGAAGCTCCACAACAACGATTGGAAGCTCTTCCCGGAAAAGGTCGCCATCCAGTTGAACGATACGCACCCGGCAATCTCCATCGCCGAAATGATGCGCATCCTCCTCGACATTGAAAACCTCGAATGGGATGAAGCTTGGGACATCGTAACGCACACGTTCGCTTATACGAACCACACGCTCATGCCGGAAGCTCTTGAAAAGTGGCCAGTAAGCTTGTTCGAAAAGCTCTTGCCGCGTCACCTCCAAATCATTTACGAAATCAACGCACGTTTCCTCCGCATGGTCTCCATGAAGTGGCCTGGCGACAACGCTCGTCTCGCTCGCATGAGCCTTATCGAAGAAGGCGGCTGCAAGATGGTCCGCATGGCATACCTTTCCATCGTGGGTTCGTTTGCTGTGAACGGCGTGGCAGCTCTCCACTCCGACCTTTTGAAGACTACGCTCTTCAAGGACTTCTACGAACTGTGGCCTGAAAAATTCAACAACAAGACGAACGGCGTGACGCCGCGCCGCTGGGTCCGCAAGGCTAACCCGGCTATGTCCGAACTCATCACTTCTAAGATTGGCGAATCCTGGGTCAAGGATTTGGACGATTTGAAGAAGCTCGAAAAGTTCGCCAAGGACGCTGCATTCCAGAAGGACTTCATGGCGGTCAAGAAGCAGAACAAGGAACGCCTCGCCAAGTACCTCAAGGCAACGCAGAATGTCGACGTTGACACGAACACGTTCTTTGACGTGCAGGTCAAGCGTATTCACGAATACAAGCGCCAGCTCTTGAACATCCTCCATGCCATCCACCTTTACATCCAGGTGAAGGACGGCAAGGAAATCATGCCGCGCACCATCATGATCGGTGGTAAGTCAGCTCCGGGTTACTGGATGGCTAAGCAGATTATCCGTCTTGCTAACGCTGTGGCCTCTATCATCGACGCTGATCCGGATTGCAAGGGCAAGCTCAAGATGGTGTTCCTCGAGAACTACCGCGTGTCTTTC